>CAYWBJ010000377.1:0-39122 GCA_964456165.1 uncultured Gemmatimonadaceae bacterium | reverse complement strand
CGGCGCCTCGGGCCGGGACCAGATCCAGTTCGGTGATGCGCCGCCGCGTCCCTCTCAACTCGGCTGGCTCGAGAATGTGATCCAGCACCAGGGGACCGTCGTCGTCGAGCCGTGGCTGGACAGGCTGGTCGACCTGTCGCTATTGCTGGATGTCGCCGACGGTCGTTGCCGCAGTCTGGGGTGGACACGCTTCATCACCAATCAGCGCGGTCAGTACCTGGGTTCGTTCGTCCAGGGCCGGATCGACGGGCTGGCGCCGGCGGTGCGGCGATTTCTGTACGGCGGTGGCAAGGAGCCGAAGCGGCTGCAGCACCTGGCGGACGCGCTGGTCGCGCAACTGGAGAGGCCGCTGCTGGATGCCGGGGTGGTGGGTCCGGTGGGGATCGACATGATCGTCTATTGCGACCGTGCTGGCGCCGGCGCCAGCGAGCTGGTCGGCGGGCAAGGTCATGGCGACTCTTCCGACGAAGGTGATGGGCAGCTGCGGTTGAAGCCGATCGTCGAAATCAATCCCCGCTATACCATGGGCCACCTGGCTTGGCGGCTGGCCCGCCACGTCAACGCTGCGCGTACCGCGGTCTGGCTGATCCTGCGGTGCGCCGACGTGGAGGCCGCCGGTTTTGCCAGTCCCCAGGCGTTCGCCACGCAGGTGAGGGAGCGACATCCGCTGCGGTTGACGCCCAACGGCGAGCAGATCAGCACCGGCGCGATCTTCACCACCGACCCCTCGCAGGCGGAGATGTTCCTGTCGTTGCTGGTAGTGGACGAGTCGCTGGAGGGGTGCAAGGAGATGTTCGCTGCCTGGCCGGGCCGGATCGGTCAGTGGCGGCTGCTCTGCTGAGCGCGCTGCCGGCCCGGTGACGTTCTGCACCCACGGTCAGGCGTCGGCGCCGAACAGCACCGCGATCTCCGGCGGCAGCCCGGGGCGGCCGCCCCGGGAAACCGAGGTGCCGATCACCCGGGCGCGGAGGATGTCGGCGCCGTCGCCGAGGCGCTCGATGCGGTGGTTGAAGGCGAAGCGCAACCGGCTCGCGCGCGTCATCTCCGAGTGGACGACGAACCGGTCGCCACTGCGCAGCGACGCCAAGTAATCGACTTCGAGACGGGTGACGACGAGGCTGTGCCCGCGGCTGTGCAGGTCGGCGAAATCCAGTCCAAGGCTGTGCAGGAATCGATGGCGAGTGTGCTCGAGGTAATTGAGGTAGGTGGCGTGGTTGACGATGCCCTGCAGGTCGCACTCGTAGTCGCGGACCGCGAACTCTAGATCGAAGGTATGACAGCCGGTATGTGCCATGGTTGTGGAGTGCTGCGAGAAGCTCGTCCTAACATCGGCATCAGGGCTTTCGTCGCAAGCCACCCATCGCGGAGCTGGTGGCTGCTACGCGCAAGCGGTCTGGTGGCATGAAGGCGGTGTCGGACAGGTCGCCTTCATGGATTGATAGCCGGTTGTCCACGCTCTATCTTGTGGCCGCCAAGAAACAACGAAGGAGGGTACGATCATGCTCGCCAGATTTGTCTCCACGGGAACGCTCGCTGTGGCCGCGATCCTGGTGCTCGCGGCGGCGATGCCGGCGCAGTCCGACGAACACGAAGCGCTCACTTCGGGACCGTCCATCGGGCAACTGCCCGGGCCCAGCGGGGATCCGAGCGTCGTCTCGCCCGACGCGCGCGTTGAGGAGCTGTTCACCGAGGCTTTTTTCACTGAAGGTCCTGCTGTGGCGCCGGACGGCTCGGTCTACTTCAGCGACATCACCTTCACCGCTGGATCCGGCATGCAGGCCGGGCACATCTGGCGGTACGACCCGAGCACGGGCGCGACCGTGGTCTTCCGCTCGCCCAGCGGCATGTCGAACGGTTTGAAGTTCGACGCCATAGGGCGCCTGCTGGCCGCCGAGGGGGCCGACTACGGCGGGCGCCGCGTTACCCGGACCGACCTGAGTACGGGGAAAGCGGAGATCATCGCCGGCCTTTACGAGGGGCGCCCGTTCAACGCCGCTAACGACATCACTCTGGATGAGACAGGGCGCATCTACTTCTCCGATCCGCGGTACCTCGGACACGAGCCGGTCGACCAGCCGGTGATGGCGGTGTACCGCATAGATCCCGACCGGAGCGTCCATCGCATCATCACCGATGCCGGCAAGCCGAATGGCGTCGCCGTCTCGCCGGACCAGAAGAGCCTGTACGTGGTCAGCAACGACAATGGCAACACCGGCATCTTCCGCGTCGGCCCGGAAGCGCCGACCCGCAAGGGACACATGGCGCTCAACGCTTACGACCTGCATGCGGATGGCACCGCCACCTTCCGCGAGGTGCTCGTCGACTACTACCCGGAGGACGGTCCCGACGGCCTGGTCTGCGACGTGGAGGGGAACATCTGGATCGCCGTGCGCGACCAGTCGCGGCCCGGGATTTACTGCTATGCCCCGGACGGCAAGGAGCTGGCATACATCCCGACGCCGGTGCCGACCAACGTCGCCTTCGGACGGGGCGCCGCCGCCAAGACGCTGTACATCACCTACGGCGGCACCCTGTCCCGCATTCAGGTTGAGAAGGAAGGCTACCAGCTGCCGGCACCGTAGCCGGCACTTGGTGGAAGTGTCGCGGCGCCGGTGCCCGAGGGGGGTGCCGCCGCCCTTTTTCACAGACGAGGAGCATAGCGCGTGACCCTGGTCGACTGGCTGCTGGTGTTCGTCATCAACGGCGGCAGCGTCGCCTACGGCATTGCTGCCTTTCGCGGTAAGGGCCAGAGCTTCGACTGGTACCTGGCCGCCAAGTCGATGCCCTGGTGGGTGATTGGTCTCTCCGCCTTCGGCACCGCGGTCGACAGCGGCGACTACGTGGGCATCGTCGGCGGCTCGTACAGTGTGGGACTGGCCCAGCTGTCGCAGTGGTGGCTGGGCATCGCGCTCGGCTGGATCCTCCTCAGCTTCTTCATCATCGTGCCGATGTACCGGGCCGGCGTGTTCACCAATGCCGAGTGGCTCGAGTTCCGCTTCGGACCCACCGCCCGCCTGCTGGCGGTGCTGATCAACATTCAGTCACGCACCAACGTTCTCGGCAACATCTACTTCTCCATGTTTCTCGTACTCAGCGTCGTCGCCGGCATCAACGAGGCCTGGAGCTGGGTGCTGGTGGTCTCCATGGCGGTGACCGCCACCCTCTACATCGTCCGCGGCGGCCTGCAGGCCGGGGCCTTCACCGACGCGATACAGAGTATCGCGATGATCGTCGCCTCGTTCGTGCTGTGGGGCGCGGTCTGGTACAACATGGACGGTTGGGATGGACTTCACGAGCGTCTGGCGGCTGTGGATCCGGTCCTGCCCGAAACCCTGCTGCGGGTGGGCGGCTACTCGCCCGAGGGGGTGTCGCCGTTCGTCGTGGTGTTCGGGTTCATCGTCGCGCTGGTGACCTACGCCCTCATCAACCAGTACGAGGCCATCCGCTTCCTCGGTGCGCGTTCGGAGTGGGACTTCAAGATGGCGGCGCTGGTGGCGAGTGTGGCGACTGCCATCTGCCTGTGGTTCAACGTCAGCCTGGGACCGATGGCGCGGGCCGAATTTCCGGACCTGGAAATCGTTGACCAGGCCTACCCGCTGCTGGTGGAAAAGTACCTGCCACCAGGTCTGGTGGGACTGGTCGTGGCCGGCCTCATCGCCGCCGGCTACTCCACCTTCGATTCCATCGGCATCGGCATCTCGAGCCTCTTCGTCCGCGACGTCTATGCCCGCTTCATCGTCAGGAATGAAAGCGACGAGCACTACACCCGGGTCGGCCGCATCGCCGTGCCTTTCATCATCGCCCTCGGCTTCGCCTACGTGCCGTTTCTAAAGGGCGGCATGCTGCTGTTCTACCTGCGCCTGGCCGGCGCGATCGCGGTGCCGCTGATGACGGTCATCATGATGGGGGTGTTCACCAGGGTCCACCGCCGCACCGGCGCCATCGGCTTGCTGGTCGGCCTGGCCTACGGCTTCTCGGCCATGGCCGCCGGCTCCAACGACTGGCCCCTGCCGGTATGGTACACCAACATGTGGTGGGCCTACGTCTGGAACATCGTGTTGCCGGCCGCCAGCATGCTGATCGCCTCGAAGGTGATCGACCTGGTGCGCGGGCCGGTGTCGGAGAAAGAGCTCAAGGGCCTGGTCTACAGGCGCGAGCGCGAGGATGGCCTGCCGGAACTGATGGGCCAGCGCCTGCGCGCACTCGAGGGCACCTGGCTGCAGCGCACCCTGCTCTCCGCCTCGGTCAATCCGGAGTACCCCTTCGAGCTGCCGGCGGCAGGACTGCCGTTCTACAAGCGCCCCGGGGTGTTGGCCCTGGCCTACATCGGGCTGGCCCTGTTCCTGCTGTACCTGCTCTGGTAATGCCGATGGCCGATCGCGACGAAAAGAGGAATAACCGCGGCATGGACACCCTCTTCAGCGGCATCCTGATGCTCCTGGCCGCCGTCCTGCTTTTGCTGGCCAACCTCTACACCACCGAGCTGTGGCCGGTCAAGGCCGCCCTGGCCCTGCTGCTGACCGGGACCGGTGTCGCCTTCTGCTGGCGCTTTGTCAGCTCGCGGCGCGACCGGCAGTGAGCGCATATAGAGACACACAACCACCTAACGGGCTCGCGAACGCGAGTTGACAGGTGGGGACGCAGTTCAAACGAGGAGGTCAAATGCCGCCGGACAGCCTCAGGCGGCCGTGACGATTGCGCACTGAGGTCTCGACGTCTCGTTCACGGCCGCTTTGTTTTGGAGGCGCGACCAGCTACATTTCCGCCATACCACAGCCGAGTATGAACTCGGTTTTTTTGTGCCCGGCCGGCGCGTCCTGCCGAATCCTTCGACTATGTCCCTGCTCTGCGAACACATCCGCAACGCCGGCGTCAGCGATCCCGCCGTCGTCCGCCGTCTGCTCGAGGGCTACGAGGCAACTCAGACCCTGCCCGCTGGCCAGCGTTGGCAGGCCATGGCCTCCCATCTCGAGGCGCACGGCGATTCGTTCGACCTGCACCTGTTGTTGTTCCGGACCATCTTCGCCGATTGGGACCCGGGCAAGGGACCGCCGCCGGCCTGGCAGCCCGGGCCGGAAGAGGCGGGCGTCACCCACGTGGCTACCCTGATGCGGGAGCGCGGTTGCACCACCTACGAGCAACTCCATGCCTGGTCAGCAACGGCGCCGGCCGCATTCTGGGATCTGATGGTCCGTCGCCTGGGCATCCGGTTCGCCCGCTCGTACGCAACCGTGCTGGACGCGGCGGTCGAGGAAGATCCCCGCTGGCTCGTCGGTGGGCGGCTCAACGTCGTCGAGAGCTGCTTCCTGGCAGGTCCGGAGGAGACGGCCCTGCGCTTCCGCCGGGGCGAGGAAGCAGTGCAGGAATGGAGTTACCGGGCGCTCGAGGCCCTCGTTGATCGGGTCGCCCACGCTCTGGTCGATCACGGCATCGCGCCGGGTGACGCGGTGGCGATCGACATGCCGATGACGCCGGAGTCGGTGGCCATCTACCTGGGGATCGTGAAAGCTGGCGCGGTGGTGGTTTCGATCGCCGACAGTTTCGCTGCGGCGGAGATCGCCACCCGCCTGCGCCTGGGGCGGGCCCGCCTGCTGTTCACGCAGGACGCGATCGCGCGCGCGGGGCGTTGCATACCCCTCTACGAGCGAGTGGTCGCGGCCGGTGCCCCACCGTCGGTAGTTCTGGCGGCGAGCGGGACTGTGACCGCGCTTGAGCTGCGACCTGGGGACTGCCACTGGCGCGATTTTCTCGGTCCGGAGAAGGCGTTTGCGGCGGTCCCGCGAACCCCGGAGGACCACGCCAACATCTTGTTCTCCTCGGGCACCACCGGCGATCCGAAAGCGATCCCCTGGTCACACACCACGCCGATAAAGTGTGCGGTCGACGGCTATCTGCACCACGATATCCGGCCCGGCGAAACTGTCGCCTGGCCGACCAACCTAGGCTGGATGATGGGGCCGTGGCTGATCTTCGCCAGCCTGGTGAACCGGGCGGCGATCGGCCTCTACTGCGGGGCGCCGGGTGGCGTGGAGTTCGGCCGCTTCGTCCAGGATGCGCGGGTGAATATGCTCGGCGTGGTGCCGAGCCTGGTGCGGGCCTGGCGCGGCAGCGGCTGCATGGAAGGGCTGGACTGGTCGGCGATTCGGGCGTTCAGCTCTACCGGCGAGTGCTCCGACCCGGAAGACATGCTTTACCTGATGCACCTGGCCGGCTACAGGCCGGTGATCGAGTACTGCGGCGGCACCGAAATCGGCGGCGGCTACATCACCGGCACCATGATGCAACCGGCGTCGCCGGGGACGTTCAGCACCCCGGCCCTGGGCTCCGCCTTCGAGATCCTGGACGAAGAGGGGGGGCCGGCCGAGGCGGGTGAGCTGTTCCTGCGGCCGGTAGCCATGGGCTTATCGCGGGAGCTGGTCAACGCCGATCACCATGAGGTTTATTTCTCGGGTGTGCCTGCCGTGGATCAGGGCCGGCTGCGTCGTCATGGCGACCAGATGGAAACGCTGCCGGGCGGCTACTACCGCGCCCGCGGCCGCGTCGATGACACGATGAACCTGAGCGGCATCAAGGTCTCTTCGGCCGAGATCGAGGAGGCCCTGGCTCGCCTGCCCTGGCTGATCGAAGCCGCGGCGGTGGCGGTTGTGCCCCCGGACGGCGGACCGAGCCGGCTGGTGCTGTTCCTCGTCGTCGGCGACGGCATGCCCTCCGGCGCGCCGCGGGACGCCTGCCAGCAGGTGCTCTCCACGACCCTCAATCCGCTCTTTCGCGTCGTCGACGCGATCGTCGTCGACGCCCTGCCGCGAACGGCTTCGAACAAGGTGATGCGCCGGGTACTCCGGGACCGCTACGCGGCCTCGTCCACCTGACCGACAGCGGGGACCGTGGACGCGAAGGACCTCTTTGCCCAATATCCTTCGAGTAGATCCATCGCGGCGGTTTCAACCATGGCAAAGAGCCCGGTTTGCGATTACGCAAGCCTGGCCGAGAGAACAGCTGGGAGTCAACCAGCCGCCGCAGAGGTTTCCGTACTGGCCCGAGCCGATGGCTACCCGATCTTCCACGTCCGCGTCGAGACCGATCGGGAGGCTCCGCGGATCCTCCTTTTGGCCGGGGTGCACAGCGACGAGCCCGCGCGGTGCCCAGGTGGCAGCGTTCGACACCCCCTGAACTGCCTCTGCCACGTCTTCGCCATGATTCCCTATGTGGATGTGACTCCGCAGCCCGCGAAACTGGCGCCGCGCAAGTCGCAGGGGGCCTGGGAGCGCCCGGAGAAGAGCGCACACCGCTGATGCCGGAATGCTACCGAGCTTCGGCTTTTTAGCCGGGCCGGCGGGCGACGACCAGGAGGGACAGGCCGGGCAGCGGCAGCAGCCGGTCGAGACGCCGCAGCAGCCAGACCGAGCTGTCGAACAGCTTCAGCTGCAGCTTGCCGATGTTCTGCCGCCGTAGCAGCAGGCTGTTGCACAACCAGATCAGCGATCCGGTCCGGTTGAAAGGCCGCAGCTGTTCGATCACCAGTCCGGCGCGCTCGCACTTGGCCCGGATCTCGGCGCGTGAATACCGCCGCACCTGCCCGAGGACCCGGTCCAGCGGACTGTAGAGCCACCTGCCCTGGCCAACCAGCAGGATAGCCCGCCCTCCTGCGACCAGGCTGCCGCGGATGCTGGCCAGGGCCGCCTCGTCGTCCTCGACTCCGTCGAGGACCTCCAGGCACAGCACGGTGTCGAAACAGTCCCGAAAAGTCGCCATGTCGCCCGGCTCGGAGAGATCTAGCCGGGCGACATCTACCCAGCTGTAGTGCCCGAACCGACTTTCCAGGTAGTCCAGATTCAGGGGATCGACATCGGTTAGGAGATAACGATGGCGGGGCAACATCTTGAGGGTGATGTTGCCCAGGCCGGCCCCCAACTCCAGGACCCGCCTGCCGACATAGGGGACGATGGCGTCGGCGAGCCAGCGGTTGAGGCGGTGGGTGCGCGAGAGCCGATACTGGGCGTGGCGGTAGGCCGACTCGTAGAGGTCGTCGATGAGCCAGTAGTAGATGATGCGGACCAAGGCGCGAATGCCGTCGCGCCAGGTTATCTTCTTCCCCTCGTCGTAGCTGCGGCCGCGGTATGAGATCGGCACCTCGTAGATGCGGCAACCCCGCTTGGCGAACTTGGCGGTCAGCTCCGGCTCCAGGTCGAAGCCGTCGCTGCGGATCGGGATCGACTTGAGGATGCTGGTCTTGGTGGCCTTGTAGCCGGTCTCCATGTCCGTCAGGTTCAGGTCGGTGAGCATGTTGGAGATGTTGGTCAGGACCCGGTTGCGCAGCGCATGCCAAAAGTAGAGGACGCGGCGCCGGTCGCTTGGCAGGAAGCGGGAGCCGTAGACCACGTCGGCGTCGCCATCGAGGATGGGCTGGATCACGGCGGAGAAGTCAGCCGGGTCGTACTCCAGGTCGGCATCCTGGATGATGCAAATGTCGCCGGTGGCACCGGCGATCGCGGTGCGGATGGCTGCGCCCTTGCCGCGGTTGACCGGATGAGTGTGGAGGTGGATCTCCCGGGGATGCTCCCTGGCTAACCGCTGCAGCAGCGCCGGTGTCTCGTCGCTCGCCCCGTCGTCGACGATGACCAGCTCGCGCACGACCCCGGCCGGCAGCGGCGCATCCAGGACCATCTCGACCAGCTGTCCGACGAAATACTACTCGTTGTAGACCGGGATGAGAATGCTCAGCATGCGGTAGGAGTCGATTTGGACCATGGTGATGGTATGGCGCGTCCGTGGAGAGACTTGTCTTTCCTTGTTCAATATAAGGTATCCGTCGCGCTGTGGCGGGGCCCGGCGCCTGGCGCGCCATCAGCTTGACTGGCAAATTACCTCTGACTACTTTGAAGGCGCAGGCGCGCCAGTGTGCGCCGAACTCTATGAATATCAATAAGATGTATTGATTTCGACGGCTCTTGGCTCGATGTATGCCAGGTACCTCGCGGCCGTTGCCGCCCTGTTCCTGTGCACCGTTTCCGGCTGCGACCCTCTACCGGTTCCGCCGTTGGCACAACCGGCCGCGCCTCCTGAACCGGTAGTACGGGCGCCGAAACCCTGGCCCGGGGAAGACGGGCAGATCCTCTGGAACCGCTGGACCGATGAGTTCTGGCAGCAGGCCCGCGAACGGGATCAGCCAGTGCTGCTTTACCTGGCTACACCGGGTGGCGACGGTACGTTCGCCCGCGGCGGTGTGGCACTCGAACAGCTGGTGCAGCAGGAGTTTGCCGCGGTCCGGGTCGATCCCTGGCACCGCCCGGATCTTGCCCGACGCTTCGGGGCCGGAGGCTGGCCTACGGTGGCACTGCTGCTGCCGGACGGGAGGCGTTTCGCCGGCGCCGTCGACGTGCCGCCGGCAAACATCCGCATGTTCCTGTGGCGTCTGCGCGACGGTTTCGAGAAGCGACGGAAGCAGATCGTCGAAAGCGTCGAGCGGCACCAGCGCGATCTGCCAGCGCCGGTGCTCACACTCGACGTGGAGGCGGTTTTCGCCGCCGCGCTGGCGGCCCACGACCGCATCGACGGCGGCTTCGGGACGGCGCCGAAGTTCCCCGAGTCTTCGGTGCTGGCGTTTCTTCTCGAGTACGGCTATCAGCGCGACCAACCGCGGGCGGTCGAGATAGTGCACCAGGCGCTCGACCGGCTGCTCGCCAGCCCGATGATGCACAATGGCGGGGTAGCAGCTTTTTCCCACACCCCCGATTGGGCGACGCCGGCCGGCGAATTCGATGCCGCCGACCAGGCTGATCTCATGCAGGTTCTGGTGCGGGCAGCGGCGTCGGATGCCGGCCGCTTCGCGGCGCCCGCCCGGGCTCTGGTCGCCTTCGTCGAGCGGGAACTCTACCGGCCCCGCGAGCATCGTTTCGTCGGGCGGCGCGTGGCCCATCCGCCCGCTGCCGGCCCGGGCTGGTGGTCGGATCCGGCGACATACGCCGACCGCAATGCCCGTCTCGTCAGCGCCTGCCTGGCAGCTGCCTCGCTGCTGGCGGACACGGCGGCGGCGGCGATGGCCATCAAGGTCGGAGAGCACCTGCTGGCCCACTGTCTTTCGCCGGCAGGTGGTGTTCGGCATCTCTGTGGCGCTGAGGGAGAGCTGGCGGGCCTGCTGCAGGACCAGGCCCTGGCGGCCCTGGCTTTTCGAGACCTGCACCGAGCGACGGGAGATGCCCGTTTCGACGAGGCAGCGCGCCGCGCCAAGGGCTACATGGAGAGACACCTCTACGATCGGGAGAATCACCTCTTCCGCGAGACGTCAGCAGGGATGCCGGGCAGTTACGCCGACGGCCTGCTGCCGTCCGGGAATGCCCTGGCGGCTGCCCTGCTCCTGGAAGTCGGCGAGGTGGACCGGGCGCGGGCCCTGCTTTCCGGTCGGCGCCTGCGCCAGAGGCCGACGCGCCGCCATGCCACTGCGGCGCTGGCACTGTTGCACGCCGACTCGACCGTGCGGGATCCGCGATGAAGCTGCTGGTCACCGGCGCGCACGGCCTGCTGGGCCGCAGCCTGTTGCGGGCGGCGGTCGGTCGCTCCGGCCTCGAGGCGTCCGGTTGCGGTCGCGGTGCTCAGGGGGCGCCGTCCGGGGATTACCACGTCTGCGACCTGCTCGACCCGAAGGCGGTGCGCGGCATACTTGACCGGGTAGAGCCGGACTGGGTAATTCACACCGCCGCGGTGACCAATGTCGATCTCTGCGAAGAGGAGCGGGAGTTGGCCCGGCGCGTCAACGTCGAGGCCGTCGCGGACTTGGCGGCAGCCTGCAGGGAAAGCGGCATCGGCCTGACCCACCTGTCTACCGACTACGTCTTCGACGGTCGCGACGGCCCTTATGGCGAGAACGACAGCACCCATCCCATTTCCCACTACGGCGCGCTCAAGCTGGCCAGCGAGAAACCAGTTCTCGAAGGAGGTCTCGATGGCCTGGTGGTGCGCACCCTCTGGCTCTACGGCCACGCCTCGGGGGTCCGTCCGAACCTGGTCACCTGGCCACTGCAGGCGCTGGCGAAGGGAGAAGAGCTGCGCATCGTCGACGACCAGTGGGGTAACCCGGCGGCCGTGGACGATCTGGCCGAGGCGCTCTTGGAACTGTGTCAGCGCCGTCAGACCGGCCTGGTGCATTTCGGCGGTGGTGATTTCATGACCCGCTACGAGCTGGTGGTGGCCCTGGCGCGGGAGTTCGCCCTGCCGGTTGACCGGATACACCCGATCAGCACCGCCGCGATGGGGCAGCCGGCGCCGCGCCCGCTTCGGTCGGGATTGCGCGCCGAGCTGCTCGAAGCAATCCTAGGACGCGGTCCGATTACCTTCGCCTGCGGGCTCGAGCGCCTGCGCGCACAAGAGGACTTCCACCGCGATTTTCCGGCCCATGTCCGCTGAGAGACTCGAAGTTTCGTTGGTCACGCCGACGTACAACGAGCAAGAGAACATCGGGCCGTTGGCCGAGGAGATCTTCGGCATTGTCGCTGCCGAGCCGGATATCGATCTGGAGCTGATCGTGGTCGACGACAACAGCCCGGACCGGACTTGGGAGTTTGCCGAGGAGCTCACAGACCGATTCCCGGTTCGGGTGATTCGCCGGGCCGGCAAGCTCGGGCTCGGCTCGGCGGTGATGGAGGGCTTCGCGTTGTCCATGCGCCCCTACCTGGGCGTGATCGACGCCGACCTTAGCCATGACCCGGCCATCCTCCCGGAACTCATCCACGGTCTGCGCGAGCACGACCTAATGATCGGCAGCCGCTTCGGCGTGACCAGCCAGGTCGAGAAATGGGCGTTCCACCGCAAGATGGTCTCGAACGTCGGCGTCGCCGCCGCCCGCCTGCTTACTGGGGTTGAAGACCCGCTGGCCGGCTATTTCTTCCTGCACCGGTCAGTCCTCGGTGAAATGCAGCTGACCTCGAGCGGCTACAAGATCCTACTGGAGATCCTGGTCAAGGGTGACTACGGCAGCCATGTGTCGATACCTTATATCTTTCGCAACCGCCAGTTCAGCAGCAGCAAGCTCAACTGGCAGGAGTATCTGCTGTTCGCCAAGCAGCTGCTCTATTTCGGCCTGCGCAAGGCCACCGGTGGTTCGCGCCCGGTGGCGCGCGAGCGCTGATCGCGATTGGCCCCATGGACCTGAGCGTAGTACTTCTCAGCTACAACACCCGGGATCTGCTCGAGCAGGCGCTGCGCACCGTCGCCGAAGCTTCCGCCGATCTCGATGTCGAAGTGTTCGTCGTCGACAATGCCTCCCGCGATGGCAGCGCCGACATGGTGGCGGAGCGGTTCCCCGACGTCCAGCTTATCAGAAACGAGCAAAACGTCGGGTTCGCCGCGGGCAACAACGTCGCGTTCAAGCAGGTGGCCGGCCGCCACGTGCTGCTGCTCAACTCCGACACGGTGGTGCGGCGCGACACGTTGCGCACCCTCGTGCGCTTCCTCGACGATAACCCGGGTGCCGGCGCGGTCGGCTGCAAGATCCTCAACCCGGACGGCACCCTGCAGCCTGACTGCATGCGCGGCTTCCCGACGCCGCTGGCCGCCTTCTGCAAGGTCTCCGGCCTGTCGCGGCTGTTCCCGAACAGTCCCACCTTCGCCCGCTACAACATGACCTACCTCGACTCGGAGGAACCGCACGCAGTGGAGGTGCTCTCCGGCTCCTGTATGATGGTGCGCAAGGAGACGATGGACCAGGTCGGCATGCTGGACGAGGATTACTTCATGTACGGCGAGGACATCGACTGGTGCTACCGCATGCACCTGGCCGGCTGGTCTCTGCACTACGTGCCGGATACGGAGATCATCCACTTCCGCGGCGAGAGCGGCCGCGCCGTGCCGATGCGGGTCCTGTACCGCAAGACCGAGGCGATGTCCATCTTCGTGAAGAAGCACATGCGCCGGCGCTACCGGTTCTTCCCGTTGTGGCTGCTGCACGTGGGCATCGCCGTGCACGGCCTCTACGGGTTGCTGCGACACCTGGCGCGCCGATTCGCCCTGCCGGCTTTCGATGCTGCCCTCATTCTGGCCGGCCTGGAGCTGGGCCTGGCGCTGCGCTACCACGAAAAGCTGGTGCCGCTGATGAAGGCGATAGAGGCTACCTGCCGCGGCCTGGGCATTAACGTGGAGCCGTCGCGCTGGCTGGTCCCTCCCGACTACGCCGACATGCAGTGGTTCCTGGTGTACGCGGTTCCGTTGGCCACGTGGATGCTGGTCTTCCAGCTGCTGGGGCTCTACGATCGCCATCGGCTCTCTATCTACCGCACCGTCCTTGCGGTGGCGGTAGGGTTCGGCGTGGTCGTGACGCTGGTCTTCTTCTTCAAGGGGTACAATTTCTCGCGCCTGGCGGCTGGCGCTGCCTGGGCCTTCAGCACCGTCCTCATCGCCGGCTGGCGGCTGGCAGCGCGCTGGTACATCAACAACCGCCGCGGGGGGCTCTACCGCCGCCGGATTCTGCTGGTGGGCACCGACGAAGAAGCCGTCGCCTTCGCCAACTATCTGCGGGAACTCGGAGGTCTGGATTACTACCTGGTGGGATTGGTCGGCAGCGACCGCAGCGACCGGGGGCGGCTGGTCGCCGGCCACCAGGTGATAGGCCTGACGGACGAGCTGCCGGCACTGGTGGCCCAGTACGAGATCGACGAGGTCGTTTTCGCGACCGGCACGCTGGGTTCGGCCCGGCGGCAGGCGACAGGGATCGATGGCCGCGTCCGGGTGCGGCGAGTCCCACCTGCATTCGCCGAGCTGCTGGGAGACTGGACGCCGGGCAGCGCCGAGGAGTTGCCCCTGCTCGAGGTCACACGCTGATGATCGGGCTCAAGGCCAGGCGCGGCCGGGCGGGGAGGACGCTGGTCCTGCTTACCGCCGGTCTGGGGCTGCTGACCACGTCGACGTCGTCTCTGGCCCGGTCGACCCAAGATAACCTGCGGCTGATGGTGGAGGTGCGGGACCGAATTCACCGGTACTACGTCGAGCCGATCGACAGCACCCGGCTGGTGTCCGGTGCCATCGATGGCATGGTAGCGGCGCTGCCGGGGGGGGAGAACCTGTTCGTCAGCTCTGCCGACTGGGCCGGTTTCGCCGGGGGTGACGATTCCACCTCGGTCTTTTCGTCGGCGCAGCTGGACAACCGGGGGCAGGTGCAGCTGCTCAGCGAAGCCTACCGGGCGATCTACCGCAACTACGTCGAAAGCATACCGTCGGACTCGCTCAGTCACGGCGCCATCTGGGGCATGCTGGCGACACTCGACCCCCACTCCAGCTTCGTACGGCCGCGGGACGTGGGGCGGATGATCGAGCGGTTCCGGGGCGATTTCGAGGGAATCGGCATCTACTTCGAGGTCAAGCGCGGACTGCTTATGGTGATCTCGCCCATCCTGGGTTCGCCCTCCGACGGGAAGCTGCGGGCCGGCGACGTGATCGCCGCGATCGAGGGCGTCTCGACGCAGGGAATCACCACCGAAGAGGTGATGAAGAAGCTGCGTGGTCCCAAGGGGAGCGAGGTGGTTGTCTCGGTGGAACGGCAGGGGGAGGAGGAATGGATCGACTATGCCATCCGGCGGGACCGCATCGAAGTCAGCAGCGTGCCGTACGTCTACATGCTCGACCCGGAGATCGGCTATATCCGCATCACCCGGTTCAACGAGAACACCGGCACCGACTTGGCGGCCGGAATGGCGAGACTGCGGGGCGCGGGGATGCGCCACCTGCTGCTGGATCTGCGCCAGAACGGGGGCGGCCTGCTGTCTCAGGCGGTGGAAGTTGCCGACCAGTTCGTCGACGCCGGCGACCTGATCGTTTACACCGAGGGGCGGAATGCCAGCCAGCGTCGCGAGTTCCGCGGGGCAACCCGGAGCGCGCGGGAGCCACTGCCGCTGGTGGTGCTGCTCGATCACGGCAGCGCTAGCGCCTCGGAGATCGTCGCCGGTGCGGTGCAGGATCTTGACCTGGGCCTGATCGCCGGGGAGACCAGTTTCGGCAAGGGGCTTGTCCAGGAGCAGTTTCGCCTGGCCAGTGGAGCCGGCCTGCTGCTGCTGACGGTAGCGCGCTACTACACGCCCCTCGGCCGGCTCATTCAACGGCCCTTCACAGAGGACGTGCGTGCCTACGTCCAGGAGGGATACGATGACATGGATCCCAATGCCGTCGACAGCCTGCGAAGCAGTAAGGCGAAGTTCATCACCAGCGCTGGACGCGTTGTTTATGGCGGCGGTGGGATCACCCCCGACCGGGTGCTGGCGCGGCCCCAGTACTCCAAGGAGCTGAGGGAGATTCTCGGCAGCGGCGCGCTGTTCGATTTCGCTTCTACCTGGGTTGGCGGCCGCGACGACTGGCCGGCCAGCTTCGGGGCGTACCTGAGCGACTACGATGTGCCCGACGCGGCGCTGGCCGAGCTGCGGGCGTTCCTCCGCCCGGTGGTCGACGAAGAGAAGTCGACCGATCCCGAGGCGACGTCGATTGAGCCGGTCGCTGGCGCAAATGCAGTCGCGGTTGAGGGTGGGCCGGAGGTCGACGTGCTCAAACGTAACCTCAAGGCCGAGTTCGCCCGCGTGTTGTGGGGTGACGCGGCCCGCTACCGCGTCCGCCTCGAGGGTGACGCCCAGGTCAAGGGGGCGCTCGGGCTGTTCGGCGAGGCGGCTGGGCTGTTGCGCCAGCGCCAGGCACATTATGGTGGCAGCAATTGACTTTCGCTTTAGATTATACGTCCTTGCACTGCCCCGTTCGCCGGGACAGCAGTGGGCTGTCCAGCTGGGCAGTGATGGGCTGCGCAGTGACTTGACTACCAGTCGGCGCGGTCGGATGATTCGAAGCAGGAGCTGAACCAATGCCCGCAGAGCTCGCCGGTGGCAGAAACATCGTCCTGCCATTCAGCAAAACGGTCGAAATCAGTTTTCGCAGCCTCAAGATCCGGTTTGGCCGCTCGCTGATCACCACCAGTGGTGTCATCCTGGCAATCGCCTTCTTGATGTCGGTCTGGTCGAACAACGCTATCATCGACGGGCTGCGGGGGGCGAACAAGAACGACATCAACCTGCTGCTGATGCAGAATGGTATCGAAACCGGGATCTCCGAAGGAGGGCAGTCGTCGGCCGAAGCCCAGGCCCGCATGCAGGAAGACGCCTCCAAGCAGCAGTGGCTGATCGCGTTGTCGCTGCTGGTCTGCGTCGTCGGCATCGCCAACGCGATGCTGATGTCGGTGACGGAGCGCTTTCGCGAGATCGGCACGATGAAATGCCTCGGTGCCTTAGATTCGTTCATTGTGCGCCTGTTCCTGCTCGAGTCCACGTTCCAGGGCCTGGCCGGCACCAGCCTCGGCATCCTCATCGGGCTGGCCATGACGATGCTGCTGGCGATGATGGACTACGGCTATTTCGTATTCGATTACTTCCCCAGCGCCAGTATCGTGCAGTCGGCCGGCTACGCGCTGGTCGTCGGCACCGTGCTGTCGCTCGTCGGCGCGATGCTGCCCGCCTACCGGGCGGCCAAGATGGAGCCGGTGGAGGCCATGCGGGTCGAAAACTAGGACGGAGACGATGACTGAAGAGCAACAGGCTGGGTCGGGAGGGGCCGCGACGGCCGAGGAGGAGCAGCGCACCGTCGTCCGTACCCAAAAGGTCGAGAAGACCTATGTCATGGGGCAGACCACCGTGAGCGCTCTGCGCGGCGTCGACCTGGGGGTCATCCAGGGCGAGTACATGTCTATCATGGGACCTTCCGGCTCCGGCAAGAGCACCCTGTTCAACATGGTGGGCGGACTCGACAAGCCGACCGACGGAAAGGTCTACATCGACGAGGTGGACGTCGCCCAGCTTGACGCCTACGAGTTGGCCTGGCTGCGCTGCCGCAAGATCGGCTACATCTTCCAGTCCTTCAACCTGATTCCGGTGATGACGGCGTTGGAGAACGTCACCCTGCCGATGGTCTTCGCCGGCCTCACGAGCGACGAGTCGCGTGACAAAGGCATGGATTTGCTGGCGAAGGTGGGTTTGCAGGACCGCCATTCGCACAAGCCGTTTGAGCTGTCGGGCGGACAGCAGCAGCGAGTGGCTGTAGCCCGTGCCCTGGCCAACGACCCGGCGGTGCTCCTCGCCGACGAGCCGACGGGCAACTTGGACCTGCGCACCGGCACCGAGATCATCGAGTTGTTGCGTAGCATGAACGAGACCTCCGGTGTCACGGTGATCTCGGCCACGCACGATCACAAAATGCTCAACGTCTCCGACCGCGTCGTCTGGATCGCTGACGGTCGCATCGAGCGGATCGCCCTGCGCGAGGACCTGGACATCGAGGTGACTCAGGTCGAGGGAGAATAGGCGGTTGACATTGCTGGGCCGGGCGGTTAGTTTGTCCTCGTGAGTCAGGCGAGCAAACGGGCCCTATATTGATCAATTTGAGCCGATATTGGTGGCGCTGGCACCGGGCCGGTAGAGAAGGGAGCCTGCGTCCATCTGTCGAACTCTAGTTTCAGCACCAAATAGAGCATCAATAGCCGCGGACGCCGAATGCGTTCGCGGTTTTTTTTTGAGGGGAACTCATGGCAATAACCCAGACGACCGCCAGCTTCCAGACGGCCGGTGGGGTGCGCATCACCCGTACGATCGAAGAGCTTTCGCTCGATGATCCGCTAGCCGCGGTCGCCGATAGGATCGACACCCGGCGCGGCGCCATCTTCGCCAGCGGTTATGAATACCCGGGCCGCTACAGCCGTTGGGACGTCGGTTTCGTCGACCCGGCGCTCGAGATCGTCTCGCACCAGCGCCACTTTGAGCTGCGGGCGCTGAATCAACGGGGCGAGCGGCTGCTGCAGATCTTCGCCCTCCAACTGGATGACCATCCCCACCTGACCTCCCTCGAGATGGCCTGCGGTCCTGCGGTCCTGCGGGGGACTGTGGCGCCTATGCCCGAATATTTCGCCGAGGAGGAGCGCAGCAAGCAGCCGACGATCTTCAGCGTCCTCCGCGCCCTCGTGGCGCAGATGATGACGGAAGAGGACCGCCACCTGGGTTTCTACGGGGCGATGGGATACGACCTGGTGTTCCAGTTCGAGCCGATCGAGCTGCGGCACAAGCGTCCCGTCACCCGTCCCGATCTGCACCTGTTCCTGCCCGACGAGCTGGTGGTGGTCGACCATCAGAAAGAGCAGGCGCTGCGCTACAGTTACGACTTCGAGTTCGCCGGATTCTCGACGGCTGGACTGGGGCGCGAAACCGAGACATTGCCCATTCACCGGGGCGCCGCCAGTCCGCTGGCCAGTGACAATCGGCCCGGTGAGTACGCCGACAAGGTTCGGCAGATCATCGCCGGCACCGAGCGCGGCGACTTCTTCGAGGTGGTCCTCAGCCAGGTCCTCAGCGCTGGTTTCGCCGACACGCCACGTTCCCTGTTCGAGAATATCCGCGAGCGTAATCCCAGCCCGTACGAGTTTCTGATCAACCTAGGCGACGAGAAGCTGGTCGGCGCCTCCCCGGAGATGTTCGTGCGGGTCGAGGGCGAGAGAGTGGAGACCTGTCCGATTTCCGGCACCGTTTCCCGTGGCGACACGCCGATCGCGGATGCTGACCGCATCCTCGAGCTGCTCAACTCGGAGAAGGACGCCGCCGAGCTGACCATGTGCACGGACGTGGACCGCAACGACAAGGCCCGGATCTGTCGCGCCGGCTCGGTGCAGGTGGTCGGCCGACGCATGATCGAAACCTACTCGCGCCTGATCCACACTGTCGATCACGTGGTTGGCACGCTGCTGCCCGACTGCGACGCCTTCGACGCGTTGCTGTCGCACATGTGGGCCTGCACCCTGACCGGGGCGCCGAAGCCGGCGGCGATGCAGAAGATCGAGGAGCTGGAGAACTCGGCCCGCGAATGGTACGGCGGCTGCGTCGGTATGTTCCTCTTCAACCGGGACGTCAACACCGGCATCACCATCCGCACGGTGCACCTGAAAGGAGGGACCGCCTACGTGCGCGCCGGGGCCACGCTCCTGTGCGACTCCGACCCGGACGAGGAGGAACGGGAGACCCGGACCAAGGCGGAGGCCTTCATCAACGCGGTGCTGCGCACCGCACCGGGCGCCAAGGGAGATGGTCCGTCTATTCCCCGGACGGGGACCGGCCGGAAGGTGCTCTTCGTCGACAACAGGGACTCCTTCGTCCACACCCTTGGGGATTACGTGCGCCAGACCGGGGCCGAGATCGTCACCGTGCGCGCCGGCTTTCCGAACAAAGTGTTCGACGAGGTGCAGCCGGACCTGGTGTTCATCTCTCCTGGCCCTGGCATGCCCGCCGAGTTCGGTGTCCCGGACCTGGTCAGACGGTGCGTCGAGCTAGAGTTGCCGATATTCGGTGTCTGTCTAGGACTGCAGGGCATGGTCGAAGCTTTCGGCGGCAAGCTCGGCGTGCTGCCCTACCCGATGCACGGCAAGAGCTCGCTGATCTGCTGTGAACCCGAGGGTATACTCGTCGACTTTCCGCGCGAGTTCATAGCCGGCCGCTATCATTCGCTGTTCAGCGAGCCGGACCAGATGCCGGAATGCCTGAAGGTGCTCGCGCGCACCGACGACGGGGTGATCATGGCGGTACAGCACCGCGACTATCCGGCTGCCGCAGTGCAGTTCCATCCCGAGTCCATCCTCACGCTGCAGGACGACCTGGGCCTGCGCCTGATCGCCCAGGTGGTCGGCCAGCTGGCCGCGTCGTGAGCCTGCCACCAACAGCTTGTTGACAGAGCCCATTCACGCTGTGTCGCGCCCCGGGGGCTCGCCGGTAAAACGGCTCTGTCACCGGTCTGCCAGGAGGTGAGAGCGGTTGGTCGTTCTGGTTGATAACTATGATTCGTTTACCTACAATCTGGTCCAGTACCTGGGGGAGCTCGGGGAACAGGTGCGGGTGTTCCGCAACGACGAGGTCGAAGTCAAGCACCTCCTCGCGCTGGCCCCGGATCAGGTTATCCTCTCGCCTGGGCCGCGCACGCCCGACGCGGCCGGGATCAGCCTCGACGTGGTGCGCCGCTGTGCGGGAAACATCCCGGTGCTCGGCGTCTGCCTGGGGCACCAGGTGATCGGCCAGGTCTACGGGGGCGAGGTGGTTCGCGCGCCCGAAATCGTCCACGGCAAGACGTCCCAGATCCACCACGACGGGCGCACGATCTTCGCCAACCTGCCCAACCCCTTCCCCGCCACCCGCTATCACTCGCTGGCAGTAAGCCGCCGCCTGCCAGCCTGCCTGGAGGTGTCCGCCGAGACCGCCGACGGAACGGTGATGGGATTGCGCCACCGGGAGCTGGAGGTCGAGGGGGTGCAGTTCCATCCCGAGTCAATTCTCACGGAGCAGGGCCGCAGCCTGCTGCGCAACTTCCTCATGCTCTAACCGTGCGATGTCAAGCCATAATCCTTGTATTTTGCCGGCCGCTGCATTCCAGCTCGCGGCGTTGCGCCCCGTCGCCAAATGCCTTTGATATGGCTCGGTCGCGCGTCTTGCGAGCCGGGCGCCCCGACTGCGAAATATCAAGGCTGCCAACTTGACAGCACACGCAAGTCAGGAGTTTGAGCTATGATACAAGAAGTGATTGCACAACTCATCGACCGCCGCGATATGAGCCGCGACCAAGCGCGTGCCGTCATGGATCAGGTAATGAGCGGCGAGGCGACCGACGCGCAGATCGGCGCTTTCCTCATAGCCCTCCGCTGCAAGGGCGAGACCGTTCCCGAGATCGCAGGCTGCGCCCAGGTGATGCGGGAGAAGGCGACGCCCATCCAGACCAGCCGGGAGTCCGTTATCGACACCTGCGGCACCGGTGGCGACGGCTCCGGCACCTTCAACATCTCGACGGCGGTCGCGTTCGTGGCAGCCGGAGCCGGGATCTGCGTGGCCAAGCACGGCAATCGGGCCATGTCGAGTAAGTGCGGCTCCGCCGACGTGCTCGCAGCCCTCGGCGTGAACATCGAGATCACCCCGGAGCAGGTCGGACGCTGTCTCGACGAGGTGGGGATCGGCTTCCTCTTCGCCCCGATGCTGCACGGCGCCATGAAACACGCCATCGGTCCCCGGCGCGAGATCGGCACCCGGACCGTATTCAACGTCCTCGGTCCGCTGACCAACCCGGCCGGTGCCCGACGCCAGCTGATCGGGGTCTATCACCAAGCCCTCACCGGCACGCTGGCGGGTGTGCTCCAGGAGATGGGCTCGGAGCGCGCCTTCGTCGTGCACGGGTCCGACGGGATGGATGAGATAACCATAACCGGCGCCACGATGGTGGGAGAGCTGACCGCGGGCCAGGTGAAGAGCTACGAGGTGACCCCGGAAGAGCTGGGTCTGCAGCGGGCGGAGGCGCGCGCGCTCGCGGGCGGCGACGCCGATGAGAACGCGGCGATTCTGCGCGCCGTGCTGGGAGGGGAGCAGGGCCCCCGACGCGATGTGGTACTGCTCAACGCCGCCGCCGCCATCGTCGCTGGTGGCGCTGGCGGGACGCTGGCGGAAGGGATGGAGCGCGCAGCCGAGGCGATAGACTCCGGCAAGGCCACCGGTTGTCTGGACAGCCTGATCGAAGTGAGCCAAGGGTGAACAGACCGAGCATACTGGAAGAGATCGCCGCGTACAAGCGGGAGTTCGTCGTCCAGTCCAGGCGTCAGGTCCCGCTGGACGATATGGCGTTGCGGGCCCGCGACACCGCGCCGCCGCTCGACTTCGCCGGCGCTCTGCGGGAAGAGGGGATCGCGCTGATCGCGGAGGTCAAGAAGGCCTCGCCTTCCAAGGGCGTGATCCGGGCCGACTTCAACCCGGAGAAGATCGCCGCGATCTACGCCGAGGGCGGCGCGTCGGCGCTTTCGATCCTGACTGATGAGGCTTATTTTCAAGGTTCGAACGGCTACCTGACGGCCGCCCGCAGGGTGGCCGTCCTGCCCGCTCTGCGCAAGGACTTCACCGTCGACGAGTATCAGATCCACGAGGCGCGGGTCTTGGAGGCCGACGCGATTCTCCTGATCGTGGCCCTGATGGACGGCGGCCAGCTGGCCGATTTCCAGGGCATGGGAGAGGAGCTCGGCATGGCGGTGCTGGTCGAGGTCCACACGGCCGAGGAAATGGCTCGGGCGGTGGCCGCCAACGCCCGTCTAATCGGCATCAACAACCGCGACCTGAACAGCTTCGAGACGACTCTCGAGACTACCTTCGACCTGTTGGAGAGGCTGCCCGCCGACGTTACGACGGTGAGCGAGAGCGGGATCAACACCAGAGCGGATGTGGAACAGCTGCAGGCGGCCGGCCTCGACGCCATCCTGGTCGGCGAGTCGCTGATGCGGTCCGACGACATCGGTGCCAAAACGAGGGAACTTCTGGGCCAATGAAGAAACGGGTTTTCTCAGGAATACAGCCATCTGGCACTCTCCACATCGGCAATTACCTCGGCTCCATCCGAAACTGGGTGGAGGATCAGGATCGCTACGACAACATCTTCTGCGTTGTCGATCTGCACGCGGTGACTGTGAGCTATGACCCGGACGAACTGCGCCGCAGCACGCGCCAGCTGGTGACCCTGTATCTGGCCGCTGGACTCGACCCGGAACGCTCGACTCTTTTCGTGCAGTCGCACGTGCCCGAGCACACCGAGCGGACCTGGATGTTCAATTGCGTGACGCCGATGGGTTGGCTGCAGCGGATGACCCAGTTCAAGGAGAAGTCGGAGGGCAAGCGCGAATCGGTCTCTGCCGGCCTGTTCACTTACCCGCTGCTGATGGCGGCCGACATCCTGCTCTACCAGGCCGAAGCGGTCCCGGTGGGCGAGGATCAGAAGCAGCACGTCGAGCTGGCCCGGGACATCGCTCAGCGTTTCAACCATCTGTTCAGCGACACCTTCGTCGTGCCGGAGCCGCTGATCCGCCAGGTGGGTGCCCGCGTCATGGGACTCGATGACCCGACCCGGAAAATGTCGAAGTCGGCTGAGGGACAGAATCACAGCGTCGGACTGCTCGACGAGCCCAAGGCCATCCGCAAGAAGCTCGGACGCGCCGTCACCGACTCGGGACGGGAGATCCGCTTCGATCCGGAGCGGCCCGGGGTACACAACCTGCTGGGAATCTACCAGGCTCTGAGCGGCGAGAGCCGTGAGCAGATCGAGTCCCGCTTCGACAGCAAGGGGTACGGTGACCTGAAAGGCGAGGTGGCCGATGCGCTGATCGCCGAGCTCGAGCCCATCCAGGCCCGCTATCGGGAACTCGAGGCCGACCCCGGCTACGTCGACGGGGTACTCGCCGAGTCTGTCGAGCGGCTGCAACCCATCGTCGAGGAAACGATGTCAAGGGCCCGCCGGGCTATGGGTTTTTCGTAGGAGCGGCGCATGGATCTGGATCACTGGCGCGCCCGCATCGACGAGGTGGATGCCCGACTGCTGCAGCTGATAAACGAGCGGCTCGAGTATGCAGTGGAGATTGGCAAGATCAAGCAGGCCGAGGGGCGCCAGATCCGTGACCCGGAACGGGAGCGCCAAGTGCTGGCGCGCCTGGTTCAGAGCAACAGCGGTCCGGCCAGCGCCTGCGCCGTCGAAGAGATCTTCGGCCGGATCATGCAGGAAGCGCGGGACCTGGAACGGGACTGACTGGCCGCACGCGGGAGGATCTGTCGTCTTCGAACGCATCGTCATAGTGGGTGTCGGGCTCATCGGCGGCTCCCTGGGGCTGGCGCTCAGGCGCACTGGCTTCACCGGCCGGATCGCGGGTGTGAGCCGCGACACGACCGTGGCCCGCGCCCTGGAGCTGGAGGCGATCGATGAAGGCTGGACCTACACCCAGCTCGACAAGGCGCTGGCCGGCGCCGACCTCGTCGTGGTCTGCACGCCGATCGTCCGAATCCTCGAGCTGCTCGAGGAGATCGCGAGGCACGCCGATCCGGGGACGCTGGTCACCGACGTGGGCAGCACCAAACGCCGCATCGTCGAGCGGGCGGAGGAGCTGTTCGGCGCGGATATCCACTTTCTTGGCGGCCACCCGATGGCCGGCTCCGAGAAGGCGGGTGTCGACGCGGCCGATCCGTTCCTCTTCCAGAATGCGATCTACATTCTGGCGGAGGGGGAGCCGATACCAGACGAGGTGCGCGACCGGTTCACCCGGCTGCTGCGGCAGATCGGCGCCAAGGTAGTCGAACTTCGGCCGGAGCTGCACGACCAAGTGGTCGCCGCCATCAGCCATCTGCCGCAGATGATGGCCACGGCGCTGGTGGAGATGGTGGGGCGCAAGAACGAGGAGCAGAGCTGCTTCCTGCCGCTAGCAGCCGGCGGCTTCCGGGACCTGACGCGGATCGCCTCCAGCCCTTTCGCGCCGGTATGGGAAGATATCTGCCGGACCAACGCCGACCAGATCGGCGCCATGCTCGACGAGTACGTCGCGATGCTGCAGGACTTTCGCGACCGGCTGGAGGAGGAGAGCCTGGCCACGGACTTCGCGTTCGCCAACCGGGTGCGCGACTCGATCCCGCGCGACGCCAAGGGGTTCATCCACCAGCTCAACGAAATCCTGGTGCAGGCCGAGGACAGGCCCGGAATCCTCGCCGAGATCGCCACGGCCATGAGGGAAGAGAGCATCAACATCAACGATATTGAGATCGTGAAGGTGCGGGAAGGCGAGGGGGGCACGATTCGCCTCGGCTTCGACGCCGAGGACGCAGCGCAGCGGGCGCTGGCCGTGTTGCACGGGCGCGGCTACCAGGCGCGGCGGCCCTAGGAGGGGCGATGGAACAGGCCGTGAAGCCGGCGCGCAAACTCACCGGCACCGTCACCGTCCCGGGCGAGCTGGAGCCGAGCGTCCTCAACGTCGCGTTCGCCGCCTGCGCCGATGGGAAGAGCGTGGTGCGCAACACGCCCCCGGCGGTAGAGCCTTTGTTGCGGGCGCTGGGAGCGCTTGGCGTGGACGTGGAGGCCGACCGGGGAAAACTCACCGTACACGGCAAGGGTCTCCGCGGTCTCAGCCGGCCTGACGGCACACTGCAGCTGCAGGACCAGGGTGCGGAAGTCATGCCGCTGGTGGCGGTCCTGGCCTGTCAGTCTTTCGACAGCCACGTCGAGCTGGGAGAGGAGTGCACCGGGCATGCTGCCTGGCAACCCGCCCGCGCGGCGATCGCGGCGATGGGGGGCGAGATCGAGCGCGAGTCCGCCACCGTCTACCGGGTCGGTGGCAACCGCACGCTGACGGCGATCAGCCACGAGGAAGCGGATCTGCCACTGCTGGCGAAGCTGGCGGTTGCCGTCGCCGCTCGCGGCGCCGAAGGCACGACGCGCTGGTGCGAGACGGCCAGGGGTCGCGACGGCGGGGTACGCTATCTGCGCGACTGGTTCGACGTGGTTAGGCGGCGGCAGGAGGGCAGCGAGGATTACGAGGTGCTCGTCGACGGCGGCGAGATGAGACCGGTGGAAGTGGAGATAGCCGGCGACCTGCGCCTGTCCTATCCGTTCATCGTCGCCGCAGTGGCGCTCAAGGGCTCAGAGTTGATCCTGCGCAACGTCGCCCTCCATGCAGGGCGGCGGACGCTGCTGGACACGATGCGTCAGATCGGAGCGCCGATCGCCATCGCCGACGGCGAGGGGGGCACCAGCGAGATCACGGTGACCTCGGGGGGCCTTAAGTCAACGCGCATCGCCGGTAAGCGCACCGCGGCGGTGATCGAGCACGTGGCGCTGGTGGCCGTGCTGGCAACCCAGGCCCAGGGCCAGTTCGTCATCCGCGATGTGCGGGAACTGCGCCAGGGCTCCTTCGACGTCGTCGCGCACCTGGTAGCGTTTCTGCGGGAGATGGGGGCCAAGGTTGGCGAGTTCGACGAGGGGCTCGTCATCGACGGCGGACTGCCCCTGCGCGGCACTCGCGTCGAGACCCACGGCGACCCCAACCTGGCACTGGCGGCGGCCATCGCCGGACTGTTGGCCGACGGGGAGGTGACCATCGTCGACAGCAACTGTATCGATCGTTTGTACCCTGGCTTTTTCGCCGCGGTTGAAGCCTGTAAGGAGAGCAGAAAATGAGGAGTCTCTTTCGATTGTTTATGCTGGCCTGCGTGCTGTTCGGCGGTGGCGTCGTGCTGATCCGCGTCCTCTACGGCGTGACCTGGCGCGAGAGCCTGGAGATCGCTGATCAATTCATCGAGGACCTGCTGGCTTGATCTCGGGGCACACCGCTGTGCTGGGGGTGATCGGCGATCCGGTCGAGCACACCTCCTCGCCGGCGATGCACAACGCCGCGCTGCAGGAGCTGGGCCTCGACTACGTCTACGTCCCGTTCCATGTGACCGCTGGACAGCTGCCTGAAGCGATTGCCGGCATGCGGGGGCTGGGAATGCGCGGCATGAACGTGACCGTGCCACACAAGCAGGCGGTGATGGAACACGTGGACGAGGTGGCGCCGGAAGCCGAGGCGATCGGTGCGGTGAACACCATCGTCAACGATGACGGCCTGCTGCGGGGCCATAACACAGACGCCTACGGGGTAATGGAGAGTCTGCGTCGGGACGCCGGCCTGGAAGGGCTGCCGGCCCGCATTGCCCTGCTCGGCGCTGGCGGCGCCGCCCGGGCCATACTCTACGCCCTTTTGCAGTGTCCCGAAGTGGAGCGGGTGGACATCATTAACCGAACCCGGGAGCGGGCCGAGGCGTTGGCTGCCGACCTGGAGCCGGCGGGCACGCGGGTGGCCGTGGCCGCCCGCGGCGACCGCTCGGTCAACGGGGCCGAGTTGGTGATCAACTCCACCTCCGTCGGCATGACGCCGGACGAGGAGGGGACACCACTGCCTGGGGAGGGTGTCTTTCACACGGGGATGACATTGCTCGACATAGTCTACAATCCGCTGGAGACCCGGCTCATGCGCCAGGCCAAGGTGGCGGGCGCGCACGCAGTCAACGGCCTGGGAATGCTGGCCTACCAGGGAGCCGGCTCGTTCGAGTTGTGGACTGGGCAGACCGCGCCGGCCGCGGCGATGAAAGCTGCGGCGCTGGCGCAATTCGGCAGCGGCCCGGGAACTCCGCGCCAAACATGAACGATCCATTCGCCAACGAAGCCATTGCCGCTATTGCGGCAGCCAGTGAGCTCGACGAGTCCACTGTCAGGCAGTTGCTGACCGTGCCGCCCAAGGAGGAGATGGGCGAGTTCGCCCTGCCCTGCTTCACGCTGGCCAAGCAGTTCCGCAAGAACCCGGTGACAATCGCGACCGAGCTGGCGGTAGCCATCGATGTGGGCGAGTCGTTCGCTGCCGTGGAGGCCGTGGGACCTTACGTCAACTTCAAGGTTGACCGCAGTCGCTTCGCCAGCCACGTGCTGGACCAGGTGCGGTCAGCCGGCAGCAGTTATGGCAGCCTCGACCAGGGGGCGGGCAAGACGCTGGTGGTCGATTTCTCATCCCCCAACCTGGCCAAGCCGTTCAGCATTGCCCACCTGCGCTCCACCGCCATCGGCAACGCTATCTATCGCATCCACCGCTTCCTCGGCTGGCAGTGCGTCGGCATCAACCACCTGGGCGACTACGGCGCCAACTTCGGCCAGCTGTTGGCGGCCTACCAGATTTGGGGCGACCCGGAGCAGGTCGCCGCGGACCCGGTACCGGAGCTGGTAGCGCTGTACACCCGGTTCAACCAGGAGCTTGAGGCCGACCCCGGCCTGCAGGAGGAGGCTCGGTCACGCCTGCGGAAACTGGCGGCCGGGGACGAGGAGATGGTCTCGCTCTGGCGCTACTTCATTGACGAAGGGCGCAAGGAGGCCGAGCGCGTCTACGCGATTCTCGACGTCCACTTCGACGATTCCACTGGCGAGAGTCATTATGCCGAGGCGCTGCAAGAGGTGGTGGGCGCGTTCGACGGGAAGGGCCTGGCGGTGGAGAGCGAGGGGGCGCTCATCGTTGACCTGGAAGAGTGGGAGATGGCGCCCTGCATGTTGCGGACCAGCAATGGGACCAGCACCTATCACAGCCGCGACATCGCAGCCCTGCTCGACCGCGAGCGGAAGTACGGGTTCGACAAGATGGTCTACGTCACCGACGTGCGGCAGTCTCTCCACTTCCGCCAGGTGTTCAAGGCGGTGGAGCTGCTGGGGGTCGACTGGGTCGAGCGCTGCCATCACGCCCCGTTCGGCATGCTCAGCTTCAAAGGGGCGAACCTGTCCACGCGCAAGGGCAACATGGTCTTCCTGGAGGAAGTCCTCGATCAGGCGGTCGAGCTTACGCGCGAGATCATCGACGAGAAGAACCCCGACCTGGAGGGCAAGGAGGCGATCGCTCGCCAGGTCGGGATCAGCGCGGTGGTGTTCGCCGACCTGGACTCGCGCCGGACCCGGGATGTGGTGTTTGAGTGGGAGGAGATCCTCAACTTCGACGGCGAGACCGGCCCCTACCTGCAGTACACCCACGCCCGCTTCTGCAGCATTCTACGCCGCTTCACGCAGGCCGAGGGCGATGCAGCGGCAGTGATCGCCGCCGCCGACCCGGGACTGCTGACAGAGGACGCGGAGCTGCGCGTGGTGCGCCAGTTGGAACAGTACCCACTGCGCCTGCAGCAGGCCGGCGACGAGCTCGAGCCGTCGTACCTGTCCACCTACCTGATCGAGCTGGCGACGGTGGCCAACAAGTTCTACAACGAGTTGCCCGTGCTCTCCGGTCCCGGCGCGGAGCTGGTCGCCGCCCGGGTGGCGCTGGTCGACGGGGTTCGCACTGTGCTGCGCTCCGGTCTCGACCTGCTGGGCATGAACGCGCCGGAGGCGATGTGAGCGACGGGACCTACATCTGCGACACCTGCGGCCGGCGGGTCAACACCGTTCGGCGGGACGTGGTCGATCGCGACTACAACGCCCTGAGCAAGGCACCGCTGTGGAACTGCGAAGCCTGTTACCAGCGCAAGCGGCAGGGGCGGACCAGTACTGCCAAGGTCGCGGCCAATTGCGCCGTGGCCGATCTACCCGCGACGGCTGAGAGCTCGTGAGCGAGCAGATCTTTCTTACTGGATTCATGGGCACCGGTAAGAGCAAGATCGGCCAGCTGCTCGCCCGTCGCCTGCAGCGGGAATTCCTGGACACCGACCGCATGATTGAGGAGCGGGCGGGCCAGTCGATTGCCGAGATCTTCGACAGCCGCGGGGAAGAGGCCTTTCGCAGCGTCGAGCACCAATGCCTGCAGCAGGCTGTCACCCATACCGCGGCGGTCGTCGCCCTCGGCGGTGGTGTCATAACCCAGGACAAGAACTGGGAGCTGATCAGGGACAACGGCATCCTCGTCTGTCTGGAGGCCACGCCGGAAACGATCCTCGAGCGGGTGTCGCGCAAGGAGGACCGGCCGCTTTTGGCTGGCCTGACGCGGGCGAAGAAGCTGGAGAAGATCCGCTCCCTGCTCAGCGCGCGCGCCGCCTACTACGACCGCGCCGACATCAAGATCATCAGCACCGACGAGTGTCCGCCGGACCACATCGCCGCGGACCTGGCGGCAAATCTGGAATCGAGATTATGCAGACCGTAGACGTCGAGACCGCCGACCGCCGTTACCAGATCGGCGTCGGCCACGGTATCATGGACCAGCTCGGGACTCTGTGCCGGCAGCTGTCGCTCGGCGAGCAGGTGGCTGTGATCACCGACCCGACGGTGGGGGCCGGCTACCTCGAGCGCGTGGTCGATATCCTCGAGTCGGCTGGCTACCGGACTCTGCCTATCCAGTTCCCCGGCAGTGATGCGGGAAAGAATCTGAGCGCAGCCGAGGAGATCTTCGCTTGCATGATCGCAGCGGAAATCGACCGGAGTGCCTGGGTGGTCGCCCTCGGGGGCGGCGTCGTGGGGGACATGGCCGGATTCGTTGCCGCCACCTTCCTGCGCGGCGTCCCGTTGGTGCAGGTGCCGACAACGATCGTCGCCCAGGTGGATGCCAGCATCGGCGGCAAGACGGCGGTCAACCACGCTCTTGGCAAGAACCTCATCGGGGTTTTCCACCAGCCCCATTTCGTGCTGATCGACACCGAGGTCCTGCGCACCTTGCCCCGGTCGGAACTAGTGGCCGGCATGGCGGAAGTGGTCAAACACGCGATCATCCGCGACGCGGAGCTGTTCGCCTTTCTCGAGGAGCATCTCGAGCAGGTAGTGGCGCTCGAGCTGGCGCCGGACCGGCTCGACTGGCTGATCGCGCGCAACGTCGAGATCAAAGCCGCCGTCGTGCGCGAAGATGAACGGGAGAGCGGACTGCGCGCGATCCTCAACTACGGGCACACCATCGGCCACGCCATCGAGGCGGCCACAGGTTACGCGCAGTACCGGCACGGCGAGGGCGTGATCCTCGGCATGATCGGTGCCGGCGAGATCGCCGTGCGCCACGGCTTCTGGAGCGCGGCGGAGCGCAGCCGGCAGGACGCGCTGCTGGCACGGCTGGGCATCCCGACCGGCATCGCGGGCGTGGACGCTGAGGCGATCGTCGAGCGTACCCGGGCCGATAAGAAGCGAGTCGCCGGTAAGACGCGTCTGATCCTGGGCCGGGCGATCGGTACAGTGGAGATCGTCGACCAACTCGGCGAGGAGGTGTTGCGGGAGGGCGTGCAGTACCTGAGGGAGAGCTACCCGTGAGAGGCATTTACCCAATGTCCGGCGACGGCCGGTCGAGGAGCTGATGGCCAAGTCGACGCAGAAGGTGCATCTGGTCAGCCTCGGATGCCCGAAGAATACGGTGGATTCCGAGCGCATGATGGGGCTGCTCGAGGGCAACGACTACGAGCTTACCGACAACCCGAAAGCGGCCGACGTGGTGGTGGTCAACACCTGCGGCTTCATCGGCCCGGCGAAGGAGGAGTCGATCGAGGCGATCATGCAGGCGCACCAGCTCAAAGAGCAGGGCAAGTGCAAGGGCGTGATCGTCACCGGCTGCCTGGCCACCCGCTATCAGCAGGAGCTGCAGGCCGAGCTAGTCGAGGCCGACCGGATCCTCACGATCGAGCAGGAGAGCGCCATCGTTCCCAACGTCGACGAGGTACTCGGGGTCGAGCGCGTCGGCGGGAGCGCGCACTACCTGCCACGGTTGACGATGACTCCGGCGCACTGGGCCTACCTGCGGATCTCCGACGGCTGCGACCACAAGTGTGCGTTCTGCGCCATCCCGGCCATCCGCGGCCGCCACGTCAGCGAGCCGATCGAGGCGCTGGTGGAGGAGGCCGCGCGCCTGGCCGAAGGGGGCGCGCGGGAGCTGGTGCTGGTGTCGCAGGACTCGGTGCGTTACGGCGCCGACCTCTACGGCCGGCCGCGGCTGGTGGAACTGCTGCGGGCGCTGTCCGAGATCGACGGCATCGAGTGGTTGCGCCTGATGTACACCTACCCGGCCTTCTGGACCGATGATATGATCGAGTTCTACGCCACCAGCGAGAAGATGTGCAACTACATCGACATGCCACTGCAACATATCAACGACGAGGTGTTGCAGCGCATGAAACGGGCGACGACGCGGCGCCGGACGGTCGACCTTTTGGAGCGCCTCCGGTCGCGACTGCCCGGCGTCGGGCTGCGCTCCACCTTCATCGTCGGCTTCCCCGGCGAGACCGAGGAGCAGTTCGCGGAGCTGCTCGAATTCGTCGAGGCTACCGGTTTCGATCACGTCTCCGGTTTCGTCTATTCGCCCGAGGAGGGCACGGCCGCCTATGAGCTGGACCGCGAAGTGGCGCAGGAGGTGGCCGAGGAGCGCTACGGTCGGCTCAGCCGGTTGCAGGAAGGGATCTCGGCGCGGCGCAACGACGAGCTGCTCGGGAGCCGACAACGAGTGCTGGTGGACGAGCGGACGGCAGCCGGTTACGCCGGCCGTACCGAGCGCGATGCTCCGGAGATCGACGGCCAGGTCCTCATCGACGCCGGCGCCGCCGAGGTGGGCAAGTTCGTGCAGGTCGAGATCACCAGTGCCTATGCCTACGAGCTCAGCGGTCGGGCGGTCTCGGAGCCGTGGTAGGTATGGTGCGCGTGAGGAAGAAGCGGCCGCTGCAAATAGACCTGGACGGGTCCGCCGGCGAGCTCGTCATCGACTGGTCCGACGGTTCACAGTCGCGGTTCGGGCTGGCAGAGATGCGGCGCAGCTGTCCCTGTGCCATGTGCCGGGAACAGCGCGGGGCGCCGGCCCAGGCAGATGGCCAGTTGCGGCTGCTGGAAGGCGAGGCCGCCACCGCCACTGCCAAAGCGGTCGGCTACGTGCCGGTCGGGCGCTACGGCATCCGCATCAGCTGGTCCGACGGCCATGACACTGGCATCTACACCTTCGACCTGTTGCGACAGGAGGGCTGAGGAAGCTGGAAGGCGGCGCTGCCCTGGTCACCCGGGGCCGGATGCGATCTCAGCAAGGCCTGCGCCCGGCGCTGGCCGGCCCCAGCGGGCGCGATGATCTGAGTCTTGAGCGGTCTCCGAGGCCGCGCCACGTGGGCCTGCGGTCTCAGCTGGCGGAAGGAGCGGATCGCGGCGCCCGCGCGATCCAGAGTTCCAGCAGGAGCAGCAGGAGCGCGGCCACGAGGAATTCGCGCCACAGTTCGCGACCGAAACGGTTGCCCAGCACTAGGTCTCGCACATCCACATCCCCCTCTACGAACTGCACGCGCTCGGCCCCCAACAGCTCGACCACGCGTTGGCGTCGCACCGGCTGCAGGCGCGACTCGCGGGTGTCGACGTTCACGGGGAATTGGTCTACCACCTCGGCGTCGATACTCAGGTGCCAGATACCGGACTCGTCGACCAGCGGAACGCTCCAGGCAAGCCGTCCCGCAACAGTTTCGGGCGAGATGAGCAGGCGATCGCCGCTCGGGCTCTCCGCCGCGACCGTGCTGCCGGCGGGGATGCCGTGCAGGAACCGCGCAACCGAATCGCCCACCTGATAACTGCGGTCGTGCTCCGGGCGTTGGCTCAAATGGCGGGTCAAACGGTGCATCAGGGGTGCGAAGATCCCCTTGAACGAGAGATCGCTCCACTCGTCCGAGAGCGGTACCGCCGCCAGCACGACGCGACCGTGACCGGCTGAGCCGGTGGCCAGGAAGAAATGGCCGTTGGCAAACCGCGCGAGGGGCTCGAGGCCGGGTTGGGCGGCCATCTCGAACCAGGAATCGAACCGGGGCCGGTCCTCTTCGCGCGGGGTCAGCAAGTCGTCGAGCAGGGCGTGATGGCCGCCGTCCACCGCTAGCGTCTGGGAACGGTCATGCCGCGTGCGCACGACGGCGGCCGGCACCAGTGGCGCCAGCAGCTCCCGGTTGAGATAACTCACGTCGACGAGTGGCGAGGGAAACAGGACCAGGCCGCCGCCACCTCTGACGAAGTCCAGGATCAGTCGCGTTCGGCCCGCGTCCAGGTGGCGGAGATTGCAGAGGAAGAGAACGTCGACGGTGTCGAGCCGGTTGGAATCCAGCTCGGCGAACAGGCCCGAGTCGAGGCGCAGAGCCGGGTCGGCGGCGCCAGCTGCGGCCAGGGCACGGCGAGGATAATAAGTGTCGGTCGAGCTCTCGCCCAGCAGCAAGACCCCGATATCGGCGCTCACGTCCAGGGCGAAGTAACGGCGATTGTCGAGGGGGAGGGCGTCGTGATCGAGCTCGACGTAGCCGGTGATGCGCCCGGCGCGGCGCGGCGTGACGGCAAAGGCAATCGTTATCGTCGCCCGTGCGGGCAGGTCTGCCTGGCGCCGTTGCACCCGCTCGCCGTCGATGAACAGATCGGCCGAGACCCCGGCCACCGGTTCGTCTCCGGCGTTGGCGACGGCGGCGGCGACGTCTAGTCTGGCACCGGCGGCCGGCATCCAGCCGGAGATGTCGAGGTGCTCGATGAAGAGGTTGGGCCGTGGGCGCGGTGGCGGCGACAGGACGTACACCTGGTCGGCTACAAGGCTGTCAGCTAGTGGTTCGGGGTCGAGCCAGTCGTGGTGGCTCAGATCGGTCACCAGGAAGCGCTCCCGGTTGCCCAGCGTCTCGCGAGCGAGGGACCGGGAGCCCGCGCTCAGGGCCGCCCGCAGGGTGGTGGCCTCCTCGGACGGGGTGGCGTCCTCGAGGTGCTGGCGCAGCAGTTCGGCGCTGGCCGGCTCGTCACTTCCGGCCACGTCGCCGGCGAACGGGATCATGGTAACCCGGTCGCCGGGGGAGAACAGCTCGATGAGGGCGGCGGCGCGGCCGCGCAATTGATCGAACAGCCGCCCTTCAGCGGTGCGATAGGTGGTGCTGTAAGAGCGGTCGAGCAGCAGCACTGCGGCTGTGGGCACGCTGCTGCCGATCCAAGCCGAGCCGGCAGCCTGGTAGGCCGGACGGGAGAAGGCGGCGGCGAGCAGCAGGATGGCTAGGGTGCGCAGCAGCAGCACGATCCACTGCCGCAAGCGGATACGGCGCATCCGGCTCTGGTGGACCTGCTGGAGGAAAGAGAGATCGCTGAAAGGCTCGGGCCGGGTGCGGCCGCGGCTGAACAGGTGGATGGCCAGGGGAAGGACAGCGGCGGCCATCCCCAGGAGCATGACGGGATTGAGGAAGTGCAAGGAACGAAATCAGCGGGGCTGATTCTTTTTCTCTTCTTCGCTGATTTCGCCGATTAGTTCTTCTGGGCTGGAGGCCGCTGTGAGCCTCTTCTTGAAGTCCTCGTTCTTGAGCAGGCGGGAGATGCGGGCCAGCGCCTTGATGTGTGGTCCGGAGATGTTGGCGGGCGAGACGAGGAGGAAGAAAACGTAGGCTGGCTCGCCATCGAGCGCCTCGAAGTTGGCCCCTCGCTTCTGGGTGCCGAGGGCGGCCGAGAGCGTGATCACAGCGTCGGACTTGCCGTGCGGGATGGCGATGCCGTCGCCGATACCGGTGCTCATGATCTTCTCCCGATCGAGCACCGACTCCAGCACCTTTTCGCGATCGGAAATCGCCACGCCCTCCTCCAGCGAGTCGACCAGTTCCTCGATGATCTCTTCCTTGGTCTCTCCCTGGAGACCGACGATCACCGATTTTTCGGAGAGGATGTCCAGCAGGTTCATACGGCCGTGACTCCGATTGCAGTGCATATCAAAGAAACGAGACCGCTGCTCCGCCGTCAAGCAATGCGCTGCGGCCGAGGGCTCGGTTGCAGCCGCGCTTCCTCGACATGCCGACGGACAGCATGTACACTCTTGGTGTGAACCCACCGGAGTCAGCACCCCGCAACGATCCCCCCGCCGTCGCTCTGTTCATCGCCTATCACTACCCGCCGATCCGCTCCACCGGAACCACCCGCTCGCAGCAGTTCGTGCATTTCCTGCCCGAGTTCGGCTACACCGGCCGCGTTCTGACGACCTCCGCGTTCGGCTCCGGATCGGAGCCGGCCCTGCGCGCGTGGGAGCCGTTGGGCCTCTACCGGAGGTGGTTTCATCGGGGTAGCGCGATGGCCGAAGTGTCCTCGGGGGTGCGGTCTAGTGGCCGGCTCAGCTCAATTGTGCGCTGGGTCGCCCGCCGCCTGCTGGTGCCCGACGCTCAGATAAGCTGGCTGCCACACGCCTTATGGCGTGGCCTACGCCTGGTGCACAGCGACCGCCCCGTCCTGATCTACTCGAGCTTCCCACCCGCTAGCGCCCACCTGCTGGCGCTGGCGCTCAAGCGCGTCACCGGGCTCCCTTGGGTGGCGGACTTCCGCGACTCCTGGATCTACGATCCGCTGGATCCCGAAATTTACGACTTGGGCTGGCGCCGCCGGCTGGAAGGGGTCCTGGAACGAGCGGTGGTGCACGCTGCCGACCGGATCGTCTGCGCCACGGACATCAGTGCCGAGTACCTCCGCACCACCTACCCTAGCGCCGCCGGTCGCGTCGAGGTGATCACCAATGGTCACGATGCGGACCCCGCGGTCGGCCGTGGGCCGTCGGGGCCCGGGCCGCTGCGCATCGTCCACACCGGTTCGTTCGCGCTCAGCCATCCGCAGCGTACGCCGGGGCCGTTGTTCGCCGCGCTCGAGGCGCTGGTGGCGCGGGACGCGTGCTGGGCCCAACGTCTGCGGCTGATCCTGATCGGCCCACTCAGCGCGGCGGAGGCGCGGACGGCGCAGCCGTTGCGCGATGCCGGAGTTGTCGAAATTCATGGGGCCATGGACCGCAGTGAGGTTGTGCGCCGGCAGCGGGAGGCGGACCTGCTGCTGGTGGTGGATCACCCGCGCCCGTGGCCTGCCTCCAACGTGCCAGGAAAGCTCTACGAGTATATGGCGGCGCGGCGGCCGGTCCTGGCACTGTGCGGCGAGGGTATGGTCGAGCGGATGATGACGAAACTGGGCGCCGGTTTCACCTGCCGCCCGGACGACCCCGAGGTGATCGGTCGGAGCCTGGCGGCCATCTGGGACCTGCACGATGCCGGTCGCCTGCCAGCAGGAGTTGATGAGGGCGTGCTCAGGCGCTTTCACCGGCGCGCGCTGACGGCGCAGTTGGCCGCTTGCTTCGACCGCGCCCGGCGGCCGGAGAGCTAGGCCGGTGGCACCGAAGGCCCCATCCGTCTCGCTGTCGGTAATCGTCGTCAGCTGGAACACCGTGGACCTGCTCCGCGACTGCCTCCGTTCGCTCTACGACGACCGGGAAGCGGAGTGCTGGCAGGTAATCGTGGTGGACAACGGTTCGGAGGACGGCAGCGGTGCGATGGTGCGACGGGAGTTTCCGCAGGTCGAGCTCATCGAGAACGAGGCGAACGCCGGGTTCGTCGGCGGCAACAACCGGGGCCTGCAGGTGGCGGGGGGCAAGTTTCTGCTGCTCCTCAACCCGGACACGGTGGTGGAGCCGGGTGCCCTGCTCACCTTGGTGCGCTTCATGGACGGGGAACTGCAGGCCGGGGCTGCGGGTCCCATGCTGTTGAACCGGGACGGCACGTTGCAGTTGTCATGTGGCCGGCCACCTACGTTCTGGAGTGAGTGCACCAACAAGCTATTATTGCATAAGTTGTTACCCTTCTTTAAATTAGGCCGCTGGAAACACGACGAAATCAGGGAGGTCGGCTGGGTTACCGGGGCCGCTCTTCTGGTCCGCCGGGAGGTATTGGAAGAGGTTGGACCACTGGACGAGCACCTGTTCATGTTTTACGAAGACCTGGACTTGTGCATGCGCATCCGCGCCGCCGGGTGGAAGATCTACTACCTGCCACACAGCCGCATTCGCCACCTGGGTGGGCAGAGTACCTGCCAGGATCTGGCCCGCATGCTGGTTATCAGCCAACAGAGCCTGTTCTACCTGTATGGGAAACATTTCAATCGCCGGTTGGCCCAACCGCTGCGGTTGTTGACGGCCTGCGAGATGTTGGTGCGCGCCGCCGCCTGGTCCGTCCACTATCTGGCGCGCCGGCGCCGGCGATCCGCGTCCAGACCGCGCCTGCGCGCCTATGTTCAGATTCTGACCAGGTGCCTGTGGGACCGGAGCTACTGGTCTCCCGCCGCGCCGCCGGACCAAGGCGGCCGCGGATCCAAGGGGAGTTGACGTATGACCGAACGCATTCCCATTTGCAGACCCTCCTTCGACGAGCAGGAGTTCGAAGCCGTGCGGGCTACGCTGCAATCGGGCTGGGTGGGTCGCGGGCCTCGGACCGTAGAATTCGAGAGGGCCTTCGCCGACTACATCGGGGTCGAGCACGCGGTGGCGGTCAACTCGGCCACCGCCGCGCTGCACCTGGCCATGCTGGTTGCCGAGATCGAGGGACAGGAGGTGCTGACCACCTCGATGACCTTCGTCTCCACCAACCACGCAATCCTGCACGGCGGCGGCCGGCCGGTGTTCTGCGACATAGAGGCCGGCACAATGAACGTCTCGCCCGCTGAGATCGAGAGAAAGATCACCCCCACGGCGCGGGCTATTCTGGTCATGCACTACGGCGGCCATGCCTGCGACATGGACCCTATCCTCGACCTGGCCAGGGAACACGGCCTGTGGGTGATCGAAGACGTGGCACAGGGCTGCGGCGGCACTTACGACGGCCGCCGCCTGGGTTCGCTCGGACACCTGGGCTGCTTCAGCTTCCAGGCGACCAAGAACCTGACCACCACCGACGGCGGCATGGTGACCACCAACGACGGGGCGCTGGCGGAGCGTATCCGGAAATTGCGCTGGGTCGGTATCTCCAACCCGACCTGGGAGCGCTTCCGCGGCGACGGACCGCGGCGGGGGTGGATGTACGGGGTGGAAGAGCTCGGCTACAAGTACGAGATGAACGACCTAGCCGCCGCCCTCGGACTGGTGCAGCTCGGCAAGCTGGAGGCGGCCAACCTGGAACGCAGCCGGCTCATGGCGCGCTATCGCCGGGCCTTTGCGACCGTGGACGGCGTTGAGATGCTGGTGCAGCACGAGAAGGTCGGAAACGCCTGTTACAACGCGGTGATCAAGGTGGTCGAGCGGGACTGTCTCTACGCTCGCCTGCACGAGCGGCAGATCGATTCGAATGTGCATTATTATCCCAACCACCTCCTTGCGATCTACCGACCGTACACCACCCGTCTGCCGGTCACCGAGACGGAATGGCAGCGGATCTTGACGATTCCGCTTTTCCCGGGGCTGGCGGACGCGGATCAGGATCGGGTCATCGAGTCCGTGTCCGAGTTCGTCGATGCCGGGGGCGAGCGGTCGGCGGCGGCGGTGGAGGGCTGAGGCGGCGGCGCCCCGCGACGGCGCTGCACCGAACCCATGAGGGTGCTGTTCATTACTAAGTATGGCATGCTGGCGGCCAGCAGCCGCACTCGGGTCTTCCAGTACCTGCCGTTCCTCGAAGGGGAAGGGTTCGAGTCCCGGGTGCTCACGGTGCTGCCAGATCGCGCCATCGGCGGGTCGCAGACTCTGGTGACTCGCAATCGCTGGCGCAAGATTTTGTACTACCTCTGGGCCGCCTACCGGACCGCTTGGTGCGGCTGGCGCGCCTGGGCGATGGCGGCGGCCCACGACGTGCTGTTTGTTCAGAAGGTGATCTTCCCGGCGCCGGTGCGCTGGCTCATGCGGTGGCGACGGAGTGCGGTCGTGTTCGACTTCGACGACGCCATCTTCACCACCGAGTTGCGCGACGGCAACTGGTTGTCGCGCTGGAAGCAGCGACGCAATAGTGCCGGACTGCCGGCGATGCTGGCGCTGGCCGACCTGGCGATCGTCGAAAACGAGTACACCGCCGGCTACGCGCGGCAGCACTGCCGCCGGGTGGCCACCATCACCGGTCCGATCGACACCGAGCGGTTCCACG
>CAYWBJ010000376.1:0-1533 GCA_964456165.1 uncultured Gemmatimonadaceae bacterium | reverse complement strand
TGGATAAGGCCGTCGTCGCTGCCGGCCCAGAATACCCCCGCCTCGTGCGGCGACTCGGCAAAGGCATAGACTGTGCCATAGCCTTCGGCCCCGGTGTTGTCATGGGTGATGGGCCCGCCCGAAAGACCGAGGGTGTTAGGGGCGTTGCGGCTCAGGTCCGGACTGATGGCCTCCCAGCTATTGCCCTCGTCGGTAGAGCGGAAGATATGGTTGCCGGCGGCGTAAAGCACCCTTGAATCGTGCGGCGAAAAAGCGATCGGGAAGGTCCAGGAAAATCGGTATTTGAGATCTTTGGGAGCCCAGCCGAAGTTGTCCTCCGGCCACACGTTGACCAGTCTGATCTGGCGGTTGCGGTGGTCGTAGCGCTGCAGTACGCCGTTGCCTCCCGGCGAGCTGCCGATGGCGCCGATATAGGCGATGTCGGGATCTTCGGGATGCACCGCGATGTCGCCGCTCTCGCCGGTCCCCACCGGATAGCAATGGCTCCAGGGGATGGCGCCGTACTCGGTGGCGCTGGGTACGGTGATGCTGGAATTGTCCTGCTGGGTGGCGTAGACCTGGTAGGGAAAGCGGCTGTCGGTCGTTATGCGATAGAATTGGGAGGTCAGCTGATTATAGATGGTAGACCAGGTCGAACCGCCGTTAAAGGTGACGCAGGCGCCGCCGTCGTTGCCCTCGATCATGCGCTTCGGGTTGCGCGGGTCGATCCACAGGTCGTGGTTGTCGCCGTGGGGCGTGGTTATCTCCGTAAAGGTGCGCCCACCGTCGGTCGATTTCCACATCTTGAGATTGGTAATGTACACGGTTTCGGCATCGCAGGGGTCGGCGAAGACGTGGCAGTAATAAAAGGGACGCTGGTAGAGTTCGCGGTGGTCGCTCATCAGCTCCCAGGTATCGCCGCCGTCGTCGGAGCGGAACAGGCCGCCTTCCTCGGTTTCAATAATGGCCCAGACCCGGCCGCTGCGGGCTGGGGAGGCGGCAATGCCGATTTTGCCTTTGAGGCCTGTGGGCAGGCCGGGTCTATCGCTGAGTTCTTCCCAGGTGTCGCCGCCGTCTCTGGTGCGAAAGATGCCGCTGCCGGGGCCGCCGCTCGACAGGGTCCAGAAATTGCGGTAGGCCTCCCAGATCGCAGCGTAGAGGACGCGCGGGTTTCGGGGGTCCATGGAGAGGTCCACGGCGCCGGCTTTTTCGCTGCGGTAGAGCACTTTGTCCCAGGTGTTGCCGCCGTCCCGGGAGCGGAAGACGCCGCGCTCGGGGTTGGGCCCGAAGACGTGGCCCAGGGCTGCCACGTAGACCAGATCGGGATCCTGCGGGTGGAGGCGGATTTCGCCGATGTGGCGGGGCTCTTTGAGACCGACATGGCTCCAGCTCGAACCGCCGGCGGTCGATTTGTAGACGCCGTCGCCGTAGGTGACATCGAGGCGAATATTGGTCTCGCCGGTGCCGGCGTAAAGGACATTGGGGTCGGACTCGGACATGGCCAGAGCGCCGACGGCAGCGGCGGTGAAGTAGCCGTCCGAGATGTTCTCCCAA
>CAYWBJ010000375.1:0-6643 GCA_964456165.1 uncultured Gemmatimonadaceae bacterium | reverse complement strand
CCATGACGCCGCTGACGATCTTGGTCTGATGGCGGGTGAAGCTGGCGACGATCTTGTCGAGCGCCTGCCCCTTGAGACCCTCCTCGATCATGAAGGAGACGAACTGGACCGACAGGGATTTCAGTGCCTGCAGCCGCTGCTCCAGATCCCCGCGCTTGGTTCGTGTTGCCTTTGCCATGCCAGATCCTCTGTTCGATACGGCCGATTGACGTGAAACATACCTGTCAGGTCGCCACCGTCAACCGAATTCGGCCGCCGCGGCCGGTTGTCACTCCAGAGACCATTGGTGATATTTGCGACCCCTGTGATAAAAGGTCACCGAGAGTCAAAAGGTTGTCCATGGAGCGCCTGCGCTGGGGGCTGTTGAGCACGGCCCGCATCAATGAGCGTCTAATGCCCGCTATCGGTAGATCGGGGCGTTCCGAGCTCGTCCGCGGTGGCAAGCCGGGATGAGGCACGGGCGCAGGCCTATGCGAGCGCGAGGGCGATACCGCGGGCGCACGGTGAGTACGAGGAGATGCTCGAGGACCGGGAGGTGGACGTGGTCTACATCTCCCTGCCCAACTCCGAGCACGCGGACTGGGCCGTTCGGGCCGCGACAGCAGGCAAACACGTTCTCTGCGAGAAACCACTGGCCCTCTGTGCCGCCGACGTGGATCGGATGGCGACAGCAGCGGCCGCCAATGAGGTTGCTCTAATGGAGGCGGCGATGTACCGCTACCATCCGCAGACGGCCAGGGTGCGGCAGCTGGTTCTGGAGGGGGCCATCGGCGCGGTGCGCTTCGTGCAGGCAAGGTTTTGCTTCTCCCTGATCAACGATCCCGACATTCGGCGCGACCCGGAGAAGGGGGGCGGATCGCTCTGGGACATCGGCAGCTACCCGATCAGTCTGTCCCGGGCGGTGCTCGACGAGGAGCCCGAGAGCGTCTGTGGCTGGCAGCAGACTAGCGCTGCGGGCGTTGACATGACCTTCACCGGGCAGCTCCGCTTTCCATCGGGGGCGGTCCTGCAGTTCGCCAGCAGCTTCGCCGCGGTTCCCGGCTGGGAGATGCAGATCGTCGGCGGCAAGGGCATGATCCACCTCGACCATCCCTACCTAAACCAGGTGGGCAGCAGCGCGACGATCGATCTCGTCAGCGGCGGGACTGCGGGTGGCGCCACGTTCGGTGACAGCACCGAGCACCTCGACCGGGAGCAGATACGATTCGAAGATTGCAATGCTTACCGGGACGAGGTTGAAAACGTGGAGGCGGTAATCCTCGATGGGGCAGCCCCGGCCATCTCGACCGAGTTCAGCCGGGCCAACGTCGCCGCGATCGAGGCGCTCTACCAGTCTGCCCGTGCCGGCGGCACGGTAGCCGTAGAGGGAGAATAGGGCGATGGCCAGGAACATCGGCGTCGGGGTGATCGGTATGGGATGGATGGGGTGCGTCCATTCTCATTCCTATCTGCAGCAGGCGGTGCGTTTTCCGAACCTGGAGTTGAGCCCCCGCCTGGTGGCCTGCGCCGACGACGTGGAAGCAAGGGTTCGGGAGGCGGCGCAGCGCTTCGGCTTCGCGCGCTGGCACACCGACTGGCGCGACGTGATCGCCGACCCGGAGGTCGAGATAGTCAACATCGGGGCTCCCAACCGAATGCATCTGGAACTGGTGGAGGCGGCTGCCGCCGCCGGCAAGCACATATTCTGCGAGAAGCCGGTCGGCCGTGGTCCGGACGAGTCGGCGGCCATCCACCGCGCGGCCGCCGCCGCCGGGGTGATCTCCTGGGTCGGATTCAACTACCGCTGGGCGCCGTGCGTTCGTCATCTGCTGGGCCTGATAGGGGAGGGCGCCCTCGGCGAGCTCACCCACTATCGCGGTCGCTTCCTGGTCGGCTACGCCAGCAATCCGCATGGGGTACTCTCCTGGCGCTTCGACCGGGATGACGCCGGCTTTGGAGCCCTTGGCGACCTGTTTTCCCACGCCGCAGATATGGCCCACCTGATCGCCGGACCCATCGCCCGCGTCGTCGGTAACCGCCACACCTTCATCACCGAGCGGCCGTTGCCCACCCCTGGCGAGGGCACCCACTTCTCCATCAAGGAAGGGGGACCCACCGGTCCCGTGACCAACGAGGATTACGTCGGGGCCCTGGTGGAGTTCACCAGCGGCGCCCAGGGCTCGTTCGAGGTCTGCCGCGTGATCCAGGGAGGACTGTGCGAGATGGCGTTTGAGGTTCACGGCACCCGAGGGGCGGCGCGCTGGAACTTCGAGCGGATGAACGAGCTGCAGCTGTATCTTACCGGTGAATCGCCCAACAGCAACGCCTACACCACGCTAGTGAGCGGCCCGAGTATGCCCTTCCACGCCAACTTCAACCCGGGACCGGCGGTCGGGTTGGGCTACGATGACCTCAAGGTGATCGAAGCCCACGAGTTCCTCCGGTCGATAGCTACCGGACGGCAGGGCGAGCCCGGATTCGCCGAGGCACTCGCGGTGGCCCAGGTCCAGCGCGCCGTGGAGCGCTCGTGGGAATCGCGGACCTGGGAAGAGGTGGTCGCGGTATGACCGCTGGCCGTGATGGAGTGGCTCGGGCCGGAATCGATGCCGCCATGTGGCGGCGCAACAGGGAGTGAGGAGATGAAGATTGCCATAATGCATGGTCCGCGGGATCTACGGATCGAGGAGCAGGAACTAGACACCGCAAACCTCGAGCCTGACCAGATCTGGGTCGAGACTGAGATCAGCGCTTTCAAGATCGGCACCGACAGGGGCAACTACGAGGGCGCGGAACAGGTGCCTGGAGCACCCGATTACCCGCGCCCGGTGGGCGATAGCAACCTGGGCGTCGTGCGTGCGGTCGGATCCGCGGTCACGCGTTTCCGGGAGGGGGATAGAATCGTGACGCGGAACTGGCACCAGTCCGACTACATCATGAGTGAGTCGGCGCCGGCGGTGAAAGTGCCAGCCAACGTCGATGCCGAGGATGCGGTCTGGGTCCATCTGTACACCCTGAGCGCCCACTGCTACCGCAAAGCGATGTTCATGCCCGGGGAGACGGTGGCGGTGGTCGGGCTTGGTGTTCTGGGCCTTGGCGCGGTGGCCCTCGGCCCCCACTTCGGCGCCCGCGTGGTCGGACTCGGCAACAGCCCCGTGCGGTTGAAGATGGCCGAACGCATGGGCGCTCACGCGGCGTTCATGTCCAACGACCCGGACCTGGAGACCAAGCTAGCCGAGTTCACGGAGGGGGCCGGGATTGATCTTGTCATTCTCACCGCCAATCCGTGGCCTGCCTACCGGACAGCCGTCGACGTTGTACGCGACAACGGTCGGGTGTCCATCGTCGCCCTCCCGGGTCGAGGGGAGCCCCCGCTCGACATCAACCCGCTCGACATGAACTGGTTCTACATCAAGGGGATTTCGCTTATCGCAGTTTCCGGCTCCGGGGGGTACCTCTACAACGACGGGGAAGACCGCTTCGACGCCAACCGGGCCAGCAGCCACACGATGTCCCTGATGGCGGATGGTGGGCTGGAGCCGAAACGGCTGATCACCCATCGGTATCCCTATACCGAGATGGTCGAGGCCTACGAGATGGCCTACAGCCGAGAGAAGTCGATGCTCGGCGTCATCTTCCAATGGAAATAGGAGCCAAGATGCCTCAACGCGTGGTATACCTGAATGGAGAATACGTTCCCGAGAGGGAGGCGCGGATCTCGATCTTCGACTCGGCGTTGATGTACGGGGACATGCTTTTCGAGATGACCCGCACCTTCGGGCAGCGTCCGTACCGCCTGCGGGAACACCTGGAGCGGCTTTACGGATCCCTCAACTATGCCGAGATCGACTGCGGCCTGACGATCGACGGGATGGAGAGGGCGACTCTGGAAACGATCGAGCGCAACCTGCCGGCTCTGGACGGCAGGGACTTCCAGATCATGCACAACGTCACTCGCGGCGCCCTGCCGCTTTATGAAGAGATCGTCTTGGAGGGCGGGAAGCCGGTCGTGACCATCAACATCTTCCCGCTGGTCCGCCACATCGGCAACATGGCGGCGAAATACGACGAGGGAACTCACTTCGTCGTGCCGCGGCAGCAGTCGGTACCGGCTCGCTACATCGATCCGAAGGCCAAGAATCGCAGTCGCATCTTCTACAAGATCGCCGAGCTGCAGGCCGCCCACATTGCCTCCGGCGCTTCGGCCCTGCTCACCGACGAGCGCGGCTTCATCACCGAGGGTACTGGCAACAACTTCTTCATGGCTCGTGACGGTGAGATCTACACCCCCCGGCCCCACGACATTCTGCGGGGTGTCTCCCGTCAGGCCTGCATGGAGCTGGCCGCCGCCCAGGGCCTGACGGTGCACGAAGTGGACCTCGAGCCATATGATGTGCGGGCGGCGGACGAGGCCTGGTTCACCAGCACCACCATCTGCATGATTCCGATCACCCAGTTCGAATTCGGTCCGGTCGGCACCGGCAGGGCTGGTCCCATCTATAATCAGCTGCTGGCTGCCTGGTCTAGGGAAGTGGGACTCGACATCGCGGCGCAGGCGCGCGAGTACGCCGGGCTGGCCGCGGACTGGACTCCCTGAGGAGGTTGCAACGTGCAATACCAGCTGATCCCCAGTACTTCGCTGTCCGTGTCCCCAATATGCCTGGGCACGATGACGTTCGGTACGCCGGTGGACAAGGCGCAGGCGGTCGAAATCGTCCACCGGGCTCTGGGGCAGGGCGTGAACTTCATCGACACCGCCAACATGTATGAGGGGTACGCGCGGGTGCTGGGATCGGCCGGCGGAGTCGCCGAGGAGTTTCTCGGCGACGCGCTCCGGGACCGGCGCGACCACGCCGTGGTGGCGACCAAGGTCGGTCATCCCATCGGTCCGGGAGAAGACGACAAGGGGTTGAGCCGGGCGCATATCATGCGGCAGTGCGATTGTAGCCTGGGGCGTCTCCAGACCGATTATCTCGATATCTACTACATGCACGCACCCTATCCGGGGACCCCGATTGAGGAGTCGATCGCAGCGTTCATCGATCTGATCGAGGTCGGCAAGGTCCGACACTGGGGGATCTCCAACTTTGATGCGGTGCAGACCAGGGCGGTGCTGGAGGCATGCGATGGGTCGGGGTGGAAGCGCCCGGTCGTGCACCAGCCACCCTACAGTCTCATCAAGCGGGAGGCTGAGGTCGACCTGATGCCGTTGTGCGCGAGCGAGGGCATCGGGGTGGTGCCTTACCAGGTTCTGCAGGGCGGCCTGCTTACCGGGAAGTATGCCGCTTCCTCCCCGCCGCCATCCGACTCGCGGGCCGCGGAGAAGCCGGAGTGGATCCCGCTGCTGCAGGATGAGGCAGTTCGGCGCCAGGTCGCCGCGCTCCAGGCTGAAGCCGACGGCTGCGGCCTCAGCCTGTTCGACCACGTGATCCGCGAAACCGTGGACAAGCCAGCTGTCACTAGCATCATTGTCGGCGTCAAGCGGCCGGAGCAGGTGGACGCCGCAGTTAGGGCACTCGAACGGTCGTGAGACGAGGGGTTGATGCCGCCTCTTCGTTTTTCTATACCTATTGGCATTGGCATGAGGTACAATGATTAAAAAGGGGGGATAACATGATTCGGTTCGAATTCTTGTCGCGATCAACGGTGGCCCGCCCGGGGCGGGCCGCGTATTCGGCCTTGCTGGGGCTGGTTGCGGTGTTACTCTGGCCCGGCGCATCGTGGGGCGACGAGCTCAATTCGGGCGATACGGCCTGGATGCTGACCTCCACCGCCCTGGTCCTGTTCATGACCATTCCCGGACTGTCGTTGTTCTACGGCGGGCTGGTGCGGACGAAGAACGTCCTGTCGGTCTTGATGCAGTGTTTCGCGCTGACGGCGATGATCACGCTGCTCTGGATCCTATACGGCTACAGCCTCGCCTTCGATACCACCGGCATGGCTGCCGGTGTGACCAACCTACGCTCTATCGTCGGCGGGCTGGGCAAGGACTTCGGAAGCGGCATTACGGTCGATAGCATGGCCGGCTCCATTCCGGAGACGGTCTTCGTCACTTTCCAGCTCACCTTCGCGATCATCACGCCGGCGCTGATCGCCGGGGCATACGCCGAGCGCATGAAGTTCTCGGCGATGCTGCTCTTCATGGCCGTCTGGTTCACCGTCGTGTACGCTCCTGTCTTCCACATGGCCTGGAGCGGCGACGGCGCCTTCTTCGCCGATCGCGGTGTCTTGGACTTCGCCGGTGGCACAGTGGTCCACATCAACGCCGGGATCGCCGGTCTGGTGGCGGCTCTGGTCCTTGGCAAGCGGCAGGGTTACCCGCAAACGTTGATTCCGCCGCACAACCTGACATTGACCGTCGTGGGCGCGTCGATGCTCTGGGTCGGCTGGTTCGGCTTCACTGCCGGCAGCGCGGTCGCCGCCGACGGCGCCGCCGGCATGGCGATGCTCGTTACCCAGATCGCCACAGCCGCCGCCGCAGTGGCCTGGATGTTCGTGGAGTGGGTCAAACATGGCAAGCCTAGCGTGCTCGGCATCGTCACCGGCGCTGTCGGCGGCCTGGTAGCCATCACACCGGCCTCTGGTAGCGTCGGCCCGATGGGTGCCATCGCCATCGGTGCCGCCTCGGGCATTCTCTGCTTTTGGGGGGCGACGGCACTGAAACAGA
>CAYWBJ010000374.1:0-9327 GCA_964456165.1 uncultured Gemmatimonadaceae bacterium | reverse complement strand
TAGAACTGGCTCCCGTCCAGTCCCAGGTTGTCCTTCATGCTGCCGATCAGACCAGCGACGAAATCGGCGTCGGTGACAATGCCCATACGCCCCGGAGAAAAACCGCCGCCCAGGCAGGTAATATTGGGCTTGATGGCGATTTTGCTGGCCGTGGAGTGGCCGCCGCTGTCGCTGGCGAAGAACAACTCACTCGCCAGTTCAGAACCGGCGCCGTTCTTTTCGGCGGATGCGCTTCTGTCCGAAACCGAGGTCAGCTTGATAAAGACGGCCTCCGGGTGGGCCTCGACGAAGGGATGCAGATGAAAAAAAGCAGCGCTTCGCCGGGAACTGCCAAAAATGATGTCTGGCTTTAGCAGCGAGCTGGTACCGACGAGACCGGCAGCCTTGAGAAAATCTCTGCGTCTCATGAGGCTTATCCTCTTGGGCTAAGGTCTCTCATGACGTGGGAGTCAAGGGAAATGTGGGAGCCTGATTGTTGTTCAATGGACAGGAGTCGTGCGGCTTTGGTACAAACGCGTGGGATTTGACGCTGTCCAAAATTATTTCACGTTAGACGGGGTCTCGAGTCTTCTCCTGCATGAGCCGTGGGCAGGTTGTATTTTATAGAAACTTTATTTATTGCGCGACGTAGGAAGATAAAGAGCGTTATCGATACTGCGGTAACAAGGTCTCCTGCGGGTTGGCGCGAGCGGCGGCGCTAGCCAGGTCAGCCCTATCCCGTCGAGGCAGCGGCGGCTAGCCCCAGCTCTGCCTGCACCCGCATGCGGCCGCCGCAGGCAGAGCGATGCCGGGATGGCAACCCCTGAGTGCCCCCCGGTGTTTCCACGTGAGTCCCTTGGGCAGGTCTGTTGTTTAAGGAGTATCCCATGAAAACCAAAATCGTACTCATCGGCGCTGGTAGCGCATCCTTCTCGCTGGCGCTCTTGAGAGATGCCATTCTTAGCGAAGGGCTGCAGGGAAGCTGTATGACCCTGGTCGACATCGATGAAAAACGGCTGGATGTGGCGTATAAACTGGCCGTCCGCTACGCCAGAGCCGCCAATGCGGATATACAATTCGACAAGACCATGGATCGCGTGGAAGGCATGAAAGGTGCGGACTTCGTTATCTGCGCGGTAAAGATAGGCGGCTATGAAGGGCTTGAAGCAGAGCGTGCTATCGCCGAGTCTCGCGGCTACTACCGGGGCGTGGGCGACCGGGTATCCTGTTATTATGGCGGCATCGGCGCCTATCACCAGTTCCGATTTGTGCTGGATCTTGGCCATGATATGGAGAAGATCTGTCCGGATGCCTGGCTCGTTCAAACGGCCAACCCGGTCTTTGAAGGTACCAACCTGGTGACGCGGTACACGTCCATTAAGGCTGTGGGTGTGTGTCACGGCCACTGGGGGTACAAACGTCTCGCCCGCCGTCTTGGCCTGGATCCTGAAGCCGTGACAGCGCACATGGCGGGATTCAACCATTGCATTTACCTGACCCACTTCTATCACCAAGGTAAAGATGCCTATCCGCTTATAGACGAATGGATTGAAAATGAGGCCGAAGCCTACTGGGCCAGCGCAGAATACAACCGCCCTGGAACGCCGTGGAAGGTAGAGCAGATGTCACCTGGAGCGGTAGATGCCTACCGGCTGTATGGCCTCTTTCCTATTGGAGCTGCCGTGCGCGCGGCATCACCGTGGTGGCATCACAGTGACCTGGAAGCCAAGCAGAAGTGGTACGGCACTGACGGCGGGTTTGACTCGGAGATCGGATGGAATCTCTACCTGAGCCAGAAGCCAAAAATCCAGATCGAGCTCGAAGGTCTGGCCGATGATGAATCGGTGGACCTGGTTCAGCGCCTTCCGTTGGAGAAAAGCGGTGAGCAGCATATTACGTTCATTGATGCCGTTCTCAATGACCGTGAAACGCTTCTGCAGCTCAATATCCCCAACAGCGGCGCCATTAATGGTATTCCCGACGACGTGTTCGTTGAAGTGCCCACGTTGGTTAATCGGCGCGGTCCCCAGGCTGTACACGTTGGCGAGCTTCCGCCCCTGCTCATGCAGCATGTAATTATCCCCCGGTGGATGCGCATGGAGATCATCATGCACGCGTTCACCCATCGTGATCGACGCAGCCTGGTTCTGTGGCTGGCAGAAGACCCACGTACCCAAAGCTATGAGCAGGCCCGCGACCTGGTCGATGAACTTTTGGCCCAGGATTGGAATAAAGATGCGGATGAGCATTACAAATGAACTTTCCAGGCGGGCGGCCCTGGCAGGTATCTTGCCATTCCCGCTGGCTGGACCTACACAGCGGAAATTGATACAACGGTCCTATGCAGTAAGACAACATGCCGGTGCCGAGGTTTTGTCAATGCCGATTTCCCAATGAGACATCGTGCATCTAGCAGCCCTTAAACAAGAGGATGACAATCGCTGGAGTGAAGAAAATCGGGGAAGTTTTATCCAAGACTACCATCGATTTAATCTCGACATCTAACAGAACTTGATCGCGCCTTTATCTTCGTCTCCGTGGAGAGTGACCTCGTAGTTGAAACCCTCTTATTTATACCTGACGTTGGATCGAACAACTGCGGGACGTCGCAAATGCTACAGTGACCCAGGAGGATCTGATGAGTACCGCCACTGAACCTTGCCCTGGACAACTACGTCAGAAATCGTATGCCGTAGTGCGCGGTTTGTTCGACGCCGCGACGACAGAGCGACTGCTCGAGATCTCTGAGCGAGTACTGGAGCAATGGCGGCGCGCCCCTCGCTGTGACAATCCGCCGGTAGGTCCCCAGGCAAATTACATGAGGCACTTAAACGACCCGGAATACCACCGCAATCACCCCGACGATCTCGCGTTTCTGCTCAATGCGATGGGGGCGCCCCAAGTTGTCGCAGCGCTGAGCCTAGCCCTGGATGAAGAGTTCCTCTTCGCCTTGAGCAGTCTCTACTGCAATCCGACTGGTGAAAGCCAGGACGGGTTTTGGCACAAGGACAAGATCGGTGCGGAAGCGGAGGTATCCCGTATCCCGGAGACCGGCGCCGGGTTGCAGATGCAAATCGCATTGGTCCCGACGGACGATCTCGAATTGGTGCCAGGATCTCACCTGCGGGATTACTCCCCCGAAGAGCACGCAATCTGCGTCGCCGACGATGGGGTCCATAACCGTTCGAACGATATGCCTGGAGCCGTTCGTCTCCACCAGGAACCCGGTGACGCGGTGCTATTTACCCAGTTGTGCATTCATCGCGGACGCTATCACATCGACAAGGTCAGGCGCTCATTGATGATCTCGGTCAAAAAGCGGGCTGCTGCAGAGTTCACGACGCGCCAGCGGGGGCTGGATTACGCCAGTGACCAACCGTGGTTCTTGCTGCCGGAATACTTCGCTGGCGTCAACGAGGATGCGCAGGCATTCTTCCAGAAATTTGTCGACTTCTACGCTCCCCTTTGGCGTGCCCGGCTGACGGAGGTACTGAAGTACTCGAATCTGGTACAAAGGCTAGTCGAAGCCGGCGAGCCGTACCCGTTCTTTTGCGAGTAAGCAGAGATCCAATCAACTCGGTCGATATGTCAGCGTGGACAACATGGTGTATTGGCACCATCACATGAAATGAGTCTCACAGGGAAGCTTGCCTCTGGCCAGCGCTCGCGTCCAAGTCGGGTGGCAGGCCAGATCGGATATCTCCCCGATGCAGACTGTAGAGCTTTAGCCGCGCCAACTCGAACAGGGCCCGGCAGAAGGGCCTTTTGATTGTTGCCTCGATCCCGCAAGCTGTCTATTCCCCTCCTTTTCCTTGCACTGCAGACCGCTGCGGTCCAACCTTGTCCTGCCTTCGAGGTCGGTACTGGCTGGGAATTTGACGATGCCGGCGACACCGAAGGCTGGGTTGCCCATCGGGGTCTATCCGGACTCACCGTGGCGGATGGACGACTGACGGGCGCCATCGATGGTTACAGTCTGCGGCTCACCGGACCGCAAATGGATCTTCCGGCCGACCGCTACGGCACCTTCGTCACCCGCCTGTCGACCGATTTCCCGGGTGATGTCATCCTGGGCTGGGACGGCGAGAACGGAGCCTCAGGCTCCTTCCGTTTCAAGATCGATGGGAACGGGCTATTCCAGGAGTACGAAGTCCCACTGCACACGAACCTGGCCTGGGCCGGCAGAATCACACGCCTGAGCTTCACTCTCCGCCCGAGCCTGCCGAAAACCGACCTGAAGATCGCCTATATGCGCGTGGGCCGGATCGGCGTCAGGCTGGCCATTGAGAAGTTTCGAACCAAGCGCATCGTTCCCAAGCCTGCGGAGCGGGTGCCGCTGGAATTGATCGTACGCAACACCGGCGACGTCGGCGGCCGTGTCCAGGGGCACCTGTCCGTGTCGTCTGGGGTCGAGCTCCTGAGCGAGGTTACCCTGCAGCCATTGGGCGAGATAGAGCCGGCCGCGGTCGATACCACCGTGTGGATTGTCAGGGCCCGGGAGGTGGGAGATTTCCAGATCGAGGCCCAGGTCCTGCACGACGGTGAGCAACTGGCGGACAGCAGTACCGTTCTTTCCGTGGTGGACCGACGCTGGGAGCAAGAGGATTTCATCCTGAGTGCCTGGTCGCCGCCGCGCCCGTGGGAGGCAGGACCGCTGGAGGGTCTCGCATATTACGGCGAGGCCAACTTTCCCGTAGTCATGTGGGTTTCGGAGGGCGTGAAAACGGTGGGGAACGTCGCCAGTCACGGCATGCGCTGCTTCGTGAACGTGCGCGGGATCGTTCCGAACCAGCTCTACCTGCGGGCCTACGACAACGAGACTCCACCGCCGCTGGAGCCAGAGCACTGGGCCAGGCTGGATGACATCGTCGATCGTTTCGCCGACAACCCGACCGTGATCGGCTATTTCGTAGCAGACGAGCCCAATCACAAGGCGTTCGAAAACCTGGGCAAGGTCGTCGCCCACATCCGTCGCCGGGATCCGACCAAGCTGAGCTACGTCAACCAGCACCCTGGCTCAGCTGGACCGGTCTGGTTCGGGCCGCGCAGCTACCGGGAGCTGCTGGAGCACCAGCTCGACGTGGTTGGGTTGGAGATGCTCAGCTACGACCGCTACAACTTCTTCAAGGACGCCGACAGTCCGGAATTTTTCCGCGATCTGGCTACCGTAAGGCAAGTGGCGCTGGACTACGATGTTCCTTTCGCCAACGTGGTTCAGGCCGGCGGTCCAGGATACAGCGACCCTTCGAACTGGCGTCGCCCGAATCGGGCAGAACATCGCTGGCTAGCCTACAACACCCTGGCCTACGGGGGACGGGGTTTGATCTGGTACCAATGGTTTCACCGGACCGCGGGAGGCGTGATCACGTCTGAGGCACGGGAGGAGCTGGCCGCCTCCCTGCAGAGCATCAATGGGGAGGTAAACGTCCTCGGTTCGTTCATGATGCAACTGAAATCGGTCGGAGTCTACCACGTCGGTGATGTTCCCCTCGGGGGTACGGCGCTGCCGGATTCCGTGCTGGTAGCGTCAGTAGACTCCGACGCAAACATGGTCATTGGTCTGTTCGAGGACGACACGGGCAACGACTACTTCATGATCGTCAACGATTACAGGCAGGCGACGACAGCCACTGTGACCCTCAGGCGCTATGCGGATGAGTTGCTGGCTCTGGATGCGGCGACGGGCGCAGTGCATTCGGTGCAAGCGAGCGGGCGGGAATTCGAAGCCGCCTTCCGCCCGGGTGCCGGACGCCTCTACTTTTTCAGCGCGCCGACTCGAATAGAGGCGGAAGGCGGTACGACTCGGCCTGCCAAATTCGTGCTTCGGCAGAACTACCCCAATCCGTTCAACTCGGTCACCACCATCGCCTACGACGTGGCGGCTGACGGCCCCGTGAAGCTGACCGTCTACGACGCCCTGGGACAGGTTGTCGAGGTCCTGGTTGACGATCGCCGGCCAGCCGGTCGATATGCCGCGCGGTGGTCGGCGACGGGACTGGCCAGTGGGATGTACGTGTATCTGATCGAGTCTAGTGGTGAAGTGCTGGGTCGTCGGATGGTGCTGATCAAATAGGGGAATAGGCGTAACCGATCCAGGCTCTTACAAGCGCTCGAGCGCATCAGCGATAGCGCCGGCGCGCACCCGCTCCGCGCTCGTCAGTGGCGGTACCCCGCCGCCGCAGTCCTCCACGAACTGGGCGCGACCCTTGGCCCCGGGAATGGCCGAGGTGGCTCCTGCGGTGTCGAGCACGAAGCGCAGGGCCGCCTGGCGCCATTGTGTGTGGCTTACCCTCCGTGAGAGCTGTTGGTGAAATAGTACTCGGGTAGGCGGGAGCATGCTTTGTAATGGAATAACGGAATAACATTGTAAAGTAGAATTAAAGATGTTGATGGGCCTGAAGACGAATGATGACATAGCTATTGGAAACCACCGCATATCAGCGATCAGGATCTAAAATTAACGCGAAAAGTTCAAACGTGATGGTATGCCGCGCACATCCCACAAGCCTTGTCCTGCGCGCTTGACCGGGCAATCGATAATGATGTGTATCCTGGCCGAATGGTACCTCACCGGACCATGTTCGATTAGCGACTTCCGTGTCGCGAGTCGAGGTAAGTGGTACGAATCCGTTGCCGAGATACAGCGCGACCTGGGTGCTTACCTGTACAGACAAAACAACAAGCGATCGCGCCGGGCCGGAACATGAAGGAAATGCGTCGAACGACGAGTTGAAGAAAAGGCTTAACAGCAGGCCGAATAAGCAGGAAGAACCGGATATTCGGAAGCAGCATACATGCCCGAAAAAAGCGAGTGCAGGCAATCACTGTACAGGACAGATAGGTTGATATAGATGAAAAATATTATGGTGGTCCTAGTCCTGGTAGGTGCCCCCAGCATTTGGGCGCACGACGGAGAGGAACACGATGAGACAGGCCGCCTAATCCTTGATTCCGACGACCAACGCTCAACTTGGCAATTGATTCAACAGCAGGTGTTCGACCATCACTGCATCTCATGTCACAAGGCGGGTGCGGCTTTTGCGCGCCAGTCGAACCTGGTTCTGACAGCCGATGTGGCCTACCAGCAATTGGTGGGCGCCGCGCCGCACAATAAATCAGCGGCGGCAGATGGGCTGGTGCGGGTGAGTGCGGCGAGCGGCGCGGCTGCGGTGGAGCAGAGTTTTTTGTGGGAAAAGATAAACGCTCCCGAGCAAGTGCACTTCTACCGTGATCACCCCCAGTACGGCGCCCTTATGCCGTTGGGCGGGGACCCTCTGAGCAACGGCGAACTGGCCTTTGTTCGGGCCTGGATCGAGGCGGGCGCACCGCAACAGGACCGCGTGGTTGACACGGCGCTTTTGGCCGATGTTTCGCGCTACCAGGCGCCTGAATTCCTACCTTTAGAACCGCCGGAAAACGGCATACAAATACACCTCGGGCCGTTTGAGGTTTGGTCCGATATTGACCGCGAATTTCTTTATTTTCAACCCTACGTCACTCCGGAAGATCTCTACATCAACGGTTACGAAATTTCCATGCGTGGGGGCAGTCATCACTTCGTGCTCAAGAATTACCCAGACGGCGAGGAGGTGCCGGCGGCCGGCGTTTTTCGCGAATACCGCAATCGCGAAGGCAAGACCAATTTTCTTGTCGTCGCCGAATCGAATGTATTGTCTAATTTCTTGTTGGGTACGCAGACGCCCTATGTCAATTTTCAGTTTCCCCCCGGCGTAGCCCTGCGTCTGCCAGCCGGCAACGGATTTGACCTCAACTCGCACTACGTGCCTGCCGAAGACAGCGGAGAAATGGGTGAAGTTTTCGCCAATATCTACACGGTAGAACGCGACGCCGTAGAGTACGTGGCCGAGCAAGCCAATTTCAGCAATTTAGATATTAATCTGCCCCCCAATGAGGTCACCACCCTGACTCGAACCTTTCGCTTCGGAGAAACGCGGGAGGTGATCCAAATGTGGTCACACGCGCACGAGAAGATGGTTGAATTTGCCATCGAAATTGTCGGCGGTGACCGCGATGGCGAGTTGATTTACTGGACCAACGACTGGCAGCACCCGCCGCTTTTGAAATTTGACCCGCCGCTGACCATGCGGCAGGGCGAGGGGTGGAAATTAATTACTACCTACAACAATTGGACCGACGATACGGTGCGCTTTGGCCTGTTGAGCACGGACGAGATGCAATTTGCCTTCTATATATTTTATAACCCCCGGAAAACGGCAATAGGAGCAGAGCGCGAGGTCTTGCCGCAGACCACGCAGCTAGCGCAGAATTTCCCCAATCCGTTCAACAACGGTACGACTATTCCTTTCAGTCTGGCGCGCCAGATCGAGGTGGAGTTGAGCATCTACAATTTGGCCGGACTGAAGGTGAAGACGCTGGTGCAGGCAGTGTTGGGCGCCGGCAATCACCGGGTGATTTGGGACGGCCGCGACGCTACCGGTGCCGAGATAGCCACCGGTGTCTATCTCTATCGGTTGCGGGCCGAGGGGAGACGCGAAATCCGCAAACTCTTATTGCTTCGCTAGTGTCATCTCCCGGGAACGCCACGCTCACGCACGGGCCGGCAAAGGGAAAGCCTGGGAACCAACCGCGCACTGGCAAGCCGGCTGGAGGTGGTTTAGCGCTGCAGGTTTAGTCTATGGCCCGTTCACAAGGCGGCGGCCGCCGCCGTCGGTTACAGCGCTCCATGGCTCAATTCGCAGACAAGATCCGGATCGACCACCTGCGCCACCCGCTGCAGGCATCCTACTGGCGCGACCGCTCGCTGGCCGCCAACTATGGCCGCGTTAGGTGCGGGACCTTCGAGATCGCCGGATGGTCCGACTGCTACTCGACGGTCCTGCTGCGGGCCTACGAAAACCTCGAATGCCCGAAGAGGGCGCTGGTCGGTCCGTGGGGCACTGGTACGCCGAGGAATCGATCGCCGTACCTGGACCGGGTATCGACACGCGACCCATCTCTGCCGCTAGTTCGACCACTGGCTGAAAGGGATCGACACCGGGATGATGGACGAGCCGCCGGTCACCATCTTCGTGCGCCGTTTCAGCAGGCCGGACGTGCGCATGCCGCTGGAGGAGCCCGGCGACTGGCGGAGCGAGAGGGAGTGGCCCATCGCCCGCACCGAGGTCAGGATCCTCTATCTCGGGCGAGGTGATCTGGTCGATGAAGCGCCGGCGGGAGGCGGAGAGGACAGCTTCGAGTATGATTTCGGCGCCGGCATTGCTTCGGGCATTCATTGGGGGGGTGGTGTGCTGCCGTGGGGCATGCCCCTGGACCAGCGGCTGGATGAACCCGGAACCCTCACTTACACAACCGAGCCGTTAGCTGCAG
>CAYWBJ010000373.1:0-8179 GCA_964456165.1 uncultured Gemmatimonadaceae bacterium | reverse complement strand
TCCGGTCTACAAGCTCTTCGGCCAGAAGCACCGCTCCTGGGTGCCGGTGGGCAGCTGGACCGTGTCGACTCACCCCGATCAGATGGCTGAGGCGGTGCGCCAGTACGCGGCGATGGGCTACACCTGGCTGAAGTATCATCTGTCGCCGTTCGAGAATGTGTTCGACCAGACCGAGGCGATGCAGGCAGTGGCCCCGCCGGGCTTCAAGGTCCACTACGACTTCACCATGCACGGCACCGATGACCACATGCCCGACCTGCTGGCGCGGCTGGCGAAGTATCCGCTCGCCGGGTGCTTCGAGGATGTGCTGACGCCCGGCGACATCGAGGGCTACAGGGACCTGCGCCGGCGCATCGACCTGCCGATCGTGCTGCACCACATGCCGCTGGGGGGCACCTTCGAGGTGCTGATGGGCGCGGCGGACGTCTACATGCTGGGGCACTCGAAGATCGGCGCCGCGATGCGCAAGGCCGGCCTGTTCGCCGCCGGCAACATGCCGTTCATGCTGCAGAACGTGGGCACAACCATCACTCGGGCGATGACGGCGCACATGATGGCCGCCTTTCCCACCGCCAACTTTCACTTCTTCAGTGACGCCGAGACCTGGCAGAGCCACCCGGTGAAGAAGAAGCTGGAGCCGGTAAACGGCTTCCTGCGCGTGCCGGAGGAGCCCGGGCTCGGGGTGGAGCTGGACCGCGACGAGCTGGAGCGGCTCGTGGCGCTGGAGCTGCCGGAGCAGCCGGACTGGATCGTGAGGTCGACCTATCGGAACGGGACGCGGATGTACACGCCGATGTCCACGTCGCAGTCGCTGGTGATGGTGCGGCCCGATCGGGGCCGGGAAATCATGCTCAGCTACGACGCGCCGATCTCGACCGATTACTGGGACGAGGACGGCTCGCCGGAGTGGCGCATGATGAAGGAAAAGCTGGTGCGTGAGAAGGTGGTGTTAGAGCGGGGCTGATTGCCCCAGCCTCATCGACCAGCGAAAGGGTCGACTGCCGTCACGCCTGCCTGCAGCTTACCCGGTTTGCGGTCCCCGGCGAGGAGTCGTTCCGTAGACCAAGGCGCTGGTGTCGATCAAGGACTTCAAGAATCCTGCCCGCGGTCATGGAGTGCCTAGCGATCAGGTCCTCGATCCTTCATAGGGACGAGGCCAGACGGTGCAGGTGATCGCGCAACTCGACGGTATCCGTGACGTTGTTGTCGCCGTACTCCAGCTCGATCCAGCCCCTGTAGCCCGTCTTCTTCATCGCCCTCAGCATCCGTTTGAAGTCCACCCGGTTCTGCGCGACCGGGGTAGCCCCGCTGCGTCGGTTGAAGCCGCGCACATGGTGATGGCTGCTGTGGGGGATGAGCGTCTCCAGGTCCGCCTCGGAGTGGCCCCGGGGATAGTGGTGTCCGTAATCGAGGGTCAGGGTCAGGCCCGGTACTCTCTGCACCAGCTGCAGTGCCCGTTTGGGCGAATCGGCGAAGGAGCCGACGTGGGGTTCGATCGCGAAGCAGATGCGGTACTTCCAGGCCCGCTCGACCCGCCAGGCCAGCTCGTCGGCGGCGCGGGCCAGCGAGTCGCGCCTGCTCTCCCCGGCGAAGCGGACGCCCGGCAGCGTCGTCAGGTGTTGCCCGGCACACTCGGCGGTGTAGTCCAGGGCCCTGTCGAAGGCCTCCCGGGCCATCCTCCGGCGGTACGGGGTGGGATGGTTCAGCGCCCGTGACTCGTAGTCCAGGGCCAGTTGCAGGAAGATGTCAGCGGCGACCAGACCGTTGTCGTCGAGGCGCCGTTTAAGGCGCCGGGCGGCACGCCGCACGTTCTTGAACTCCGCGGCCGGCTGGAGGTGCGAGCGATTCTGGAAGAGCCCGATGTCGACGCCCCGGATGTCGAGTGCGGAGATGACGCGCAGGGCCTGATTGTGGGTCAGCAGCGGAAAGGTGAAATCGGCACAGGCGAACTTGATCTTCATGGCGTTTCCTCGTCCGTTCGTCTAACGGGTGTTCGAGCGGGCGCGGCGTTGCTCCAGGCGATGGTGTCGCCCTCCTCGAAGCGGGAGCGGCGGAGCCACTCGATCTCCGTCGGTTTCCTGCCGTCGACGATGTAACGGGCCATCGTTCTCCCGACCGTGCTCAAGGTGGAGAAGCCGCCGCCGCTGAATCCAAGCGCGTAGTAGAGTCCTTCCGGTCCGTCGCCATCCAGGATCGGCTGCCCGTCCGGGGTATAGTCGTAGACGCAGGCGTAGGAGCGGTGGACGAAGCCGTCTCGCATGAAGTCCAGGGCACCGGCGAGCCGCTCGGTCATCTGGCGGAGGCGTCCGGGCGCGGCGGTCTGGCGGTAGTCGTCCGGATCCTGGGCGACCATGTCGTCCGGGCCGCGGACGAAGTCGCCCTCGCGCCAGCCGACGAACATCTGTCGGGCGCCCTCGGGGCGTAGGTAGAGGCCGCTGCGGGTGTCGGTGAGGATGCGCTGCAGGTGACTGCGACCGTCGAGCGGGTCGTGAAAGAATGCCATCTCGGCCCGGTGTGGATAAACCGGGACGGCGAGGCCAACGGCGGCGAGCTGTCCGGCGCCCCAGACGGAGGTGGCGACCATGACGGCTCCCGCCCCGATGGTGCCGTCTGCAGTTCGTACGCCCGCAACCTTGTCTGCATCGCACAATATCTCTCCGACCGCGCATTCCTCGCGGATGTCCACGCCGGTCCGGCGGGCGGCCAGGGCCAGCGCTTGGGCGGTCACCATGGGGTCGACGTGCACGGCACCAGGCTCGTAGGCGTAGACCACATCCTCGCCACCTCGCAATCCGGTCTGCAGGTCGCGGGCGGTGGGGGCATCGATGATCTCGGCTGGCGCTCCGATGGCGGTGGCCGTCCCCACTCCCTGCTCGATCAGCTCGCGCTCGGCGGCGCGTCCGACGAGAAGGTAGCCGGGTTGCGCTACCGGTATGGGCAGGCCGAAGCGTTCCGAGAAACCGAGGAAGCTGCGCTGCGACTCCAGCTGCCACCGGGCCGTCCGGGTGTGGGGGACCAGAGCGCGGCAGATGCCGGCAGCGCGGCCCGACTGGCCGGAAGCGACCATGTGACGCTCGAGGAGAACCACGCGGCCGACGCCCAGCTCACGCAACTCCAGGGCGGTGGAGAGGCCGTTGACCCCGCCGCCAACGACGACCACGTCGGCTGTCTTAAACACTTACGCTGCGCTAGTCCAGGAAGATGAAACTGGCGATGAAGATTAGGGCCAGGGCGTCGATCAGCCGGTGGACCTCGTGGCCGCGGCCGCTAAGGCGCTTGAGGATCGGGTAGGTGATGATACCGGCGACGACCCCGTGGGCGATGCTGAAGGTCAACGGCATGACCAGAATCGTGAGCATGGCCGGCAGGGCGTCGGAGATTTCATCCCAGCGTATCTTCACCACCGATCCGGCCATGAGCACCCCGACCACTACCAGCGCCGGCGCGGTGGCGAAAACGGGAATCGACTGGATCAGGGGCGTGAGGAAGAGGGCCAGGAGGAAGCAGAACGCCACCACCACGCTGGCCAGGCCGGTGCGCGCGCCCGCGGCGATGCCGGAGGCGCTCTCGATGTAGGTGGTCACCGGAGAGGTGCCCAGCACGGCTCCGGTCATCGTGCCGACAGAGTCGGCCAGCAGGGCCCTGCTGGCGCGGGGCAGCCGACCCCGCGCGTCGAGGAAGCCGGTGCGCTGGGAGAGCCCCACCAGAGTGCCCATGGTGTCGAACAGATCGACGAAGAGGAAGGCCAGGACGGTGCCGATCAGGGCGACGTCGAAGGCGGCGGCCAGGTTGGGCAGTGCGGCAGCGAACAGGTGCGAGGGCCAGGTCGGGAGCGAGAGGACGCCATCCGGTGGCGGTGCGACCCCGGCGAGGATCGCGACGGTGGTGACGCCGATGACGCCGATCAGGATGGCTCCCTTCACGCCGCGCGCCTGCAGGACGGCTGTGGCGATCAATCCGAGCAGGGCCAGCCAGACGGGCGCGGCGCGCAGGTCGCCCAGTGTCACCAGGGTCGCCGGGCTGGCGACGATGATGCCGGCGTTCTTGAGTCCGATGAAAGCGATGAAGAGTCCGATGCCGGCCGCTGTCGCGTGCTTCAGGGTGTCCGGCACAGCGTTGATGATGGCCTCCCGGATGCGCAGGACGGAGAGGATCGTGAACAGGATTCCGGCGGCGAGCACGACCCCCAGCGCCAGGTTCCAGTGCACCCCCATGCCCAGCACCACCGAGTAGGTGAAGAAGGCGTTCAGTCCCATGCCCGGGGCCAGGGCGAACGGGTAGTTGGCGGCCAATCCCATGATCAGCGTGGCGCTGGCGGCGGCGACGCAGGTGGCGAAGAGCAGCTCACCGAAGAGATCGGGACCGACGGCGTCCATCAGGATCGCCGGGTTGACGGCGATGATGTAGGCCATCGTGACGAAGGTGGTCAGCCCGCCGACGAACTCGCGGCGCGGCGTGGTGCCCGCCGCCGTGAGCTTGAAGAGGCGGTCGAGGTGCGAGGAGTTCGACATGCTTCTCGTTACGGGTCCGGATGAAGGCGGGCGAGGCTGCCGCCTACGAGCGCCGTTCTCTCGGTGTCGGTCAGGTCGACGCAGTGGTTCTGGAACAGGGCCAGTGATTGCCGGTAGGTGACGGTGCGCTCGCAGGCCGGCATGTCGGAGCCCCACAGCAGGCTGTGGGCACCGACGCGGTCGACGAGCTCGCGCAGGTAGGCGTAGATGCGGTCGTGCTGCAGTACCGCCCGGTCCACGCCCACGTAGTCCATCTGGGTGACCAGCAGGTCTGGTGCGTAGCTCATCTCCTCCAGCGATGGGGGCACCCACTGGATGTAATAATCGTCGCCGCCGACAGTGAACTCGACGCGGTCGCAGCGGCCGACGTGGAAGCCGATCTCCGGCAGCCCGGAGGTGCCATCGGCGCCGCCGGTCAGCAGCGGCTCGGCCACCGGCGCGTCGTCGCGGGTGCGGCGGATGCTCTGGCGGTGGAAGCGGACGGGGTACTGGTGTTCGGCAAGGCGCCACCGCGTCCGCTCGGCGTTCTCTTCCGGGCTCGGCTCCCCAAGCGGCGGGAAGCAGTGGGCGTGGGTGTCAAAAAGCATTATCCTGTCGTCCTCTCGCAGGGGTAATATTGGAAACGGCGGCAGCACTGTCACGATCCCGACGACGTGCGGTGCGATCTGCCGAGGCCCAACGCAGACAGGCTGAGAATGCGGAAGCCCAAGCTGATCTACTACAACGACGCGCGGCACTACAGCCTCTACCGCTACGATCCGCCGATGAGCGAGCACCAGTTGCGCCAGCCGGTGGACGAGATCCTCGGGACGGGCGTCGACACGATCGCCTTCGGTCTCGCGTCGGGACAGACGTTCTTCCACGACACCAAAGCCGGCGTGCGCTGGGGCGAGGGGGTCGACGACCACACCCACGGCGTCATGTGGTGGCGCGCCGCCGAGAACGCCAGGCTGGCTCTGGAGGCCGGGCTCGATCCGCTGCGGGTGGTGGCCGACCGGGCCCGCGAGAAGGGCATCCAGCTGCTCTGCAGCATGCGCATGAACGACGCCTCTGTCGACGACAATCGCTACATGATGAGCCGTCTCAAGCGGGAGCACCCGGAGGTGATGATCGGAGGCGGCGACGCGCGCGCGGCCACCGCCGAGAACTACGAGCTGGACCTGGTGCGCGAGACGCGCCTGGAGCTGATCGACGAGGTGCTCGGCTACGGCCCGGACGGGCTGGAGATGGATCCCTACATCGACGTTTTCTTCGACCCGTCGCGGGCCCGCGAGTGCGGGCCGATCCTGACCGACTTCGTGCGGGAGGTCCGGCGCCTGTGCGACCGTCGCGGGGAAGAGCAGGGTCGCCGGCTCTGCCTGGCGACCCGGGTGCACCCGCTGGAGGAGGCCAACCTGGCAGCCGGCATGGACGTGCGCGCCTGGATGCGCGAAGGCTACGTCGACCTGGTGGTTGTCCGGCCGGAGGGGATGCTGTTCTCGCCTGAGCTGGCCATGGATTGGGTGCTCGAGACCGCCGCAGAGAGCGGCACATGGGTGTACGCCCCGACTGGCAGGGAGCCGTATGACGATCGCCACCATGCGCCGACCATCCAAATGTACCGGGCGGCGGCAGCCAACTTCGTCGCTATGGGAGTCGACGGCCTCTATCTGTCCGACCTGGGCTGGCCGCTCGGGCTCGAAGAATACCAGGTGTTGCGGGAGCTTGGCGACCCGGAAATCTACGCCCGCAAGGCGAAACACTATCTCCTCCCGGTGCGGGCCGCGGATGAAAGTCCTTCTGCCGCCGCATGCGACCTGCCGGCTGACTTGGTCGAGGGGGAGATGGTGCGGGTGGCCTTCACGGTCAGTGACGACCTGCGGGCGGCTGAGGTCGCCGGCGAGCTCGCCGGCGTCGAGCTGGGGATCCGGGTGGTGCAGTTCTGCCCGGAGGACGAGCTTGACTTCACCTTCAACGGTCATGTCGTGGAGCCGGCGCGCACGAGCCACTTCTACGGTGGTCTGGTCTCCTACGGGGCCGCCCGCGGTGGTCTACCCAACCGCATTAACACCCACCACTGGTTCCACTTCGACCTGCCGGGCGGGATCGTGCTGGAGGGGGAGAACGTGCTCGAGGTAACCGCGAAGAGCATCTTCGCCGGTCTCAGCTCGACGCGGGTGCTGCAGTCGGTAGAGCTGATGGTGCGCTACGTGGAGCCGCACCAGCCTGCCGGCGGCCAGATGTAAGGAGGATCGATGGAACCCCTGTCACTGCTCCTGTTCGTCGGGACCGAGGGCATCTATCACGATCACCAGGGCAACGGTCGCTTCATGGCTGAGGTCCTGAACCGGGACGGGGAGATCCAGGCCACCCTGTCAACGGACTACGGCGTCTTCGAAGGCGGTCTGGGGCAGTACGACGCAGTGCTCCTGTACACCGACGTCGGCCACCTGAGCGCCGGGCAGGAGGAGGGATTCCTGGGCTTCGTCGAGGCAGGCGGCGGCTTCTTCGCGCTGCACACCGCCGCCGCCTCCTTCCGGGAAAACGAGGGGTACCATCGGATGTTGAACGCCTTCTTCGCCGGCCACAGCCCCTACATGGATTTTGCGGTGGACGTCGTCGATGCTGCCCATCCCATCACCGCCGACCTGGAGCGGTTCGAGGTCACCGACGAGCTCCACTACCTGACCCACAACCCGAGCCGATCTCGTCACCTCATGTCGGCTTACGACGAAACCAGGGATGAGACTCACGTCATGGCGTTCACCCACGACTGCGGTAACGGCCGCGTCTTCTTCTTCGCCCTCGGCCACGACGATCCGACCATGCGGCATCCGACGTTTCAGGAGGTATTGCGCCGCGGGTCGCTGTGGGTGGGGAAGCGGCTGTAGGGGCCACGCGGCGCCCGGAAAGCACCTAGTCCGAATCCAGCTGCTCGAATATCTCCGTCGCCGCGGCCAGCCCTTCCCAGGCGGTCGGAAAGCCGGCGTAGAAGCCCATCTGCAGGATGGCTTCGCAAACCTCTTCCCGGGTGGCGCCGTTGGTGAGAGCCATCTCGATGTTGAGGGCCAGGGCCCGCGGCCGGTTCAGAGCTGCCAGCGCGGCGACCGTCACCAGGGAGCGGGTCCGCAGGTCGAGCTGGGGCCGGGTCCACATCTCAGCTGCCAGAGAGCCGAGGACGAACTGCTCGAAGTCGGGGGAGATGCGGTGCCAGGCGTCGCGCATCTGGGCGGCGCGCTCGGTGCCCAGCATGCGGGAGAATTGGTCGAAGCCGGCCTGGATGCGTTCCTGAGAAATTTCGGACATGTAGCCTCCGTTGAGTTAACAGCGGGTTGAGAGGATGAGGATAACCAGATGATCTACGACGGTCACGCCTACTGTTTCCCCACGCCGGAGATCGCCAGCGAAGGGTTTGCGGATCCTGCCGAGTACTGGCGGTGGCTGCAGCTGTTCATGACCTTCGCGCGGCAGCAGCCGAGCTGGCGCCGCCGGGATCGCGCTCCCGCCGACGCCGCCGGCATGGCCGACATGTCACGGCCCTGGGATTTTGATGCCTTGAAGCAGGCCGGTTTCCGCACCGGCGATCACGGCCTGGTCGAATGGTCGGTCGCCGGAGAGCGGTACGTCAAGCAGGCCCTGCCCCCATGGACGATCGACTTCTCTTATCCGCCGGAGAGTCTGGTTGCCGA
>CAYWBJ010000372.1:0-3715 GCA_964456165.1 uncultured Gemmatimonadaceae bacterium | reverse complement strand
CACCGGCCGGTGGTTGTTGCACAGCGGCCCCGCTAGGTCGAGATGCCCGCGCGAGCGAATCGTCAGCTTCGCGTTGGTCAGGTTGGTGCTGTGGTCCTCTTCGACGAACCGGTTCTTCCCGCCGATCTGGCCGTCGCGCGTCTGCGCTCCTGCCGCCCGCGAGTAGATGAACATCAGCAGGTGCAGGTAACCGGCTCCTGGAGGTGCGTGGTTGGCGTCGACGGTCCAGGGGCTGTAGCAGTGGGCGACACCGTCCCAGATCGGCAGCGGACTGCGGCCGTCGGCGATCCAGCCTCAGGGTCCGTCGGAGACCTCCTCATTGTACACTCGTGGCATCGCGGCCCTCAAACCTCAATCGAGCTTCATCCGCGCGGTATGTCAGGAGCGCAGGGTTGCCGTCAGACGCAGGGGATTGGCGAGCAGGTCGAGGGCGGCGATGATGTGAGGGCAGAGGATGTCCGCTGCCTGCAGCGTTTCGATTGCGGCCCCCTCTTCCAGCAGAACGGTGATGCCGAGGGCGGCGGCGGCCAGCATCCTGCGGTCGTTGCGGCCGTTGCCGATCGCGACGGTGGTCGCCGCACCTAAGGACGCCACGAAGTCCAGCTTGGCCTGATCCTGGCTGCCGGCCGGCAGCACCGTGAGCTCGCAGGGCAGGTCGGCCAGGTGCCTGCCGGCAAGGCCGAACGTGTCGGCGGTCACCACATGGATCCGCAACGCTTCGGACAGGGAGCGGAACCACTCCGCAATCCCATCGACGATCACTCCGTCCACCGCCAGCGTGCCGTTGTAGTCCAGCACAACGCGCTCCAGCCGCAGCTCTTTCCAACCGGGAATCGCAATCTCGATCAACTGCCTAACCGGGGTTTCCCCCGGCCCTCCATTTCTCGACCAGCGGCCCACCGACGCCGTAAACCGGATCCGTCGACGGCAGGGCTACGCGGGCGATGTTCTCCACGACCCCGGGACGCTCGCCCCAGTCGCCGCGGCACAGGTCCGGGCTCGCGCCCACCTCGTATCCACCGACTACGAGCAGATCGCGGTTCGCCCCCAGATTCTCGTGCCCGACGCCGGCCGGAATAAGGACCACGTCCCCCATTTCCACCTCGAGGTCAGCGCCCCCGGAGCCGCCAAAGCGCACGCAGGCGGTGCCGGCGGCTATTCCCAGCACCTCGTGGGCCGTGCTGTGGTAGTGGGGAAAGGAATAGATCCCATTCCGCCAGGTGCTCCCCCACCCGTTTAGCGCGAACAGCCGCTCACAGACGGCGGGCGGATCGTCAGCGCCGAATCGCAGAACCCGCCTGTAGACCAGGAGCGGCAAGCTGCTGTTCGGGATGGCGCCGTCATCCGCGAATGCGTAGCTCGCTACCTGTGATGGCTCCACGACGTGGCTCTCGTTGGCCATGCGATTCAGCACCTCCGTTGTGAATCGCGCCGGAACCAACGTCGAGTACCAGGGGCGCAAGCGTCAAGAGGGCGATTGCCCGGTCGCCGCCACTGGCTGTTATTTTTCACCCTCACTCCGGGAGCTTCCGATGAAAATCGAGCGAATCGAGGTCCTCTCCGTCGGCCCGCCGATCGAGCAGTTCACCTGGTCCGACGACCTGCCCGACCAATACGCCACCAACACCGTCCTGCGCCTGTTCACCGATGCCGGCGTCGAGGCGGTCTCGGGCGTCTGGAATGCCACCTCCTTCGGCTACGAGAAATACACGGCCGAGGCCATCCGCCACATCGCCCCCATCCTCATCGGCCGCGATCCGCTGCAGCGGGAAGCCCTCTGGCACGACATCCGCCCCCGCGTGTTTCCGGTGCCGCCGCAGGCGCTGGCCGCGCTCGACGTCGCCCTGTGGGACCTGGCCGGCAAAGTCGCCGGCCTGCCGATCTACCAGTTGCTCGGCGCCCGCCGTGAGCGCATTCGCTCCTACGCCAGCACCCCGATGCTGGCAGACGTGCCGGCCTACCTCAAGTTCGTCGCCAACCTGCTCGACGAAGGCTACACGGCGGTCAAATTCCACACCTGGTGCGTTCCGGACCGCGACTTGGAGCTCTGCCGCGCCGTCGCCCGCGAGTTCGATACGGCCACCATCGACTTCATGCATGATGCCGAGAACAACTACGACCGCACCGCCAGCATGCGTGTGGCCAGAGAGCTAGAAGATCTCGGCTTCACCTGGTTCGAGGCCCCCCTCCCCGACTGGGACCTGGACGGCTACCGCGACCTGACCCGGTCGACCTCGATCCCTGTCCTGCCCTCGGGGAACTGGTACATGGACCTGATGACCTTCAACGAGGCCCTGCGCACCCACACCTGGGGCTCGGCCCGTACCGACATGCACATGATGGGCGGCATCACCCAGACCCAGAAGGCGATGGCGCTGACCCGGGCAGCCGGCGTCAACTGCGAGATCATGTCCTGGGGCTACAGCCTCAACTCGGCCGCCAACCTGCACGTCATGCTGGCACACGACCACTGCACCTTTTACGAGCACTCGGTGCCGCAAGCCCCCTACGAGTACGGCATGCACGACGTCATCCGCTCCGACTCGGAAGGCTACGTGCATGCGCCGACCAAGCCCGGCCTGGGACTAGATGTGGACTGGGAGACGATGGAAGCTGCTGCGTTCCACCGGTTCGCGATCGAATGAGGAAGAACGGGCTCCCTCGCGAGGCCTGCAGCCCGCCGGGAGCACCGCCGGGTCTACCAGGTCAGTCCAGGAAGATCACGCACATCCCGTAGACGATCACCGACGGGATGGCAAAGTGCACCCGCCCATCCCGCTGCTGGTGGCCCTCGCGTAGCAGTTCCAGCCTGAACCGCCGCTTCAGTGCCTCGCCGCACGCCTCCAGCGAAGTCACGCTCTCCACCTCCTCGAGCGCGGACGAGCCGAAGAGGGCGTTCAGCTCGTCCGCGCTGAAGACCCTGCCAAGACGGGGCTGCAGGTGCCGGGCGCAGTACTCGCAGGAGCAGAGGTATTCGAAATTGTGGAGGGCCATGATGCCGTCGACGCCCAGCTCGATCGCCTTCATCACCGTGCGCCAATGGGGATTGCTGACGCAACCGGTGTAGGTCCTGTACGGGCGGCCCCCGATCTCCCAGGCGCGCAGCGACCCGTCGGGCAACCGTTGCTGGGTATCCTCGATCTGACATGGCATCTGGCCCAGCAGGTCATCGGTCCAGATGCGCTCCCAGCTGTCCCACAGGCCCGTTCGCTTATCCTGGTCGCCGTAGTGCCAGGCCAGACTCATCTGGCTCACGACCTTGGCGCCAGCTTCCTGCAGGCGCTGGACCGGGTTGGCGAACATCTCTAGGTTCTCCCGAACGCCCACCAGCGGCATACCCGCCCATTGCCGATCCGCCGACGGGTCATCCGCCAGACCGTAGAACTGCGGTCCGAGGGTACCCGTCTGCACGACCTGGAGGCGGGCGCGGCTGACCAGATCGACCAGGTCGAAGCGCAGCGGCACTGTCCAGTACTGCACAAACCGATTGAACCAGAAGCTGCCCCTGTCAGGCATTGGGGCATCTCCAAATCGACTGATGTTCGCACGTCATGATGGGCCTCCGGCCCCGGCGGGCAATCGCCGGGTGGCCGTAGCAGGATTCTTGACCGCCAGCGCGCCAGCGCCGTTCGTGCTGTCGGACCGCTGGCACACCGAGCAGACGGGCAGGATCGACCCATTGTCCGATCCGATCGCCGGCGGATTCCGTCGATCG
>CAYWBJ010000371.1:0-123289 GCA_964456165.1 uncultured Gemmatimonadaceae bacterium | reverse complement strand
GGCTCGGTGGCCTATTTCGCCCCCGGCAGCCGGCACCAGCTGATCAACGAAGACTCCGAGGAGTGGCTGGAGCAGCTGATCATCTCCTGCCCGGTGGAGCGGACCGAAAGCCGATCCTGCGTGGTCAACTGGCGCGACGTGCCGCCCACCGCCGGGGTGCACGGTGCCGCCATTACCTGGCCGTTGCTACAGTCGGTTGACGATGAGGAGGATGCCCACTATCCTCGCCTGCTCGGCATGTCCTACATTGCCCGGCAAGCATTGGTCCGCGGTAAGGCGGCGGACGCTCACGTCCACGACGACAAGGAGCAGGTCTACTACATCACCGAGGGTTTCGGGACGATGATCACCGACGACGAAGTGCACCAGGTCGCCGCGGGAGACGCGATCTACATCCCGAAGGATGTGACCCACCAGATCCTCAACGAGGAGTACGACGGCTGGCTATCCTACCTGGTGATCAGCTGAGCCCAAAACGGGAGACGAGATGAGAGAGAGCAAAGTACTCAAGAAGATTCGCGCCGGGCAGTTCGCGCGCACCTGCGGCTTAGGTCACTTTATGCCGTTCTTCGTGCGTTACGCTGCGCATAACGGTTACGACTGCATCTGGCTGGATCTGGAGCACCGCGCGATGAGTGTGCGCGAGGTACAGTCGCTGCTGGCCCTGGGGCATCAGTTCGACATCGACATCATGGTGCGGCCGCCGACCACGGAGCGGACCGCCCTGTACCGGTACTTCGAGGACGGCGCCGCCGGCCTGATGATCCCCTTCACTTCCGACCCCGACATCGCCCGGCGAATTGTCGAGAGCGTCAAGTTCCCGCCGGTCGGCAACCGCGGCATCGACGGTGCCGGCCTGGACGCCGATTTCGGTCTGGGCCACTTCTTCACCGAGAATTCCACCTGGATCGAGGACGCCAATCAGGAGACCTTCATCGTCGGCCAGATCGAGACGCCTGGGGCGGTGGCCAAAGTCGACGAGATCGCGGCTGTGCCGGGGCTGGACGTGCTCTTCATCGGCCCGGGCGACCTGGGGATGCGGATCGAGCGGGAGGCGGACTGCAACCTGACACTCGATGGGGCGATGGACGCGGTAGCGGCAGCGGCGGAGAAGCATGGCAAAGCGTGGGGCATCACCGCCGGCTCTCCTGAAATGCTCGCGGAACGCCGGGGCAGGGGAGCCCAAATGGTGCCCTGGGGGGGCGACTTCTTTCTTACCGGCGTGCTGCAGCAGTGCAGCGCCGAGATCGATGCAGTCCTGGACGAATAGCGGGCGCTATCGCGCCTTGGACCAGTTCTCCTCCTGCTGCACCGCGTAGATCGAAGTGTAACCTCCCGACCAGTCGGGGGGCACCAGGCACGGCCTCGGATCGTGCCTGGCCCAGCGAGCCGGCTTTCCTCTGAGAATTGTGCCTGAGTAGTTCGGGCTGCTGAGCGGATTGGCCGTATAAGGGAAGGCGTCAGCGGCAGAATAGGCGTAAAGCAGCAATGGCCGTCCGACGCCGGACTCGTTGCGCATTGAGCCGTGGATGATGCGGCAGTTGTGGATGGTGACCGAACCTGCTGGCCCCTTCAAGTATACCGCCTCGTCCAGATCTACCTTGGCCAGATCCTCCCCGCTGAGGCACCCGACCCACGTGCCGTCTTCGCTGTACTGGTCGAACAGTTCGCCGCCGTGGCTCCCAGGGATCACTGCCATCGGGCCTTGCTCGTCACCGACATCGTGCAGGTAGGTTCCAACTGTCAAGGGGCTGTAGTTGGTGTGGGGCCAGTAGCCGATGTCCTGGTGCCACTTGACCTCCTCGCCGCCTCGCGCCCACTTGAAGTTGAGCTTGGAGTGGTGGTATTTGACGTCGGGGCCTACGAGGTCCTCGACGACGTCGACGATCACCGAGTCGGAGCCGTAGGCCAAGTAGGAGGGGTGGTGGTCGACCGGACTGGTCAGGCGACGGAGTCGGGGATCGTCGGCCGAGTGCCCGGGTTCTAGATCGTACATCGCGTCGGATTCGCTGCGGGTGCGGCTGCGCGCGACGATTTCTTCGGTTGCCGCCAGCAGTCCGTCTACGGTCTCGCTCGAGACCAGCCCTTCGAGCAGCAGGTAGCCGTTTTCGAAGTAGGAGAGGCGCTGTTCCTGGGTCAGCACCTTGGCCTCGCGCTCCAGTACCTGCTCCGGCGTCATTGTTGCCCCTCCGTTCGTCTCGCCGCCGCAACTATCCCGCTTGTCATGCAGATCGAGGGCAGCTGCGACCGCTGCGGTCACCACGATGGGAACATAAGGCTTCTGCAGTTAGAGATCCACGGTGCCCGGCCCGGATTTAATCCTCCAGACTTCGCCCGTCCTTACTCCAGTACTTGGGGGTTGACGCAGTGCTCCGGATGCTCGCCGTTGATGACCCTTACCATGTCGGTGGCCATCGAGCGGCAGATGCGATCCATCGCCATGGAACTGGCCCCCAGGGCATGAGGTGCGAACAGGCAGCGGGGGTCGCTGAAGATGCGGTGGCTGACGTCGGGTGGCTCGGCGGGAAAGACGTCGAGTCCCACCGCGGCCAGCCGGCCCTCATCCAGGGCGTCGGCCAGGGTGTCGAGGCTATCGACCACACCCCCGCGAGACAGGTTGACCAGGATGGAGCCCGGCTTCATCAGTGCCAGTCGCTCGCGGTTGATCATGCCCCTGGTCTGCTCGTTCAGCAGGGGATGCAGCGAGACGTAATCGCTGCGGCCGAGTAGGTCCTCCAGGTTCGTGAGCTCCACCTGCAGACCGTTCAAAGAGACTGGATCGATGTGGGGATCGTGGCCGAGGAGTGTGGCGCCGAACGGCTCGAGCAGGCGGACCAGGTGGCGACCGATGCGCCCCAGCCCAACGATGCCGACCGTGTGGCCGGAGATGTCGCCGGTGGCGAATTCGTAACGCCTGTTCCACTCGCCGTCGCGCACGACGCGGTCGCAGTAGGGAAGCATCTTGGCCAGGGCCAGGAGCAGGGCGAGCGCACCTTCGGCTACCGCGAAGCCGCCGATGGGCGCGAACACCACTGGGATGCCGCGCGCCGTCGCTGCGTCCACGTCGCCGGTGTCGAATCCAGCTCCCGGACGACCTATCACCTCCAGGTCTGTCGCTGCCGCGATCATCGGTGCGGTGGCCTTGCCTTCGCCGCGCACTACCAGGCCGATGGCGCCGGGCAACAGCTTTATCAGAGTCACCTCGTCCGGCGCCGGAGCCGTGACCACAGGCGCCGCCTGCTCCAGGATTTCGATGCCCACCTGATTGATCGGCGAAGTGAGGAGTATGGTGGGGCTCCCGTCCCGCGCTGTCATGGCTCGTATCTGGGGAATAGTTTCATCTTGCGCGCCTCTTTCGGTGGATTGGTTCTGCCCCGAATGGTGGACGCCGAACCGTTCGCTCACCGCGGCGCGGTGCTGCTCGTCGACCTCCGCGATGGTGATCACCCCGGTACCGGGCAGGGTCTGGTAGACTTCGGAGTAATGCTGGACCAGCCCCCGCAGCCGATCCTCCCGACAGTGAACCCGGCAGTCGGCACGATTATGGCTCCTGGTAGGTTGCCGCCGGCTGACACCAGGTAACAACCGGGGGCAACCAGCTAAGAATATGCTGGCGCTGGGAGCGGCGCCAGCAAGGTGATACTTGCCGAAACCGGTGTTGCGCAAGAAGGTGGGTTGGCTATATTATCTCACTCAATAGTCGACAATCCAGGGACACGCATGCCAAACTTCAGCATCGAAGTCTTTAACCAGGAATCATTCGAGCAGGCCCTCCGCCGCTTTTCCACCAAGACGCGTAAATCGGGAATCCTGCGGGAGCTGAAGAAGAACCGTTTCTACACCAAGCCTTCGGTGCAGAAGAAGATGGACAAGATCAAGAGCATCCGGCGGCAGAAGAAAGCCGAGCGGCTTGCCGCTCTGGCGGCCAGCGGTGGTGACACCCGCGGCAAGAAAAGCGGTGCCCGTGGCGGTCGTGGTCGCGCTGGCGGCCCTGGCGGTGGCGGCGGTGGCTTTGGTGGTGGCGGTAGGCGCTGAGCCTCCCAGTCTCTGTGAACGTGGAAAGCCCGCTCAGGTGAGCGGGCTTTTTGCGTTCTAATCGGCTCACCGACCGCGATTCAGAAGGTACTGCAGACCACGCCACCGTCTACCACCAGGGTGGTACCAGTGATGTAACCGCCCGCGTCCGAGGCCATCAGCAGGGCGGGGCCGCCGAGCTCCTCCGGCTCGCCCCAGCGCCCCAGTGCAGCGCGCGCGCTGAAGGAACTGCGTTGCTCCTCGCTGAGAAGGGAGCGGGGCAGGTCGGTGAGGATCGGCCCCGGGGCGATGCAGTTGACGGTGATGCCATGCGGTCCCAGCTCGAGCGCCTGCACCCGGACCAGGCCCACCAGGGCAGCCTTGGTCGCGGCGTAAGCGCCGCGGCCCTCCTTGCCGCTCAGCGCCATGATCGATGAGATGTAGATGATGCGCCCCCAGTTGCGCTCCTTCATCTGCGGGCAGAGATCCCGCGCGAGGGTGACGCAGGAGGTCAGGTTGAGCTCCAACGTGCGATCCCAGGTCTCCAGGGTGAACTCGTCCAGCCGTTCCGGGAAATTGAAACCGGCATTGTTGACCAGCACGTCGACCCTGCCCATCCGCTCCAGCGCGGCCGCCCCCAGGCGCTCTACGTCTGAGCGCTGCGTCATGTCAGCGACGATCGTCTCGCCCCGGCCTGAGGCGTCCTCCAGAATCTCCGCCAGCGCCGCGTCCAACTCCGCCTGGTTGCGGCTCGAGATGATAATGTCGGCGCCGGCCAGGGCCAACTCCCGCGCGATCGCCTTGCCGATGCCTTTGCTGCCGCCGGTGACCAGTGCCACCTTGCCGGTAAGATTCCAGAGTGAGCTCATCCGTTCGTACGCTCCTGAAAACCGAGTAGAATGGCGGCAAGGTAGCGGCCGGGACCGGTCGCGGCAAGGGCTGGCTGAACGGTGGGGAGCGGACTAACTTCTGCCGGAACCGACGCGCGTGGGAAGACAGATGCCGAAGCCGACGATCACCTTTGACCACGACGGGCGCCATCCGCTGATCTACATGTACGAGCCGCCGGTCTACCGGCAGGAGGTTGAGGCGGCGGTCGACGAGCTGGCGGGGACACCAGTGGAGGCGATCATGCTGGGACTGGGTGACGTGGATACGCTGCTCTACGACAGCAGCGTCGGGCAGCTGTGGGGCAGGGAGATCGTCGACTGGCCGCATCACATATGGCGTCGAGCGCATCAGAATTTCTCGCAGCTGGCCGATCAGGGAGAAGATCTGCTGGGAATTTTGCGCCGGCGCGCGCACGAAAAGGGTATGGCGCTGTATGCTTCCCTCTTGGCGCAGCAGGGGCCGCGGGAGATCTCACTGCGCCACTGGGAGAAGGAGAATCACCAGCAGCGCGATATGATGCAGGAGGTGGAGCCGCTGGAGATCGGCGCGAAAGGGGGTGTCGATCCGGACTGGCCGGGGCTGCGCAGCCGGGATTTCATGCGCGAGCAGGTGCGGGAGCGCACCCTCGGCGTCATCGCGGAGGTGCTCGCCGACTACCCGGTCGATGGCATCGAGCTCTGCCTGAGCTATCAGCCCTACTATTTCCATCCCGACGAGGTAGAGGCCGGACGGGCGGTGATGACCGACTGGATTCGGGAGGTCTTCAAGGCGGTCAAGAGCAGCGGCGCTGCCGGCCTCGACGGCGGTGAGCGGGAGCTCGTGGTGCGGGTGCCTGCTTGGCTAGAGGGGGGCAACCAGGTCGGCCTGGATGTGCGGACGTGGATGGAGGCCGGCATAGTCGACGTCGTGGTTGCGGTCGGCGCTGGCTACGGGGGCACCGCTGACCCGAACGGTGACTTCCACGATGTCGTCGGCGCGGCCGCCGGGACCGGTACCCGGGTGCTGGCGGGGCTGCAGGGCCGGGTCAGCACCGACCGGATCAGCGGCATCACTATCGAGATGGTCAGGGCCTGTGCCACCAACGCTTGGGATCAGGGGGTTGACGGCATCCAGGCGGAGCACTGGTTCGGCATGTGGCCCTACGACAGCAATTTCTACGAGATGCTCCGCGAGGTAGGCCAGCCGGACATCATGGCGCCGAAGGACAAGATTTACTGGATTCCAACCGCCACCGACGCTCCGGAACGGCCGGTGCACGCTCCCCTGCAGCCGAGGCGCTTGCCCCTGGAGGTCCCCGAGGGTCAGACGGTAAAAGTCGCGATCCGGGTGAGCGACGACCTGAAGCAATGGCGTGCGATGGGACGGGTGCACGACGTGCTGCTGCGGGTCCGGGTATCGCACTGCACGGAGCAGCACCGGCTGCGCCTGGTCTTCCGCGGTCGTGAGCTGCCGGCCGCGGAGCTGCGCCGCATAAACCAGATGTACACCATGTTCACCCCGCGCTACCGGGTCTTCGGACAATGGTTCGTCTGCCACCTGCCCTGGGAGCTGTGGCCGGAACCGGGAGACAACGAGTTCGAGCTGGCACTGCTCGAACGGGATCCGGTAATGGCGCAGGAGATCGCCCTGCGGGACGTCGAGCTCGAGATCAGGTACCTGAAGGGGAAGAGCTTTCACCGCGGTTTCGTTGACGAGGACCTGGGACCGTACGAACACGGCTGAGCTGCGCGTCCGTTCGACGTTGGATGGGGGCGCCAGCCGGCAGGTCAGAATGGAGGTGGCGCCATCGGCGCCGCAGAGACCATTACACCAAAGGAGATCAGCACTATGCGTCACTTTACACGCACGCCCTGCTGGGATGGCCCCGACGATCCAGGGCGGAACGAGATTCGCGGCACGCTGCAGCTGGGCGAGACGGTCATGATCGACACCGTCGGGGGCTCGGACCACGACTACGAGGCGGCCGGCGATTGGAAGGCCGGTCAGATCAGCGGCGCCAACAGCGTGGTGAGATACTCACGCTATGGCGGACCATTCGCCATCGAGGGGATCGAGCCGGACGACTGGGTAGCTATCAAGATCGAGAAGATGGAAGTCGGACCGTACGGCTTCTACCGCAACGGTGGCCCGTTGTGGGGCAACTGGCGGGCGGTGGCGCCGGTACGGGATGGTCTCATCCATTTTCCGCCCGATTTCGTCGTGCCGATCCGGCCGATGATCGGCATCATCGAGCTTGGGGCCGTGATGGGGGGCGGCATCGAGCGTGGCGGCAACATGGACTTCAATGCGATCCAGCCTGGCAGCACCGTGCACATCCGGGCGCAGCAGGCCGGCGGCCTGCTCTCCCTCGGAGACACGCACGCCCGCATGGGCGACGGCGAGCTGACCGGGGCGGGGGTGGAGATCGATGCGACCGTCACCGTCACTGTCGATCGCTCGCCCGGGTTTCCCTGCGCTTTTCCGATTGTCGAGACCACCGGTGTCGTCGAGGAAGAGGAGGAGTGGTTGACTAGCGGTAAGGCCGATACCTGGGGCAACGTCATCAAGGTTGCCTGGACCGAGATGGTCGCCCTGCTGTGCGACCAGTATGACACGAACGTCGAACACGCGAACATGATCGTCGGCACCATCGCTCATGCCCGTCCCGGATTCGCCACCGGGTACATGGGCGGGTACCTGACGGTGCAGCTAGCCGTCACCAAGGAGTTGCGCCGCACCGGCGAGCCGTACAAGCCGTAGCTGGGAAGCCGGGTGAACCGGCAGGCGGTCAAAAATTACGCACGTAGCCGGCGGTCCAGCCGCCGTCTACCACGAGGATGTGCCCGGTGACGTAGGTGTTGTCTGGATCGGCCAGGAAAAGGGCGGCCTGGGCAATCTCCTCGACTTCGCCCGGGCGTCCCATCGGTATGTGATCCAGCAGCTCCTGCATCGAGTCGCGGAACTTGCCGTCTTCGCCGTAGAACAGCTGCCGCGTCTGCTCGGTCAGCGTGGAGCCCGGGGCTATGCCGTTGACGATGACGTTGTCCTTGGCGAGCTCGATCGCCATCGCCTTAGTGAAGTTGACGACGCCGGCCTTGGCGGCGATGAAGGCACATTGCAGCCGCAACGGAACCAGGCCGCCGATAGAGGCGATGTTGATAATGCGGCCCCCCCCCCGCTTCACCAGCTCGCCGGCACCCGCCTTGCTCACCTGGAACAGCCCGTCCAGGTCGACCGCCATCACCCGGTCCCACTCCTCACGCGGGAACTCGTCGGCGGTGACCCGGTGCGTGAGGGTGTTGACGCCGGCGTTGTTGACCAGGATGTCCAGGCCGTGTTCGGCGGCAATCCGGGGGAGCTCGCCGTCGACCTGGTCCCGGTTGGTGACGTCGAGCTCATAGGCGATGCCATGGGGGCCGGCCGCATCCCTTGCGGCCGCGACGTCCACGTCCGAATAGACCACGGTTGCGCCGTTGGCTGCAAAGGCGTCGGCGATGGCGCGGCCGATGCCTCGGCCCGAGCCGGTGACGAGTGCTGTCTTGCTCTGCAGGTCGATTCGCATGGTTTGTGGATCCGATTCGAGGTTGGTTCCAGGTGATTTGTGGCACGGACCGGGAGCGGCTCGAAAATAAGAATTCTGGCAGGGAGAACGTCAACGAACGGCTGATTGACAGTCATTTTTTCAGGTTGTAAGATCAATGCGGACCTGCCAATTCACGCCTTGCGGGCCGAGGCCGATACGGCGGAGCTCGTGGCGGCTTTCGAGGCGGCGGGCTTCGCAGAGCAGTTCCTGGAGGAGGTGCGCGGGTTCACGGCCACCCTGGCCGATGGAGTACACGCCGCCTCGCGCCAGAAGCTCGCCGCTGTGCTGGCCGAGAATCCGCTCGAGTTCGAGCTGCCGGGTCGGGAGACCATGAGGGGCCGCCCGCCGAGGGGCTGCGGGAACAGCTGGAGCCCAGCGCCCTGGGCGGGATTTTCGAACCCGTCTGCACTAGAGACTGGGGAATGCTCTCGCCCGAGCGGGAACTGGAAAAGATTATCGGTCAGATCAAAGAACGTGGTTAGGAAGCTGATTTCGGCGCACTTCATCCTGCAGCCGGTGAAGAAGCGGCACTCCGAGCGTCCGCGCAGGGTGCTGTCCATAGTTCAGTCTGGACAAAGTCAGCGACAACGCCTTATTAAGGGATCTCTTCGTGCGGGTGGGCGTCGGCGGCTGCATTTTCTTCCTCGAGCGTTTCCGGGATGGCACTTACGTGGATCTGCTCGAGGTGCGTACCTACACGCCGGTGCGCAGCCAGAGCAACAGCGGCGGCGAACGGGAAGAGCCGCGCTGCAGACTGACGAGAATCACCTCTACACCGTTGGGGTAGGGCGAGGGCGCACGAAACAGATTTTCGCCGCGACTCCCGAAGAATTGAGGGAGAGTTGCATTCGGGGGGAGGATGGAGAGATCAAGGTCTTTTCCTGCTTCCGAGTCACAACCAAAAGCTAAGGAGGCCGATTGGCAGAATCCACCCATTGCACCGAGTTGAGCGGCGAGATCGCCGATTTCGGCAGTGAGTGTCCGGCGAAGTACGACAGCTGTGCCGCGATGCCGCTGCGCCAGCACTGGCTCGGAGCCGCGCGGATGCCGCGCGAGCGCGCCGTGGCCTACGTCGGGCGCGAAGCGTCGGCACTGTGCTTCTACGTCTCCATGATCGACTCCCAGATCTACACGGAGGCCCGGCAGGACAACGACAGGATGTGGTCTCTGGGTGATACGGTGGAGTTTTTCATCAAGCCCGGGACTGAACGGCGGGATTACTGGGAAGTGCACTTGGCTCCCAACGACCTGATCATGGATCTCCACATTCCCGACCGGGCCCGCTTCACTGCCGGCGAGGTCAGCTGGGACGAAGTGGTCGCTGCCTCGAGTGGAAGCAGCAGGCGGGTTGAGCAAACCGACGACGGCTGGGCTGTCGAGCTCATGGTTCCGTGGACCGCCTTCGGCCTGGAGGCCGCTCCGGCAGCCGGTGCGGTCTGGCAGCTCGCGGTCTGCCGCTACAACTACCCCGGTAAACTGGAGGACCCCGAACACTCCTCGACGGCACCCCTGACCGAGGCTGGGTTCCATCGTTACGAGGAGTACGCGGACCTCACCTTCTGAACGAGGCGTAATGGGACCAAGAGATCGCTGGATCATGGCCGCGATCATTGCGGTTGTCGCGGCGTACTTCTTCGAATGGAAAGCCCTCTACCTCTACGCGGTCGCCGGCGCCATCTATCTGTTTTCCCGCGGCAAGAGTTAGCCGCGCTACCCGAACTTCGAGGAGCCAATGGGCAAGATCCTTCTCACCAACATATTCTACAACGAGGAATTCGCCTCTGAGCAGCGGCGGCGGGGCATCGAGGGCCTCGGCAGCGTCGGCGACGTGGAATTCTATGCCCAGAGCGAGATGACCGCGGAGCACGCGCCCGGTGTGGTCGCGGTCATCGCCAACTCCGCCCGGTTCACGCCCGGGTTCTACGACGCGGCCGAGGACCTGCGCATCATCGCGCGGTGGGGGGTCGGCTTCGACCAGGTCAATGTAGAGGTGGCGACCGAGCACGGCGTGCTGGTTACGGTGACCCCGGTCCATATGACCACGGTGGCCGAATACGCCATCACCCAGTGGCTGGCGACCATGAAGCGGACGTACATGCTCAATAACATGTCGCACGGCGGTGATTTTTCGATCATCCGCACCTACGAAATCGAGGGCTCGACGCTGGGCCTGTACGGCTTTGGCCGCATCGGCCAGGCGGTGGCCGAGCGGGCGCGGCCGTTGCTGGGAGACACCGGCAGGCTTCTGGTTTACGACATCCGTCCCGACATAGGCGAGGTCGCCGCCCGCTACGGTGCCGAAGCGGTGGATGACCCGATGGTTCTGTTCCGCGAGTGCGACACGATTTCTCTGCACGTCGCCGGCGACGACACCATCGTTGGCTACGAGCAGCTGTGCGCGATGCGGCCGCACGCCTCGCTGATCAATCCCTCCCGCGGCAACCTGGTCGACGACCAGGCAGCGAATCGCGCCATCGAGGAGGATCGGTTATGCTTCTACGTAGTGGATGACCCGGTCAATGGTCCGCGGGAGATCCACAAGGACAACCCGCGCATCATCTGCACGAATCACAACGGGGGGATCACGGTCGAGTCCTGCATCCGCCTTGACCTGACCACCTTCGACCAGGTGACTGCCACCCTGCAGGGGCGGCAGCCGGACTACGTGCTCAACACCGACGTGCTGGATCATCCCCGGGTAAAGGGTTTCCTGGACGGCTGAGAGCTGCGCCGAGTACAAACTGCGGCTACGGCGGCCGTTTCCAGGATGCTTGGCGGGCAGGAATTTGACCTGGTGATCGACAGCGGCGTGGCCGCTGGTGGGGGTAGAGGGGTTTTGCGGCAGCTGACCTGGGAGCCCGGCGGCGGCGCGCCCATCATCGTGCTGGGAGAGAAGATCGGCTCGAGCACGATTGCCTTCCTCTGCCGCGCCGCCGCCGTTGTAACGAAGTCCGCGGGTTTTGCCTTCCGCGTCCGCGGGGAAGTGGACGCGGTCCTCAGGGCCGATTAGGCGCGCTTTCCTCCCCTGGGTTCGTTCCGCGCCGTCCACCGTTCTCCCCGGCACCGCAGCTCGGAGTCTCCGTGACCGAATCGATCAATACCCCGACTTCCGCCGAGTTAGATCGCGAGCTCATGGGCAGGGATATCAAGGACCTGGCCGGCGGGGCTTTGGTTACCTTCGTCGGCAAGGCCGGAAGGATCTCGCGGGGGGCGTTCATCTGGGTCATCAGCGCCCTCTGCGGATGGGATGTCCAGGGGCTCTACACAGTCGCCTGGGGTTACGTTTCCACCCTCAACAAGATCGCGCGTTTCGGCATGCAGCGGGCCGTGGTGCGCTACGTCGTGGTCGGGCGCACCGAAGGGGAGGAGACGGCAGTGGAGCGCACGCAGGCCGTGGCGATGGCGACGGCCTGTGTAGCCGGTACCCTGGTGGCGGCGGCGACCTACCTGAGCGCCGACATGATCGCCGCCGCCTACGACTCGCCGATTGCGTCGGCGATCAGGATCATGGCCCTCTCCTCGCCGTTCATGGCGGTGACCGCCGTCCTCGTCGCGTCGACGCGGGCTCTGCGAATCATGCGCTACGACGTCTACGTGAACTCGATCGCCGGGCCCCTCGTGCTGCTCGTCGGCGGTCTGATGGTCGGTCTGTCCGGGTGGGGTTTGATGGGTGTGGCCTGGGCACAGGTGGCCATGGCGGTCGGAGTGTGCGCCCTCTCGGTCTACTACTTCCGCCAGTTCTTCACGGTCTCCGGGTTTGTGAACCGGTTGGGGCGCGGTCTGCCCTGGTCGTCGATGACCCGATTCTCCTTCCCGGTGATGCTGGCCGACGTGCTCTACGGCCTGCTGACCCAGATCGACGTGTTCATGCTCCTGCTGTTCGTCGACGCGAAGCTCGTGGGAGTCTACGCACTGCTCCGGCGGGCGGCGAGCATCATGCTGAAGGCGTTTCAGGCGTTCGACCCGATTTTCAGCCCGATAATCAGCGAACTGGCCCACCGGCAGAAATACCGGGAGCTCTCCTATCAGTTCGAAGTGGCCTCCAGATGGATCCTCACCATCAACCTGCCGATCTTCGCGGCGCTGTTCATTCTCGGCGACTACTTCATGCAGGCCGCAGGAGGTGAGAGACTGGCGGGGCTGACTCCCGATGAGTTGAAAGCCGGCGTCCAGGTGCTGCTGATCCTCTGTCTGGGCATGATGGTGCAGGGCATCTTCGCCGTCGGCGAGTCCCTGCTGGCGATGGAGGGCCGGCCCTACCTGAACATGTACAACAACGCGCTCTGGCTGACGGCCAACGTGCTGCTGAACCTGTGGCTATTGCCGATCTACGGCATCGTCGGGGGGGCGATCGCGGCGACTGCCTCGATGGTAGTGGCCAATTTCGCGCGGTTGGCCCAGATCTATCGGATCCACGGCATCCATCCGCTCCGGCGGTCGTTGCTCAAGCCGCTGACGGCTGCCGGGGTGCCGGCGCTGGCGCTGTGGTGGCTGCGGGACTACGTCATGTCCGGGACCAACGCCCTGACCCTGCTGGCGCTGGTCCCGTTCCTGGGGATCTACCTACTGCTGCTGACCTGGTTCGGGATCGAGACTGAAGACCGCGCCCTGCTGCAGAGGGTCGCCGCTGGCCTGCGCCGCCGCCTGAAACGGGAAGGTTAGGGCGCCGCGAAGGAGCGCAGGGCTGCGGCAAGGCGCTGCAGGTTCGGCCGTCCACCCCGGTGAAATAAGCCTTGAGGAACTGGGCGGAGCGCTCGCGGCAGTTGTCCGGCTGCTCCAGGCCAGCGTAGATTGTCATCGCCGCGCCGACGGTCGTCGCGGGCATCCTAACCTATGGTCAATCTGCTCATCTTCGCCATGCGCTACCCGCCGGAAGAGGTCGGCACGGCGCTGTACGCCGACAACCTGGCGCGCGGGCTGTGCCAACGAGGCGTGAAGGTCACAGTCCTGGCCCCCGAATACGGCCGAGGCCAGGAGGCCGATGGCGAAGCCGGTTACCCGATCCGTCGCATCGCGGGGGGGCACCACCCCTTCACGCCACTGCGTTATCCGATCGCGAGGGCGGCGCTCACAAGTGCCGTCAGAGAGCTGGCTCCGCAGGTGGTGTGGGCTACGAACGGAATGGCCACCCGGGTGGCAGGTACCATGCTCGGCAAATTACCGATGCCTCTCATCGGCAGCCTGCACGGAACCGACATCACCACCAGGCTGCCGGGGCGCTCCCCCCGGACTTGGATCGAGAGTCTGCCCCAGCGCGCCTTCTACCGGCGTGCCAGCTGCCTGGTGACCAACAGCCGGTTCACGCTGGAGGCGGCGGTGGCCAAGGGGATTGAACGCGACCGTCTGAAGCTGGCGTACCTAGGCATCGAAGTCCCCGAAGATCTGGAGGCGGTGCGGCGGACGGCCGCCGTCGAGCTGCCGGATATTGGCGGCCGCCGCGTCGTCCTGACGGTTGCCCGGCTGGTCCGGCAGAAGGGACACCGGTTGCTGATCGACGCCATGCGGCCGTTGCTCCAGGCCCGTCCGGACGTGCTGCACGTCATCGTTGGCGACGGCCCCGAGCGCGCGGGGCTCACCGACCAGGTAAGGCGGCTCGGGCTTGACGAGCAGGTCCTGCTGGCCGGCCGCGTCTCCGACGCGGAACTGCAGGCCTGGTACGCCGAGGCCGCGATATTCGCCCTGACCAGTCACGCGGTGGAGGCGCGGGTCGAGGGGCTTGGGTTCGTCTTTCTGGAGGCGGCTGCGCGGGGCCTGCCGGCGGTCGGCAGCAGCCACGGGGGCATTCCGGAGGCCATCATCGACGGCCAGACCGGGTTCCTGGTCGACCCGGATCGTCCCGAGCAGATCACCGAGCGGATCGGTCTGCTCCTCGACGACGATGAGCGCCGCCGGGAGATGGGTGAACGGGCGCGGTGCCACGTCGAATCGCGCTTCGGTGTCGAGCGCATGATGGAGGAGTGTTTCGCGATTCTGCAGGAGGTGCATCGGCGACAGGGCTGACCTGCCGCCGGCCAGGCGGTGCTGCTGCGGGTGGTCGACGACGGCATTGGGATGAACGACGCCACCAGGGCACGCATGTTCGAGCTGGTCCTCACGGCCAAGCAGGATGTGCACAGTGGTCTGGGACTGTTTACCGTGTACGGGACGGCCGATGTGTGCACCAGTCCCGACGCCGGTACGGTCATCACCATCGCTCTGCCCGTCTGGGCTCAGCCGGGGGATTCGAGCTCGGTAATGCTGCTGGCCGACACCTAAGTGTCACGTCCCAGTAGTAAGGCCGAAACCTCAAGGCTGCAAAATTGACGGCACACTAGCAGCCCCAGACTCCGCTCGTTCGCTCTGTTTGCTCCGCTCTGGAGCGGGCTCGATATTTACCGCGCTCTTCCAACTGAATTTCTCCACTGCAGTCCAATCCGGAGACACCGATGCGCCGTCGCGCCGGCCTGCTGACTGTGTTGCCGGCGCTCGCTGCGATGCTGGCGAGTGCCGCCGCCGCCGATCTTGACACCGACCTGTTCATGCCGGTCGACGAGATCGAGTCGGGAATGAAGGGTTACGGGTTGACGGTATTCGCGGGCACCCGGATCGACACTTTCCAAGTGGAAATCCTGGGCGTGCGCAATAGCACTGACTGGACCGACTGGGACCTGATCTGGGGGAGGTTGGCGGGCGGGCCGCTGGCCGAAACCGGGCTTATTGCCGGCATGAGCGGGAGCCCGGTCTACATCGATGGGCGGATGATCGGTGCTGTCGGCTATGGCTTCCCTTTCTCCGACGAACCGCTGGCCGGAATCACGCCGATCGGGCAGATGCTACGGACGTTCGAGCATGACAGGCCGTCGGAGAGGGAGAATACCTCAGACGGCTCCTATCAGTCGCTGCTTGGTGGCCTCCTCTCCGGTCGTCAACCCGCCTCGGCAGGCGCCGCGCTCGAGGAACTGATCGCGAGCGTCGAGGCGCTGGCAGCTGCCGGTGGCGGCGTCCCCGAGAGCGTCGCAGCGCCACTGCAGTTGCCGCTGATGATCGGCGGCGTCGATAGTCAGACCCTGCGCCACCTTTCTCCGGGTCTCGAGCGCCTAGGTTTCGTCCCGCTCGAAGCGAGGGGCGGCGGTTCGTCGACCGCGCCATCACCGGCGCTGGAGCCTGGCGCCGGCATCGGCGTGCAGTTCATCCGCGGCGACCTGAATCTTTCCGGCTACGGCACCCTGACCTACCGCGACCGCGACGATATTCTCGCCTTCGGACATCCGATGATGTTCATGGGCCATACAGAGCTTCCCATGACCACCGTCGATATCCACTTCGTCGTGCCGACCATTATCCAGTCGTTCAAGTACGGGTCGGTGATCGAGATGGTCGGGTCGATCACCCAGGACCGGGTCTCGGCGATCGCCGGTGTGATCGGTAGGGTACCCACGCTGACGCCACTTTCGATCGCGGTTCGCGATGCCGATCGCCACCACCAGTTCGAGTTCGAGATGATCCGCCACAAGGGGATGACCCCGATTCTCGCCTGGATTGCCTCGATGCGGACGATTGGCTCCATCGGCAAACTCGCAGGTGACTACGCGATCGCCTCAACGGCCACGGTGGAGATTGCCCGCTCGGGTCATCCCCCGCGCTCCCTCGAAGTGGGCGGTTTCGCGTCGGGGGGCGATGCGAGCATGATGGCAGGGATCTCTCTGGCCCAGGTACTGACCGCGCTTCTGAACAACCCGTTCGAGGAGGTGGAGATCGCCGGCATCTCGGTGGAGATCGAGCTGCAAGAGGTCCACCGGCAGGGCACGCTGCAAAGCCTGCGGGTCAGCGAGAACGTCGTGCGCCCGGGCGAGACGATCGAGGTGGCGCTGCGGTTGCGTCCCCACCTCGGTGACGAGGAGACCGTCACACTGCAGTTGGAGGTGCCGGCAGACCTGGCCAACGGCATGCTCGAGGTGCGCGTTGCCGATGCCCTGACGGCCCGGCAGATCGACCGGCGCCAGGCTCCAGGGCGTTACAATCCTAACAACCTGGACGAATTCCTGGGACTGATCGAGGATATCCCTAGGGCCAACGGGATCGTGGTCGAGCTGTTCCTGCGCCGGCCCGGCGCCACCGTGGGTGCCATGGAGTTGCCGTCGCTCCCTGCCTCGATGCTCGGCGTGGTGCGGACGACCAGACAGGCTGGCGAGTTATTCCTGCTACCCGGGACTACGGTGGCACGGCAGCAGGTGGAGGTCGGCTATGCCGTCCGCGGCCAGCGGTCTTTGGCGTTGCGGGTGGACCGCGGTGCCCGCTGAGGTGGGCTGACTGGTACCCTTGAGCAGCGCGGTGAGCCGACGACATACGATGGAGATGGGAATGATACTCAGAAGAGTGGGCAGGTGCGTCCTGGTGGCGACCGTCCTGTGCGTATCGGCCGCGCCAGCGCCGGCGGTGCAGTCGGCTATATGGGAGGTGCATTCGCGGAGCCACCTCGAAGGCGGTGAGCGCGTCGGGGTCGCGCTCGGCAGTGCCGGCGTCGCGACGCTGGCACCGGAACTCGAGTCGCTGGGGGAAACCGGCGAATTCTACATATGGAGCGTCGTGGCCGCCGCCGATGACTTCTACGTTGGAACGGGGAACGGCGGCAAGATCTATCGCCTTACGGGCGGGAAGCTGACGTTGCACGCCGATCTAGACGAGCCGGACGTGCTCTGCCTCCTCTGGGACACCGGTGTCCTCTACGCCGGTGTTTCGGCTACCGGCAAGGTCTATCGGATCGACGCGGCCGGTGAAGTCTCCACCTTTTACGAAACTGGTGAGATCTACGTCTGGTCGATTGTACGGGACAGGGAAGGCTCCATGATCGTCGGAACTGGCGACAAGGGACGGGTGCACCGGGTCGGGCCCGACGGTGGGGGCGAAGTGCTCTATGACTCGCCCGAGACTCATATAATGGCTCTGCTTCCGGCCGTCGACGGCGGCGTCTACGCCGGCAGCGAGGGCAATGGATTGATCTACCGGATCGGCCGCGACGGCGATCCGTTTGTCGTGTACGATGCCGCTGAGAAGGAGATTCGGCGCCTGGTCATGGATGCAGACGGAGTCCTCTACGCGGTCGCTTTGTCGGGCGGTGGTCCGGGTTCGGGAGGGCCGCCGGTGCCGATGATGATACAGGGAGGGCAACCACCTCCTTCGACAGGGACTGGCGTGCTTGCGACGGACGGTGGTGACGCCGGGGGCGACAGCGCTGCAGTGCCATCCCAGGGGGCCAGCCCGGGGGTACCCATCGTGACTCTGGAATTGCCCCTACAGGCAGGCGTGGTGCCGGCGGTTGGCATGCGTCCTCCGGGGCACCCCAGCTCGGGTGGGGCCGGCGGACCGGCGTCGGGATCGGTGCTCTACCGCATAGAGCAGGATGGCGTTGTTCTGCCGATCTGGCGCTCGGCGAAGGCCCAGCTGCTGGCGCTGGCGATCACGGAGGATGGCCAGGTCCTGCTTGGCACCGGCGGTGAGAACGGGGGACTGCACCGGGTTAATCCGGAAACCGAGGCTAGCACCGACCTGTTGGCGGTAGACGAGTCGCAGATCACCACCCTGACCGCGGTCGGTCGCGGCGGTTTCCTGGTCGGTTGCGCCAACATGGCCAAATTGTACCTGCTTGGTCCCGGCCTGCGGCCGGAAGGGACGATCACCTCGAAGGCCCACGACGCCTCAACCTGGGCGCAGTGGGGCCGGATCTGGTGGGAGGGAAATGGGATCGAAATGGCGACGCGGAGCGGAAACTCTGCCGAGCCGGATTCGACCTGGAGCGGCTGGCGCAATCCCGAGGGGAGAACGGGAAGGATCGACAACCCGAACGCCCGGTTCGTCCAGTGGCGGGCGACCCTGAGCAAGGCCGGTGACCGGCAACCGAACCTCCACTCGGTCGCCCTATCCTACCAGCAGCGGAATCTGAAGCCGAGACTCTCCTTTGTCGTCTTGTCGACCCGACCCGGCGGTGTCTCGAACCGCCGCGGCAACGGCAGTCCGAGTCCGGGAGGCCAGCCCGGCCCACAACGTCCCCAGGCGCCGCAAGCCGGTGGCCCGGGCGCCGCGACATCGCCGGGAGGGAACGGGCCGGTGCACGGGAAAGTCAGCATCAAGTGGGGGGGCAGTGACGCCAACGGGGACGACCTGGAGTATGCCGTATACTTTCGCGGAAAAGGTGAGACGCGGTGGAAGGTGCTAGAGGAGGAGATCCGCCAGACCTCTCACACCTGGGACACCGGGTCCGTCCCCGACGGACGCTATCGTGTTAGGGTCGTGGCTTCGGATGGGCCGAGCAATGGCGACCGGGGTCTGCAGACCGAGAAGGAGAGCGAGCCTTTCACCATCGACAACGGCGCGCCGGAACTGGTCGGACTCGAGGCGAAGAGCAGGGGAGACCGGATTACCCTCACCGGTGTCGCCATCGACGCCGGCTCCCTGCTGCGCAAGGGTGTTTACGTCGTGGACGGCGGCGATCCGCAGCCGTTCTTTCCGGAGGACGGGATCTTCGACTCCGGGCGGGAGCCGTTTGCCATCGAGGTGGAGGCGGCGGGGGGAGAGCACACGGTGGTGGTGCGCCTGACCGACCGGGCCGGCAACGTGGGCGCAGCCAAGATCGTCAGCTCGTCGGGAGAGTAGCCCGGTTCAGACGCCGAGATAGGCTGTGATGCCGCCGTCGATGGGGATGATGGCGCCGGTCACGAAGCTGGCGCTGTCGGACACCAGCCAGAGAGCGGCGTTGGCGATCTCGGTTGGTTCGCCGAACCTGGCCATCGGCACCTGGGCGATCACCTGGTTGCCGCGTGCGGTCAACTCCTCGGTTTTCTCGTCTAGCATCAGAAAGCGGTTCTGCGCGGTAAGGCAGAAGCCAGGAGCGAGCGCGTTCACGCGGATCCGGGTGGAGTAGGTCTGTGCCATGTGCACTGCTAGCCACTGGGTGAAGTTGCTGGTGGCCGCCTTGCCGTTTGAGTAGGAGATCGATCGCGTCAGCGGCAGGATAGCGCCGATCGACGAGATGTTGAGGATGACGCCCCTCTTCTTCTCGGCGAAGATCCGGCCCACTGCCTGGGATGGAATGACCGCGCTCATGTAGTTCAGGTCGAAAACCCGTCCGAGAGCCTCGGGCGCGATGTCGAAGAACTCCTGCTCCGCTGTCGTCGTGGCTTCGGGGCGGCTGCCGCCGGCGCCGTTGACCAGGATGTCGACGGTGCCGAACTGGCCGACCGTTTCGTCGCGCGCCGCGGCAACCTTCTCCTTCGACAGCACGTCGCACTCCACGCCGATGGCGGTGCCGCCGGCGCTGGTGATTTCCTCGGCAGTCTTGCGGGCCGCGTCCAGGGAGATGTCCCAGATGGCGACCCGCGCGCCCTCGGCGCACAGCGATCTCGAGATTTCGCTGCCGATGGCGCCGCCGGCGCCGGTTACCACGGCAACCCTGTCAGTTAGGTTATAGTCCATCTGCGGGCAGATCGGGTATGCGTGCGGGGTGATTGCTGCGACGGGAGTAAGGGTACGGCGGCAGTGGCCGAGGTGTCAAGAAATGTGCTGCTTTCGTGGTTCTTTCAGACGCTGGTCGCGGCAACAGGAGAGACTGGGCCCCTGGCACTGTCGGCGTTGCGGAGTGCTGCCTCTTCGCGCCGCCAGGATGGGGTGGCCTTTGCGGCCGTGGCGTGCTGCTGCACCTTTCTGCGCTGCAGGAAGGATACGAGCCTGTAAAGGTTATCGTGCCGGTCGATGAACGAGAGCGACAGGGCGTAGACCGTGCCCTTGTCGTCGGTCGCATGCGGGGCGATGTCGACGATTCTGGCTTCCACCTCACGCAGGCTGTCGCGTATTCGGTCGCAGGCGTAGAAGAACGCCTGGCTCAGGATCCTGGTGCCGCCGCGCCGGCGCCTGGGCATGCTGGAGCGTCGGGCCCGCTCCTCGACGAAGTCGTCGGGGGCGGCCAGGGAGATTCTCAGGTAACCTTCAGCGGGGAGCTGGCGCAGGAAAAGCTGAGCGCCGCCGCCACTCAGGTTCGTGAGAACGCCGAGAGCCTTGACCGAGCGGCCACCGTTGCCGACCTCGAGCCACTGCACCATGGTCTTGAGACTGACCTCGACACGAAAGGCTGTGCGGCGGGTCGACGGCCCGGTGTGCGAAGCGTCTTCTGGCGGTTGCTCCGGTTCGGGGTTGGCCGAGAGGCGGGATTGGCGCCCTAGTCCCGACAGCATCCTGGCGCCGGTGGTGCCCAGATCCTGCAGTGATATGTCGCGCTGGTGAGCGCTGGTCGATTCCTCGTCGTGGGTCGAGTGATCGCTCATTGTCCGCAGCTCCCGTTGTCCGGCCGTGGGCCGGCAGCTGTGCAAATTTTTCTACCCCACCAGCAGTCTTTGCCGCGCCGTCGATCTCGCGTAGCCGGTCGATGTCGCGTCCTGACTCTGCTCAAGCTGATAAAAAACAGCCTCTTGTGGTTGTCGTAAGAAGCCTGGGGAGCAGGCTGCCACCGTCCTCACAAGCTGGTCTGGGCTAGTCTGGAGCAGAGGATTGCAATCTTCGCGCCAGGAGGGAGGGGCATAGGGAAAAGGTCTACCTGGTTTCATCGGGCGCCGCCGTTCAGCTCCCGCGGTGGGCCTGTGGCGCGCGGCCCGATCACCGACCATATCTTTATGGAAAGCGTTGGGTAGACAAACCGGGCTGCGTTGCCTGACCGGTGGTTCCCCGTGAAATAAGGGAGGCGGCAACTCCTGGACCATCTGTTCATCATCAATTCCAGAGCCGGTCGGGACCACTGTAAGGTGGAGGCGGTGATCCACGCCGCGTTTCGCGGCAGCGCCCACCACTACGACCTGTGTCATACCGAGCGACCGGGACACGCCACCGAGCTGGCGGCAACGGGCGTCTCGGCCGGGCGGGAGGTTGTGGTGGCCGTCGGTGGCGACGGTACAGTCAACGAGGGCGGCAGTGCCCGCGTGGGTACCGGCTGCCTCCTGGGTGTGGTTCCGTTGGGGTCGGGTAACGCGTTTGCCCGCGCCCTGCAGCTGCCGCTCCGGCCGGCTGCGGCCTGCCGGCTGCTGCGCGACTGCCGGGTGACGCATCTGGACGTTGGCCGCATCGACGAGCACTTTTTCTTTTCCACCGCCGGCATCGGCATCGCCGCCCAGGTGAGTGCCCGCTACGCGGCTGGTGCCCACCGCCGGGGATTCCTGCCCTATGCCACCGCAGCGGTGGCCGCGGTGCGACAGTCGGCGCCGGAGCCGGTCGCGGTGGCCGTCGATGGCGAGGAGTTTTACGCTGGGCCGCTGGCGCTGCTAACGGTGGCGAACACCGGCCAGTACGGCTACGGGCTGAGAATCGCCCCCGGCGCCCGGCCCGACGACGGTCTTCTCGACGTCTGCCTGATAGGCGAGCTGGGCCTGCCGACGCTCCTGCGCCACGGTTGGCGGCTGTTCGCCGGCTCTGTCGCCGGGATGCCTGGCGCCGTGGTGGGTCGCGGTCGCACCATCCGGATTGAGCGGGCTGCAGCGGGACCGATCCAGGTTGATGGTGAGAGCTATCAGGCCGGGCGGGTTCTCGACGTCGGTGTGGAGGGAGCGGTTCGGGTGGCGGTGGCGCCGCCCGGCGATTAGCGGGAACCTCTTGGGTTTACCGGGTCTGAAAGCACAACGCTTCCTCCAGGTTGATGAGGGCTAGGCCCCGGTTGGTGGGCGGGTAGATCAGGCCGTATTCCTCGGGCACCGGGTGGTAGTAGTGCCAGATCTCCTTGCCGGTCACCGCGTCCAGGGTGAAGACCCGGTTCCACGGAGCCGAGATGTACATGACGCCGTCTACGATCAGTGGCGTGGTCGAGAAGCCGCCATCCACCGTGCCGGTCTGGAAGACCCAGGCGGCCATCAGGTCGTCCACGGTCTCCAGGTTTATCTGGTTGAGGGGGCGAAAAAACAGCGCTGATTTTTCAGCAGCGGCCCGTCAGATTATCGATCTTGGTGTCATGGCGCAGTCAAGAGGCCTATGCCGAGCCCGAGTGTCGGTCAGGCGATGCAACAACAACTGATGGGATATGACATGTACATCGCGATGAACCGCTTCCGGGTGACCCCGGGAAGGGAAGAGGTGTTCGAGGAGCACTGGCGCAACCGGGAGTCCTACCTGGACGAGGTGCCGGGATTCACTGAGTTCCACCTGCTTCGGGGTGCCACCGCCGAGGAATGCACCACTTATATTTCGCATTCGGTGTGGGAATCGGAGCAGGCTTTCATCGACTGGACCGAATCGGAGGCCTTTCGCAAGGCGCACGCCCAGGCGCGGGCCCCGAAGGGCACCTATCTCGGCCCCCCTCAGTTCGAAGGATTCGAGGTAATCCTTTAGGCTTCCTCAACGGCGCACTAGTCGCCGTAGCGGGCCAGTTTCTTCCTGAAGCTGGGCTTGTCGAGCACCGCCTTGTTGACCACCGCCTCGGGGATGCCGCCGCGCGAGATCGTGTCGGCGCTGGCCACCCTGCCGGTCCATCCCAGGTGCAGGTATTCGGTGGTGTGGCAGAGGCTGTGTGGTGCCACGACGACGTTGTCCAGCTTCAGCAGGGGGTTCTCCGGGTCGACCGGCTCCTGCTCGAAGACATCGAGGCCGGCGCCGCGAATCCAGCCCTCATTCAGGGCACGGATCAGTGCCGGTTCGTCGACGATGCGGCCGCGGGCGGTGTTTATGAAGTAGGCGTCCGGCCGCATCTTGCGGAACTCCGCCTCACCTATCATGTGGTAAGTGGCCTCGCTTAGCGGCACACTGACGCTGACGTAGTCCGACTCGGCCAGCACCGTTTCCATATCGACCAGCTCGACGCCAATCGGTGTGACCGATTCCGCCGACACGTGGGGATCGCAGGCCAGGTGTCGCATCCCGAACGGCATTGCCAGCTTGAAAAATTCGCGGCCGATGTTGCCGACCCCGATCGATCCGAAGGTGCGCCCCTCGAGACCGTCGCCGTTGTAGCTCTTCTGCTCGAGCCAGCGGCCCTCCCGCGTGATCCTGTCCTTCTGCCAGAGCCGGGTGGCCAGTACCAGCAGGAAGGTCATGATCGTGGTGGCCATTGGGCGCCGCACCGCATCGGGTGCGGCGCACAACATCACGTCGGCTTCGGTGAGGGCGTCGACGTCGATGTGGTCGTAGCCGACGCCCATCATCAGCAGGGCGATGAGGTGGTCGCTGCCCTCCAGGGCTGGTTTGGTCCAGCGGGTGGCGCCGGTGACGATGAAGTCGCAATCGGCGCGTTGGGAGGCGGTGATTTCCAGGTTGTTGGTGAGGGGGTGGGGTTCGAGGTGGGGGTATTGTTTGAGGAGTTCGATGCCTGGGGCGGGGAAGTGAAGGTGGCCGTTGGTGAAGAATTCGGCGGTGATTCCTAGCTTGGCGCTTGTGGGCATTTTCTCAGAGCTCCGTGTTCGCTGGTTCTAAAGTATCGTGCGCGGGGTGTGCATAACTGACCCACCTTCGAACGCCAGATTGTCCCCGACTTCGTGTAGAAAAACCCTTTTAGTACGGACTGATCTGAGAGGTGCTTTTGATCGACGCCGATCATCGGTGGATTATCCAACTTTTCTTGATGTAACGACCGCCGTGATCGCTCCCATACATTGTGAGTTAGTCAGACCTCAACCACTGTAAGCTAGTCGAGGTAGATCTGTATCTCCTCGGTGGCGGCTTGGCGGATCAGGTCGTATTCGCTGGCGCGGAAGCGGCCGAAGAGTTGGTGACCTTGGTCGCGCTGGGTCTTGTACTCTTCGCGGGTTCTGGGGTAGATGGTGGGTTCGGTGGCTAGACCTCTGTCGCGGGCGATGTCGATGGCGCTCTGCATGGCTTTGATGACCTCGGGGTGTTCCCATTGGCCGTGGTGCCCCATGGTGGCGGCCAGGTCACCGGGGCCGAACACGAGGGCGTCTACGGCGGGGTGGGAGAGGATGGCATCGGCGTTCTGGATGCCTTCCCAGGACTCGATCTTGACTACGAGCATGGTTGCTGTGTTGGCCTCGCGGCAGTAGCGCTTCACGTCGTCGCCGCGGTAGCCGGAGTTGGCGCCTAGGGCGAGGCCGCGTTCGCCGTCGGGGGCGTATTTCATCCACTTGGCCAGCTCTTCGACCTGGTCTGGGCGATCGGTGTGGGAGAGGCAGATGCCGAGGGCGCCGGCGTCGAGCATGCGGGAGACGAAGGGGCGGGCGGGCACCAGGGCCGTGACCGCGGGGGCGAGGCCGTTGTCGCGGGCGATGACCAGGAAGTTGGTCAGCGGCTCCTCGTTGTGGACCACGTGCTCGTTCTCAACCAGCAGCATGTTGTAGCCGGCGGCAGCGGCGATCTTGGCCACCGACGGCCGCAGGGACTCGAAGACATTGAAGCCGAAGAGGGGGCCGCCGGATCTGAGGATCTCCTTGGCCGGGTTGTTGATCAGGGATGCGGGTGCCATCGCGTGCCTCGTTTTGAGTTTCCGGCCAAGAAGGTAAAGGGTGACGGTGTCGCCAGACAGAGCCGGCGCTCTGGGAAAGGCGAATGCCGAGCCGGGGTGCTAGCCGTCAGCGGCGAATGCGCGCAGGACGTTCTCGGTGACGCGGGATACGTTGTTGTCGCCGCCGCGGTAGGAGAGGCAGCTACACCAGCTGATCGAGCCGACCGAGAACACTGTGCCGCCGTTCGGGCCCTCGCAGTAGACCATGTCGGCGTGGACGAGGTCGTTCTGACTGCCCCCGGTGAACGGGGTGGAGCAGAGCTGGTCCTCGATTACCAGCTGGTAGGAGTCGGGGTGGTCGTGGGTGCGCGCCAGGACCAGGGCGTGACGGGGCGTGCCCTGGTCGTAATCGACCCGGTCGATCTCGAAGCCGCCGGCACCGTGACCCAGCACGAGCGCTGGAATGTCGCCGATCAGCTCGTCCTCCTCTATGCCCTCGAAAATGAAGGCGGCGCGTGGATCGCGGCTGTCGGGCAGCAGCCGGTACGGGCGGTTGACGCCGCTGCCCTGGGAGGTGAAGCCGACCCCGAGCATCTTCTGCGGGGCGCGGTTGCGGTAGCGCCAGTTCCCGCCCATCTCGCCGGTGGTGCTGTGATAGTGTTCGCCCTCCCTGCCCTCCCAGGCGCGGGAGCCGCGCCAGCGCCGCACCTCGGTGACGTGGGGACGGTTCGGATCAAAAGAGGTGATCCAGTAGAAGCCATTCCCGCCGAGGTACATCAGCCGTCCTCCGCTTTCTCGATACTGGCTCAGCCCGTCGAGCATCGGCCCGGTCCAGTACTCCGGGTGGGTGCCGGTGACCACGACGCGGTAGCCCTGCAGCAGGCTGGCCCCCTCGGCGTGGAGGTCGTCGTCCGTGATCACGTCGTAGGCGAAACCCTTCTGGTCCAGCCAGTGCACCAGGTGCATGTCGGCGTTCAGGAGCCGTGGCCAGCCGCCGGCCAGAGACTGGGGTGGGGAACGGTAGCCGGGTCGGATGTTGAGCAGCGGCCGCAGCCGCGAGGCATAACAGACGCCGGTGCCGTCGGTGTGGGCGTCGTAGGTGCACATCAGGTTGTGCTCGCGCATGTAGCGATCTTCGGGCGATTGGGCCAGCTCGGTCGGCTGGTTCAGGGCCTGGCGGATCGGGTCGCGGAAACGCTGGTTGGCGTAGATCTGGTAGGTGACCGTGGGCAACAGGAAGGCGATCGGCGCCTGCGGTTGCCCCGCGCCGGGCGTAACGGCGAACGGGAGGTAGTCCTCGCCGCCATCGCAGGTCAGGTGGGCGGCGTAGATGCCGCTGGGCAGGTCCGCGGGCACAGTCCAGCAGAATGCTTCCTCCCAGCCGGCGTCCTCCAGGTCGTCGTCGTGGAAGTGCATCGCACCGTATTGGGCCGGCGCCACCTTGAAGTCCACCTCGTCGCCGTTCCAGTTGTGCCCGGTCATGCCGCGGGCCGGCAGGTTGAGGGCGCGGCCGTCCAGCCCGTTGCCGGAGGTGTCGCGCACCCGGTCCGTGCCGATGTCGGCGGCGAAGTCCCACGCGGCCACGGCCGCGCCGTTGGCGTTGTCGAGCCGGGGCGAATCAATCTTGCCGTTGAAGTGATGGCCAGTCCGCTTGCGGCCGTCGTCGATCCAGCCGGCTGCCAGCAGGAGGTCGGCAGGGTTGGCGCCAATGGCGCCGATGGCGGCGGTCGAGTCGACCTCCAGGACCTCCTCTTCCAGCCAGTAACTCTGCGGCTTCTGTGCCAGCTCCAGCCGTCCCCTATCAGCGTCGTAGGAAGCGCGCACGTGGTACCACTCCCAGGCGGCGAGCGGCTTGCGGGTGCTCAGCTTCTGGTGGCCGGTGACGCCGCTTACCTCCAGGGTTGGAGCGCCGTCGCCGGATAGGTACAACCTGAAACCGCCGGTGCCGTCGGCGGGCATCTTGGTGAGGATCGCCTGCTCTCCGCTACCCGGAGTCGTCGGGCAGATCCACGCCTGGATGACAAAGCCGCCGGCGCAATTCAATGCAGGAGCGTGTGGCACCAGCACGCAGGAGCCGAGATGGATTCCCTGCGCCCGTCCCGGATAGTGGCCGGCGACGTCGCTGTCGACGGGCTCGGTGATCAGGCCCGGGCCGTCGGGGTTGGTGTCGGTATGGCGCAGTCTGACTATCTCGGCGCGGTAGGTCGGGCGTTGGCAGCTGACCCGGAACCGGAGTGTTTCGCCGGGACGTGCGCTAAGGCTGTCAGTGTAGCCGACGACGTGCATGGCTATTCCAGTAATTGGTCGATCCAGGTTGCGGCGGGTGCCGGGGAGAATAGGCTGCCGACTCGAGCGGAGCAACCGCAGCGGTTGCGATCTCTGGCAGGGAGGTTGTCGTCAATTGTTACGCCGGCTGAGATTTGCGAAACTGAGGTCGGAATCCTCGCCGTCCCGCGTCGCGGGGCGCTCGCTCAGGAGAATTGACCATGTTGGTGGGTTACGTCAGTGACGAGCGTTATGTCGCGCTGCCCGACGTAGCAGTCGAGTTCGTCACAGAAGACCAGGTGAGCACCGCGTGCAGCACAGCGTCCGGCGCGATTCACGCCGACCTGGCGCCCGGCCCTTACCGGGTAACGCTGGCCGCCCGCGGCTACGGTCCCAAGATCGTCCACATGGCCGTGTCGGCCGACCGCCCGCACCAGTTCCGCCTGCTCAAGGACGGTCTCCTCGGGTACATGTGGCCGAAGGCGGTTCGGGCCGGGGAACGCTCCGAGTTCAGGGTCCATTCCGACGAGGCCTACAAGCTCGAACTCTTCCGGTACGGTTGGAAGAAGGAGCTGGTGCGGTCGATCGGCTGGTACGACGAGCACGGTCCCCGCGCCACGGTGCAGATAAGTCCCGACGGCGACTACACCCAGACGGGCGTTATGTGGAACCGGTTCGGCTATGCCAGCCCGGCGCACAAGCAGTACATCGCGGCGCCGGAGCGCTCCGGGCTCTACTACCTGCACGCAACTGGCGAGTCGGGCGCATTCTTCTCCTTCCCCTGGGTGGTGGCTCCGGCGGCGCCTGCCGCCGACGTCGCCGTTCTGGCTTCGGACATCAACTGGAACGCCTACAACAGCTTCGGTGGTCGCAGCAACTACATCCACCCGGACCGCCTGCCGCCGGCGCCGACGGTGAACGCCCGGCTCGAGCTGAAACGCTACAATGATCCGGAAGGCTATCAGTACGAGGGTGAGGAGAAGCCGCTGTCGTTCGACCGGCCGGAGCCGATAAACCACGTTCCGGCTGGCGTCGAGGTGACCGATCCAATCGAAGGCAGAGCGCCCAATCACATTGCTCCGGCCGAGTGGCGGCTGCTGGGTTGGCTGGAACGGGAGGGCTTCGCCTACGACGTGTGGTCGGAGACCCAGTTCCACCACGGACGTCTCCGCCTCGACGACTACAAGGTGCTGATCCTCGGGCCCCACCCGGAGTACTGGACCAGCCGCATGTACTTCGAGCTGAAGGACTGGGTCTTCAACCGCGGCGGCCGGCTGATGTACCTCGGGGGGAATGGTCTCAACTGCGAGGTGGAGTTCACCGACGACGATACCATGGTCGTGCACAACGGCCCCTATGATCACGCCGCCGAGCGCACGGTCGAAAGCCGCTTCCACGCGCGTCACGAGTCGGAAGCCAACCTGCTCGGCGTCGTCTTCACCTATCCCGGAATCATGACGGCGGCCCCGTACCGGGTGGTGGACGCTGAGCACTGGGCGTTGGCGGGGACCGGTCTGGAGAACGGCGACGAGTTTGGTCATGAGTGTCAGCACATGCGGGTGCCGGGCGGCGCCTCCGGCCACGAGACCGATAAGATCTCGCCAGCCTACTCGCCGCGGAATGTGCAGCTGCTGGCGCAGGGTACGAACCCGGAGGAGGGGGGCGCCCAGATGATCACCCACGAGCCTGGGGGTGGCGGCGCGGTGTTCTCGACCGGGTCGATAACCTACGTGAGCTCCCTGCTGGTCAGCGAGCCGGTCTCGCGCATCACTCGCAACGTGCTGCAGCGTTTCCGCGCTTGAGTCGGCCCGGCGTAGTCAGGGGTCCGACCGGGCACCGCGACCGATGAACGACCCCGAGACGAGCAGCGTCCAACGCGGCCTGACGGCCCGTGCCCTACTGCTGGGCATGGTGCTTTCGGCCGCCATCGGCGTTGTGGGCTACTACCTGGAGGTCCTGGTCCAGGGGGGCAATCCCACCCTCTACTTCACCAGTCAGATCGCCCACGTCATCCTGTTCCTGCTGATCGGCACGGTCAACGCGTTGCTCAAGGTCGCCTACCGGCCTCTGGCGCTGAACCAGGGCGAGCTGCTGGTGATCTTCATAATGATGTGCCTGGCCAACAGCACGCACGTCCTGGTCTACTACTGGATAGCGCTGGTGCCGTCGCCCATATACTTCGCGACAGCTGAGAACGGTTGGGAAACCTCGATCGTCCCGCAGATACCCGATTGGCTCATTCCCCACGATCCAGCTGCTATCCGCGATTTCTACGAGGGCGCTCAGGGGGGATCGTCGAACATCCATTGGCAGGTATGGCTCGAGCCGATCCTCGGCTGGGCGCCGGCGATCGTCGCTGTGAACGTCGCCTTCATCTGTGTCATGGTGATCCTGCGGCGGCGCTGGATGGATCACGAGCGGTTGATCTACCCGGTGGTGCAGCTGCCGCTGGCGATGGTGCAGGAGGGGCGCAACGGCGCAATCATCGGACCGTTCTTCCGCGGCGGCGCCATGTGGCTCGGCTTCCTTGTGCCGGTGGTGGTGGGCACCTTCATCGGCCTGCACCGCTACTACCCGTTCGTGCCGACCATCGACCTGATTCTGCCCCTGCCCCTGTTCAACGCTCGTCTGAGCTTTGCCACGATCGGCTTCTTCTACCTGATCCAGAGGGAGGTTGCCTTCGGGCTGTGGGCCTTCACCCTGCTCAACAACCTGCAGGCCTACATATACGCCGAGGTCGGCTGGGGGATCGAGGAGAGCCCGGCGGTGTCGGTCTGGAGCTATGGCCTCTCTAGCCTCGTGCACCAGGGCATGGGGGCGATGGTCATCCTGCTGCTCGGCGGCTTGTGGCTGGCGCGCGACCATCTTTACGTCGTTTGGCGCAAGGCTTTCAATCGGGCCCCGGAATACGACGATGGCGACGAGATTCTTTCATACCGGGCCGCTTTCTGGGGATTCTGGGGGAGTGTGGCGGTGTTCGTGGCCTGGCTGGTTGAGATCGGGATTCCGCTCCACGGGGCGCTGGTATTCACCTTCTTCTCCTTCGTGGTATGGATCGGTCTGAGCCGCGTCATCGCCGAAGGGGGGGTGGCGGTTATCTACGCGCCGCTGGTCGCCGCCGACGCCACGGTCTCGTACCTCGGATCACGGCTGCTGGGACCGTCTGGGATGGTGGGCACCGCCTTTGCCCGGGTGCTCGGCAACGACCAGCTGAACTTCGTCATGCCGCATGTGGCCAACGGGCTCAAGCTCGGCGAGCAGGTGGTGGCCGGCTCCCGTCCGGTGCGCCGGCGCCTGTTCTGGGCGATGCTGGCAGCGACCCTGCTCGGTACCGGTGGCGCCATCTGGGAGGCACTGAACCTGGCATACATCCACGGCGCGGTGAATCTGTGGCCGGTTATCTTCGTCAAGTTACCGGGGTGGATCCTCGGTTTCGCCACGCCGCTGATCAGCGACCCGATCGGCGCTGACCTGCGCGGGTGGTTCCACACTGGCATCGGCGCTGCGGTCATGGGGCTGCTGATGCTGGCGCGGCGGATCTGGGTTTGGTGGCCGCTGCATCCGGTCGGCTTCCCGATCAGCGCCACCTTCAGCTGGATGGCCTTCAACGCGTTCCTGGCCTGGGCGGTTAAGGGGCCGGTGCTGCGCTACGGGGGGGCGCGGCTGTACGCGGCGACGCGGCCCTTCTTCCTGGGAATGATCATGGGGCAATTCGTTATCTTTGGCATCTTCTGGATCGTCGACACGCTGACCGGCATGGTCGGTAATCGACTGTTCCTTTGAGGCCGCAACCGCTGCGAGGAGAACACCATGAAGAGGATAGCGCCTGCTGCGAACGGCTACGAGGACGGCCTGGGGGCGGGCAAGCAGGTAGCGGGCAGGTGGCAACCGGCCGTCACGACGCGGCTCGAGAAGTGGAAGGAGGCCCTGAGGGAAGCACCCAACCGCAATCTCGGCCACCTCGACACCACCACAGGCATGGCCATATTCGACGGCCTGTCCCGGGAGGACCTGCTGGCGCGCGCGGCCGATCTTCACCGCCGCAAGATGGACGCTTTCCCGGGCATTGAGCGCTTCCCCGAGATCGCCGGCATGGACCAGTATCTCGACGATCGCCATCGGGGCTTCGCCGACGGGGCTGGCATCGACGTGCGCGAGGCCTATCTCGAAATCTATTGGAAGGAGATGTTCTTCGACTACCTCGCGCCCCGGCGGGCTGGCCAGTGGGAAGCCTGCTCCGAGTGCTGGCTGCCGCGCACCGACCGCGGACCGCTGCTGGGCAACGGCCGGGACGACATCGCGACCTGGTACACCGACGAGCCGATGGGTCAGGACTGGCCGCCACCGCTGCAGCCGCCGGCGCTTGCCTCGACCGTAGCGGTTCCGGCGGGCCCGGCCGGGGATGGGTATCGCCGCTACGGTCAGGTCAACGAGGTCGGTCTCTGCCTGGAGACCGGCGGCGGCGCCCTGTACGAGTTCGAGGTAAAGCGCGAGGAGGAGTACTTCCCCGCGCCGGTGCTGGATCTGGTGCTGCGTTGCTGCTCGACCACCATCGAAGCCGTCGAGATGCTGACCCGCTACAACCTGCACTGGGGGGGATGCAATCTGGTCGTTGGCGACACGTCGGGAATGGGAGCGCTCATCGAGAAATCGAAGTATCACTACGCAGTGCGCATGAGCGATCGCAACGTGCTCGTGTCCACCTACGGCGGTTGCGACGATCCAGACATGCGCCGGCTTTGCGACACTGCCAACCCCTACTTCAGGTATTACGAGCGCCGGGTTGATGTCATGCGCCAGATACTTGACGAGAGTGCCGCAGCCGGGGTGCCGACCATAGACGACTTCTGGGCGTCGATGCTGCACCACGACGAGGTCGCCGGTGGTTGCCAGCACCGCGACTGCATGCCGCCCGGCGTCGAGCTGTTCACCCATGTCGGCACCGCGATTCTGCCCGCGGAGGGGCGACGTCTGACCCGCTCGATTGCGACCGAGAAGGGGGAGGTGCGGTACCCCTGTTCGGTGCCGGCGCGCGAGACCTGCTGGATCTTTGCCTGACGCGTTTGGCCAGGACAGACTTATTGGTCGCAAGCTTCTGATTTTATTGACTTTGAATCCATATCATTTTGTTTGACAAGAATTTTTTATAAGGCTATATTTTGCCGAAATATTTCGAGGTGGGTCGCCCAGTAGGTGGTGCCCCTGCCTTTAGGTGTCAGATCGGAACTTCGGATCGATCTGACACCCGCATAGCAATTCGGAGGAGGACAGCGGTGAGAGCACTCGGTCCCTTGGTCGCCAGCGCCATCGTTGCCCTCGCGCTCTGCAGTACTCATGGGTCGGCTCAGATCACCCGGTGGGAAGTCCCGGAGGGTAACTGGAAGTCGCTGTCCGACGAGTCAACCGCGATCGACTTCGGGGTCAGCGGCGCCATTCAGATCGCCGGCTTTGAGCCCACCTCTAACATTACGCAGTCGCTAACGTGGGAATCGGCCCAGCCAGCGACCGGCTTTATCGTCGAGCGGGCGACCGCCAATATCTGGAACAACTACCCGGTCAAGGATTCGGACCTGCCGATCGTCGATGGTAATCCGACGACCTCGACCGAAAAACGCTTCAAGCATGTCGGTGCCAACCAGACCGGCAGGCGGTTTACCCTGGATCTGGGCAGCCGCTTTCCTGTGAGCCGGGTCGAGTTCTACCCTCGGCTCCAAGGCGTCAACTCCTTCGGCGTCCCTCTCCACGAAGACTACATTCGCGGCTACGAGCTCTCTACGTCCAATGGCCTGGAATACGGTGAGGACAATCAGCCGATCTACCAGCTCATGAAGCGCGTCACTTTCTCTCGCGACAGCGTGGCTGTCGTCCAGTTCCCGAACCAATTCACCCGGTTCGTGCTGCTGCGGGTCCTGGCCAAGAATCCGTTCGAGCTGGCCGAGATCGAGCTGTACGGATCGGGTTTCGTTCCTCGGGCGGAGTACGTCTCCCAGGTCATCGATCTGGCCGCGCCGACCAATTTCGGGGCTTTCACATGGGATACGGTGAGGTTGCGGGTCGACGAGGTGACCGACGCCCTGGCCGAGGTCGAGGAGGCGGACGTGGAGGCTTCCATCCAGGTGCGCACCGGTAGCGATGCGACGCCCCAGATATTCTACGAGATAACGAACCGCTTCCTCAACGAGCTGGGTGTCGTGTCGGAGTCGGAGTACAACAGCCTCAGCCCGGACGTCAAAGGCGGGTTCGAAGATGATCAGGTAAATTGGAGTCGTTGGTCTGCGCCGTTGGACAGCCGCGGCCAGGTGCCCGAGGTGCCCAGTCCGCGTCAGTGGTTCCAGTTCCGGGTCAACCTGTCCAGCTCGAGCATTACCGACGGCATTCGCATCAACAATCTGGCGATCAAGATGGCCTCCCCGGCGCTGGCATCGCGGCTGTTCGGTGAGATTTCGGAGTTGGACGAGCCGGAGCCATCCGGCGGCTACGCGAGCGTTACCGTTGGGGTGCCATCCCGTTTCGCCTATGACCTGTTGGTCGACGTGCAGGGACGCGACAAGGGCATCGACGGCATTACGATCTCGACGCCGACGGTGCCGCGCTTCCACTCCCTGCTTATCGGTGAGAGTATCGACAACGCCGAGGAGGTGGAGTTGCAGCCGGAGGACATCATTGAGGAAACCGGCGGTCTGACCCTGCACTTTCCCGAGATCGACGAGCGCAAGTCGATCCGGGTCATCTTCGACGTCGAGGTGCTCGTCCAGTCGACCTTCTTCGACGCCAAGGTGTTCCGTCAGGCCGGTGGCGAGCTGCCGCAACCGGTCCTGCCACCACCGCGTCCGATCGTGAACTTCAACGACCCGAACCAGCAAGTTTCGACCAACAAACTGCAGGTCCTGACGACTGAGGCGTCCCGCGGTGACATCCTGAACATCGAGGGGAACGAGCCGCTGGTTATAACCCCCAACGACGATGGCCGCAACGACGCGCTCACCGTTCCCTACAGCCTGACCCAACTGCTCAACGTCGTGCCGAACGGCGTGGAGGTCTACACTCTCGGCGGCGATCTGGTGTACGCCTTCAGGGAGGACCGCGGGCGCGGCCCCCACACGGCTAAGTGGGACGGCACTGACGTGTCCGGAAAGGTCGTCCCGGTGGGCATCTACATCGTCAGGATCGTCATCGAGGGCGGCGTCAAGGACGTCGACCATACCCGTGTTGTCAGCGTCGTCTACTGACACCTCAGGATACGCCGCGGTATGCAAGGGAACTCACAGACGAGGCCGGAATCCCCGTTTGGCGTGGAGAGGAATTATGACCGATAAGCACAAGATGCTGCTGCTGGCTTTGGCACTCGCTGCGAGCGCCGCCTGGGGCCAGAGCGAACGTCGGATCTTCAGCGTCGACACCCAGAGCCAGTGGCGGGAATGGAAATTCCCGACCGGTATCCTCGAGTTCAACCGCGACGGTTCCTTCTCCCTGCGCCAGTACGAGGACGAGATAGATGCCGTCGCCGACGCTCAGCAGTTCACCCATGTTGGCGCGAAGGATGCCGAACTGCGGGGTGGAATCTGGAAGGTCGGCTCGACTGCGCCGGGTACCAAGGCAACGAATGTGCTGCGGTCGGCCGGGTGGTGGAAACCCGACCCCAATGCGCCAATCGAGGACTGGCTGATCGAAGTCAACCTGGGGCGACTCGTGGCGGTTCACACGCTGCGGCTCACCTTCCCCGACACCGTTGGCGCGCGGCCATTAGGCGACTTCCGCATCTTTGTCAGCCGGGGCATGCGCGAGCTTACCGGCCAGAACGTATTCGCATACCACGTCCTTGGAGGCACCAACGACAGGTTCAACACCCGGCGCGTGCTCGAGTTCAAGCTGGAGGAGCTGCGCAATCTGACCGATGTGGTGGTGGAAACGGGGGACACGGCTGTCGAGGTGGCCGATCCCGAGCCTTTCCAGCAGATGCAGTACATCCGCATCCGGGCGGATTCGAAGAATGAAGACGCCGCCATCCAGCAGATCGAAGCTCTTGCCTTCGGCGAGAATGTTTCGCTCGGGGCAATCGAGCGGGGTGGGAACATGCTGGAGCTGACTGGCCGTGGTGGCGATATGGTGGACGGCGACATTAATACCTCCTGGCAAAATGTAATTAACAAAGAGGGAGTCCGACTGGAATGGATTCTCGATCTGGGGGCGCGGTTCTGGGTAAGGCGGATCTATATGCTGGGCGCCGAGCACCGTGTCAACCGGGTTGGCGACATGCAGGTCGATCACGAGCTGAACATCTCCGACCAGACGTCGAAGGTGGAACCGAAGGATCTAGACCTGGAGTTGCTCACCAAGCTTGATACCACCGAGGAGCCAGGCGGCCAGAACGACCTGCAGTACTTCCTGCCCACGCCGGTAGCAATGCGCTACCTGTCAGCCCGGTACGAGGGGGGGCGCAATGGCGATATGGCCGAGCTGGTTGTCGTGCCGACCGGGCACGTCGCTGGGGCGCAGCTTGAGTCGGACTTCATCGACCTGGGCAAGATTGCCGGCGACGGCCGCGTGAAGCAGATAACTGCGATAAACTGGGATGCCGTCGAGCCCGAAGGGACGCAGGTGCGCGTGCGGACGCGCACCGGCTTCAAACTGACCGAGCAGGTGGAGTACTACAAGAAGGACGGCACCCTGCTCGAGAACAAGCAGCAGTATGACGACACCAACCAGTTCCTCCGCGGCCGCACCGACACGAGTCTCGTCGCCGGCGACGACTGGAGCGTTTGGAGTGTCGATTACCTCGAATCCGGCATCTTCCTGTCGCCGAGTCCACGGCGGTTCCTGCAAGTGCAGCTCATCCTCGACTCGGAGACGCCCACCACTGCGCCGGTGATAAACAATCTGCAGGTGGAATACATCGAGGCCCTGTTGGAAGGTGTCGAGGGAGAAGTGGGGCCGCGCGTCGCCGAGCCGGGCATGCCACAACTGTTCACCTATCGGCTCTGGGGCGACTTCGGTGGGGGGGGCAAATTTGACCGGCTGCTGCTGCTGCTGCCGTCGAAGCCGGATCCCGACCGCATCAGCGTCCGCAAGCGTGGAGAGGTCGTCGAGGCTGGTATCCGCGTCAGCGACCTGGGCGACTCCCTGATCGTCGACTTGCCCACCCCTGTCGAGAGCACCCGCGACACCATCGAGGTGGACATGGAGGTGCAGATCGCGCGGAATCCGACGATTTTCACCGCTTTCGTTGGTCGGAGCACTGAGCCGGATCTATGGCAGGATGTGGTGCCCCGGGCCCTGCCCGCCGGCTGCTCCAAGTGCAACCAGCGCTCGACGCAGGTGTTCTTCCCGGCTGTGCCCAAGCCGGATGACCTGGTCCGCAACCTTACGATCTCACCTCGCATCGGCACGCCGAACGGCGATGGCGTAGGCGAGCAGGTCGAGTTCCGGTTCCTGGTGCTCAACGTCAACGTCGAACCGGAAGTCCGCGTCTACAGCCTTGACGGTCGGCTGGTGGCCGAGCTCGAGGGCGGAGCGGGCGGCAAGGGCGATCACCTCTTCACCTGGAGCGGTCGCGACATGGCCGGCAACATGCTGCCGCCCGGCATCTACCTGTCGCGGATCACGCTGGGTACGCAGGTCAAAGACCACCATATCAGCCGAACCGTTGGTCTGGCATACTAGCTGATAGCTGAGTCTGGTCCGTCCGCCACGGTTGGATGGTCCAAACAGGAGGATTCGAATGCACAAAAAGGGATGGAAAAAGCTCATCGTGCTGGTGACCGGCGGCGTCCTGTGGGTTTCCTCAGCCGAGTCACAGCCGCCCAACGTATACCAGGACATCTCTGAGCCGGGAGTCTACGGCGCGCGGATCCACCCGGGTGCGCTGGCCCCGACGGGCAGGAAATGGTTCCTGCCCCAGCAACTCTATTACGAGTACCGTTGGCGCGGCTGGGAATACAGCAACTATGCCCGCGAGAACTATCAGCGCTACGTCAGCATCCTGCTCGAAGGGACGCGCCAGTACGATCCCCTGGGCAATTATATCTCCCGTGGCTGGCGCATTTACGACTGGACCGAAGATAATCCGCAGTCGTTTGGCAGCGAGGTGTTCAAGAGCCCGCGCTACGGTGGCTTCTTCAGTAACGTCGTGGTCTCGTCGGCGAGTAAGGGCCAGTTCCACAGCGCCCTGACCGTCGGCGACGCTATTCGCACGACGCTGACGCCGATGACGTTCTCCAAACCCTCCTTCAACGGCATGCAGTGGGATTTCCTCTCCGACAAGTACGCCCTGACACTGCTCGCCTCCCGCGTCAGCTCACCCGGCGTTGGAGCGATCACGCAGAACGCGACCGGTCAGCTGGCGGTCAACTCGACCCGCGTGCTAGGGGGGCGCGGTCTGGCTCAGGTTGGTGATTTCGCGGAGTTGGGTGTCACATGGGTAAACGCCCACAACGCTGATAGCGAGTTCAGCCTTGGTGAGAATTCGCTCCAGGGCGTGCTGAGCCGCCCGCAGAATCTGGGCAATGTTGAAGAGTTGATCATCCGCATCTCGGACGACTCGCCCGAGTCCCCGGAGGAGGGCGCGGTGTTGTTCCTAGAGCGTATCCTCATCGATGGCGTCGTGCAGGAAGGCATGGTGCCGCTGGTGGAGGGTGGCATTCGCGAGGACGGCGTCCTCAAGGCCAAGGGGGGCGATCCGATCCTGCTGACCTACGATGTTCGCAACGACTTCCAGCCAACCGCAGAGACGCAGAGCTTCAAGGATATCCGCAAGCTGGAGTTCGAGCTGATCTTGGCCAACGACTACTTCGTCGAGGTCGGCTCGAACAAGCAGATCAACCGCCTCGGCAAGGTAGTGTATTTGCCAGTGTTCCAGGCCGATGACAACATTAGCGACGGCTCGAACCAGCGGTTCCTGCGCTTCGAGTACGGCCTGCCGACGGCCAACGAGGTGATCGGCGTCGACCTGAACATCAAGAACGTGATGGGCTTCGACCTCAGCACCGAGTACGTGCTCAACAGGCGCTTCCAGCGCTTCCCGAACCAGAACTTCCAACGGGTGATCGACGGCAAGTTCCAGAAGCTGCCGACCGACAAGGAGACGGCACAGGCGTTCTACCTGACCACATCCTACACCTCCTACCCGTTCTTCGCCCACGGCGAGACTTTCTATCTCGATCCGGACTACAACACCAGCGCCTTCATGACCGATGGGTCCGGAAACATCGACTACAGCAACAGCGTGCAGCACCGGTTCGAGTTCGTCGACGACAACGACGACCAGGACGTGAATCCGGACTGGCGTCGCGAATCGCAGGGCGTCACGGTTACGTTAACTGAGGAGTTCGGACAGGCTTCGGGCGGTGATACCCGCGTCTTCCCCGGTCTCGACGAGAACAACGACTTCATCTCTGACTTCAACCAGAATCAGAATTCCCGTCCCGACTATGCCGAGGCCTTCCTGCGCTACCAGGTCGATGCGCCCGAGTTCCTCTTCGGGATGGACATGAACAACAACACGCTCATCGACCGCTTCGAGGACGACCTGGTGGCCGACCTGCCCTACGAACGCGATCGATCCGGCTATAACGTCTACGGCGGCCTGGCTCTGCGCGAGGGGGTGAACCTCACGGTGGGTCGAACGCGGCAGCGTGAGATCAGCAGTGGCAGAAAAAACCGCACGGCCTACGGCGTTGTGACGGCCGAATGGGATTTCCCCTCCGTCGAAATCGACGTCTTCGACCTGGCGCGCAGCGCCAAAGACAACATCCCCGAAGACCGCCTCAGATGGATCGACCCGGAGGGGCAGACCAGCTTCAATGACCCGCTCGACGCCCAGGACACCTTCATCAACACGCTCTATTCGCATGTGCGCTACACGGGCATCCGCGATCTGAATCTGATCTCCAAGTTCAAGTTCGAGAAGTTCTACCAGCGGGGCGATCAGGAGGACCTGAAGCGCGACCGCTCGTTCGTCGGCTGGATCAACAAGGCCGATTACACCGTGGACGTGCGTGAAAACCTGACCGTGTGGCCCAAGTTCAAGAGCACATTTCGCCGGTTGCTGCCCAGCAGCCGGGCGATCGCCAAGGAGGTCGCGCTCACCCGCGACCACGAGGCGACCATCTTCATAATCGGTCGCTATGCCTTCCTGCAGCACACCTGGATCGATATCGGCTACGAGCACAGCGAGTTCAATAACCTGAAGAAGAAGGAAGAGTTGCGCACGGGGGAAGAGGATGACTTCAGCAGCGATGTCTGGGCCTTCGTTTTCTCCAACACGTCCCAGTACATAGGATACCAGCTGACCCTCAATGCCGGGTTCCAGCGCGAGAAGAGGAACTTCGACGCCGGGGATCTGGAGATCACAGAGACGACCGCTTTCGTCCGCCTCTTCGCCGCCACGGGTGAGCTGTAGAGGCGCATAACCATTGCAGCCAAACAGGAGCAGAGCTTGAAACACGTGTCGCCGGCAACAGCTGTAGTCGTTTTCACGATCATCTGGGCGCTGTCCGCTTGCAACGCCGGATTCGAAAGCAACGTGGCCGCCCGGGTCGGCCCGAAGGAGATCACGATCGAGGATCTGCGGGGGTTCACCGAGGGAACGCCCGTACTGCTGCAGTCCAAGGAAGAGGGACTGGCCGCCGTCAAGGACTACCTGCAGACGATGGTCGACATGGAGCTCATGCTCTATGATGCCCGGCAGCAGAGCTTGGATCAGGACGTGGACCTGCGCGAGGAGTACGCGAAGGAGCGCGAAACCAAACTCGTGCAGGAGTACGTCACCCGGGTGATCGCCCCGACGATCAACGTAACCCGGGACGAACTGCGCGCGGAATTCAAGCAGAGCAAGTGGAACCGGATGCTGCGGTTGGCCCATATCCAGACGGAAACCTTAGAGGAGGCCGAGGCGGTGGTAACCGAGCTGGAGAAGGGGGCTTCCTTCGAAGCGCTGGCGCGGGAGCGGTCGATCCACGAGACGACGGCCGAGCGCGGCGGTGAGCTCGAGGATTGGGGTTTCGTCGGCCGCGACGATCTGCAGCGCGTGATGATCGGTTTCAAGACGGCCGATACGCTTTTCGACGTGCCGGTCGGTGACTACAGTCAACCGTACCGCCGCTTCGAGCGCTACGAGATCTTCAAGGTCCTCGAGGAGGCCGAGGCGCCGGAGCGATACCTGCACGTATTCCGCCAGTATCTGGCGCAGGAAAAAGGTGACGAGAAGCAGCTCGAAAAGCTGCAGGAGCTCAAGGGAAAATACAACGCGGAGGTCGATCGGGAGGCTGTCGCCTTCCTGGTGGGGGTCGGTTCGGACAACGCCCTTTGGAATACCACCGACGAGGATAAGGCGCGCACGCTGGTTGCATATGACGGTGGCAAGCTCACCGTGGGGGATTTCATCAACACCTACTGGTTCCCGGTCCGGTTCCAGATCAGGCTGAAGTTCGAGGAGGAGGAGATCCTCGACGTGCTGGACAAGTACCTGCTGCTCGCCAAGATGTTCGCCATGGATGCCGTGGCGTTGGAAATCGACAGGAAACCGGCCGTGGCCGGCTGGCTCGTCGACAAGGAAGAGGCATTGCTTATCAACCTCTATAAGGATCGCGAGGTGCAGGCCAAGGTCGATTCCACCGAGGAGTCGATCCGCAAGTACTACGAGGAGAACACGCACCAGTTCATGGACCCGAACACCACCCTGATCACGGAGATCCTGGTGGAGACCCGCGAGAAGGCCGATTCCCTGCTGCAGAAAGTCCGCGGCGGGGCCGACATGCAGGTCCTGGCAGAGGAGCACTCCACCCGCATGTTCTCCAAAGGACAGGAAGGCCAGATCCACCTGCATCCATTCGAGCGCTCCGTCTTCGGGCCGTTGCACGACGAGGCGATGGAAAAGGCACCGATTGGGGAGTTGAAGGGGCCTCTCGAGCTGAAGGAGGGTTATTCCATCTTCCGAGTTGAGGAGCGCACCCCGGCGAAGCCTCAGGGCTACGAGCGGTCGCGCTCGCGGGCGAAATACTGGTTGCGTAAGCGGGAAGAGCGAATCCACTTCGAGGCGATGATCACCGGTCTACGCGAAAAGTACGCCGCCGAGGTGAGCCTCTATGAAGAGAACCTGAAGGACATCCATTTATAATCGCAAGCAGGCGGGAGCCCTACTCATGGCAAGAATGTCGATACTAGCCGCAGCTGTCATCACGGTCGCAGTCCAGATCGGTTGCGGGAGTCAGTTTGGCATGCGCCGATTCGCCGGACCTGTCGAGCCGGTGGCGACGCAGGTGAGCGAGGAGATGACGATTGGCGACGACCGGGGGATCACCTACTCGCAGGGACGTCTTGAGATCAAACTCAGGCCGCTGACCGACGAAATCCTGAACCGGCAGCTGGCTTCCTATGCGCCGGACAAATCGAGCTTCTACCTGAATCCGTACGAATTCGACCTGAACCCTTATACCTACGGTGATCACACGCCGCCGGAGAGCAGGTCGCCAACGAAGCGGTTCACGGTCTTCAATCTGAAGGTAAAAAACTACGAGTACCCGAAAGTTCTGCTCGACCCGCGCAAGATCAAGCTGGTTTCCAGCAACGGGCGGGAATACGAGGCTTTGTCGTTGGCGGCCATGGTCGAGTACTACTGGCCGTACGCCATCGCCTATGCCGGCAACACCTACATAAAATTCGAGGAGCGAAAGGATCTGCTCACCCGCACGCTCTACAAGAGGGAACAACCGATCTTCAGCGGTCAGGACTACTCCGGCTTCGTCGTTTTCCCACTGCTGCACAAGGATGTGACCGACTTCGTCATCACGATCGACGGTGTGGCGGTGCGCTTCGACTTCCGCAACGAGCCAGTGGAGACTGTGGATCTCGCCTACCAGTTCAGCCGCGAGGTCTATACGGCGAAGCAGCCGAAGGAAGGGCACTACTAGGCGCGACTGGAGTCGACGCCAGCAAGCGACGAAGCCCCCAGCCCGGTTGACCCGGCTGGGGGCTTTTTCACTGAAACCACGATCGTTAGCGCGGGAAGATAATGGAGAAGGACAACGGATACGCCGTAGTGGGAAGCCGGCCGGTGAGGCAGGACGGCTTCGACAAGGTCACTGGGAAGGCGCTGTACGGTGCCGACATCAAGCTGCCGGGCATGTTGTACGGCAAAGTGCTTCGCAGTCCCCATCCGCACGCCCGTCTGCGCCGGATCGACGCGAGCAGGGCGTACGGACATCCCGGCGTCAGGGCCATTGTCACTGGGAGCGACCTGCCGTCGTTGCCCCCGTTCGGGCAGGAGAGCATGTACGGGTCTGCCGTGGGCGAGAACGTGCTGGCTCGGAGGAAGGCTTTCTTCCGCGGCCATGGAGTGGCGGCGGTGGCGGCCAGAAGTGCCCACGAGGCCGAGGAGGCGCTGGGGCTGATCGAGGTGGACTACGAGCCGCTGCCCTGGGTTGTGGATGTGGAAGCCAGTCTGGCGTCCGACGCTCCGGTGCTGCACGAGCACTGGGAGTTCCTGGGCGGCGAGGGCGAATTCCCGGCGAGCCGCAACATCGGCGACCGGGAGCAACACCAGGCGGGTGACCTCGAAGCCGGCTTCGCAGCCGCCGACCGCGTCATTGAGCGGGAATTCCGCACCGGGTCGGTGCACCAGGGATATGTCGAGCCCCAGGCGGCCACGGCATTGTGGCGCGAGGGAGATCGGCTGACGGTCTGGTGCAGCAGTCAGGGACACTTCAATATCCGCCAGGACACCGCGGCAGTGCTCGGTATCCCCGTGTCGCAGGTCGTGGTGATTCCGCTCGAGATCGGCGGCGGGTTCGGCGGCAAGCTGCATGCACTGCTCGAACCGGTGGCTGCAGCGCTGGCCAGGAAGAGCGCGCGGCCGGTGCAGATGACGTTAAGTCGTTCGGAGGTACTGCAGGCAACGGGTCCCACGGCGGGCAGCATCGTGAAGGTAAAGATCGGGGCGACTCGAGAGGGACGGATCACCGCGGCGCAGGTGAGCTTCGTTCTCGAAGGGGGCGCCTTCGCCGGAGCCCCGCTCCCCGGCGCCTGTGCAGCCGCCTTCGCCTCTTACGACATAGAGAACGTCCTGATAGACGCCTACGACGTCGTCACCAACAAGGCAAAGACAGCTCCTTACCGCGCGCCGGGTGCGCCGATCGTCACCTTCGCGGTCGAGTCGGTGGTGGACGAACTGGCCGAGGCGCTCGAAATGGAGCCGATGGAGTTCAGGATCCGCAACGTTGCGCTGCCCGGCAGCCGCCGTGCCGACGGCGTGCGCAACGGCGCCATCGGCGCGCGCGAGGTCATGGCGGCGGTGTGCAGCCACCCGCACTTCCAGGCTCCTCTGGGCGTGCCGGCTGCCGGCTGCAGGCGTGGCCGTGGCGTCGCCATGGGCTTCTGTCGCAACAACAGCGGAATGGCAAGCGCTGTGGCGAATGTGCTGCCCAACGGCACGGTCAGCCTCGTCGAAGGGTCGGTCGATATCGGTGGCACGCGCACGGCTGTTGCCCAGCAGTTCGCCGAGACCCTCGGACTGTCGCTGGAGGCGGTGGTGCCGAGCGTCGGCGACACCGATGCGGTGGGTTTCACTTCGGCCACGGGGGGCAGCGGTGTTGTCTTCAAGAGCGGGTGGGCTGCGGTCGAGGCGGCGCACGACGTGCGGCGACAGCTCGTAGGGCGCGCCGCCAGTCTGCTCGAGGTGGAGGAAGAGGAGGTGGAGTTCGAGCGCGGGATTTTCCGGCTCCGCTCCGCTCCGGGCCGCCAGCTGACTTTTGCCGAGGTGGCGGCGGCGATGCCGCAGACCGGAGGGCCGGTGGTAGGAAGGGCTAACCTGGACCCGGCTGGCTCGGTCGGGTCTTACAGCGCCAACCTCGTCGACGTCGAGGTGGACACCGAAACGGGAAAGGTCACCGTGCTGCGGCTGACTGCTTTCCAGGACGCCGGAACGGCCATTCACCCCAGCTACGTGGAAGGGCAGATGCAGGGTGGGGCGGTCCAGGGCGTGGGTTGGGCTCTGAACGAGGAGTACGCAATGGGCGACGCCGGTGGCATGCTCAACGACAGCTTCCTCGACTATCGCATGCCGACGGCCTTCGATCTCCCTCTCATCGAGACGCAGGTCGTGGAAGTCCCGAACCCTGGTCACCCCTACGGCGTCAAGGGCGTGGGCGAAGCCAACATCGTACCGCCACTGGCGGCGGTGGCCAACGCCATCCATCGCGCCACCGGGATGCGCATGCGGAGCTTGCCGATGAAACCTCAGACGCTGCTGGCGGCGGCGTGGGCGCAGGGGAAGGAGACGCTTTGAAGGAACACGCCCGGATCCTCGAGAAGGCGGGCGCCTATTGCTGTTTCCCTTCGCTCTGGTCGCTGCCGGACGGGCGCTTGATGGCTGCAGTGACGGAACGGGAGCGCCCGTCGCACAGCTCGATGGGAATCACTCGCCTCTTTCTTTCCTCCGACGGTGGGAAGAGCTGGGAGGAGACGGCGGACACCTCGCTGTCGCCGCTGTGGCCGGGCGCCACCGGCAAGTTTCGCACGGTAATGGCCGATGGGGCCTGGCTGGACGTGGGGGCTGGTGGCATGGGCGGCCATTTCGATGCCCCCGAGCTGCGGTCCGTGACCGAGCGCGATACGTGGATCGGGCGTGGCTACCACACCGTCGATCACGAGACTGATCCGTCGCTCTTCTACCTGTCGGGACGGGATCTGCACGTCGGTATCTCAGCCGATGCGGGCGCTTCGTGGCAACGGCGTTCGCTGACGGTAGCCGAAGGCATGGCGGTAGTCTCGGGTTTTCGCGGCTGCCTGCTGCGCGACGGAACGATCCTGTTCCCGGTAGGGGGAACACCGCTGGTCGGTGGCGGCACGGCCGTGGGCAGCGGCTGGCGGCAGTTCATGGCTCGATCCGAGGACCACGGCCGCTCCTGGAATTTTCTGCCGGTATACGAGGATTCAAGCGGCGCCTTCACCGAGGAACTGAGCCTGCTCGAGCTGGACGACGGTCGGATCCTGGGGATGGCTCGCGCCCACCGGCCCCGGGACCCGATCACCGGATACCTCTGGCAGCTGTGGTCGGAGGACGGCGGCCGCACCTGGAGCAGGCCGGTGGAGACCAGAATCTGGGGGTATCCCTGTTTCCTCAATCACCTCCGGGACGGTCGGCTCCTGTGCACCTACGGGTACCGGAGGGAGCCGATGGGGATACGGGCGGTGCTCAGCGACGACGGCGGTCACTCGTGGAATACGGACGACGTCCGCATCCTTCGCGCCGACGGCGGCACGCCGGCGCAGGGATGGACCGAGGAGGAGCGGGCCGGCTTCGGCGCCAAAGTCGGGCGGGCCGATCTTGGTTATCCCTGGTCGGTCGAGCTGGACGGAGAAACTATCCTCACCGTTTACTACATTACCGGGGCCGATGGCGTGACCCACGCGGCGGCGACTCGCTGGTCGCGCGGCGACGCAGAGTAGTCGGGAAGGCGGCGCGCAGCTCGTCGGACAAGTTGCGGCAGATGGTGGATCAGGGGGCGTCGTCGATGCCGCCGTCGCCGGCCTCGCCCCGATACCGCGCTCAGGGCGGAGCACATCGGCGCGCCCGGTCGAGCAGGCGCTGGTACAGCTCCGGGTCGGTGGCTCCCTCCGTGCCGATGGCCAGGATTTTCGAACTGTCGTCGAGCCCGAGCAGCTCGCGGTACCCGGGGGAGGAGCAGGCCGCCAGAGCGGCGGCAAGGCCAGCCGCACCCGACTCGCCGGCGACGATGGCCGGGTCCCGGAAGTCGCCATCGGCCAGCAGCCGCATGATAGGAGCGATGGCAGCTTCCTCGATGGTGATGAAGTCGTCGCAGGCTGCGTAGACCAGATCCCAGGTCGCCTCGGAGACCTCGCCGCACGCCAGGCATGCCATGAGCGTCTCCAGTTCGCCAGGCACGACCACCGGTCGCCCCTGGCGCGCACTCTCCTGCAGGCAGTTGGCTTGCTCCGGCTCGACGGCGATGGCCCGCGGGCGCTGTCGACCCCAGGCCAGCCAGGAATAGCCACACGCGGCTCCGACAAGTCCGCCGACTCCAGCCTGCACGAACAGGTGTGTCGGCTGCTCCCCATTGAGCTGGGATAGGATCTCCCGCATCATAACGGTGTAGCCGTGGGCGACGGTGCGGGGAATCTCGAAGTAGCCCCCATGACCGGTGTCGGTCACGAGAGTGCGGCCGTGCTCTATCGCGTCGGCGGCGGCCTGGCGGGCCGAATCGTCGTAGGTGCCGTCGACTCTGACGATATCGGCGCCGTAGGAGGCTATCGCCTGTTCGCGACCGGCCGAGACCGCGCGGTGGAGGTAGATCACGCAGTGGCAGCCGAACAGTTGGGCGCCCCAGGCGACTGACCGGCCGTGGTTGCCCGCGGTGGCGCAGGTGACCTCGACCTCGTCGACTAGTTCCGGGTAACGCCGCTCAAGCAGATCTCCGATCGAAACCTCCTCTCCGGTACGCTCCTTTACATGGCTGCGGATCTGTGTGAAGACGGCGTAGGCCCCACCTAGGGACTTGAAGCTGCCCAGTCCGAAGCGGCTGCCCTCGTCTTTGTACCATATGCGCTCGACCCTCGCCGTCCTAGCGATGCCGGCTAGATCGTGCAGCCGCGTTTGGGCGTAACCGGGCCAGCTGGAGATCTCGCTGTAGGCGCGATCCGACGCTTCCTGGCTCAGCGTTTGCAGCAGAGTGTCGGGATAGGGGCGGCTACGGTCGGCCGCGTGATTGGCGTGGTGACTGATGCTGTAATCGAACATGGCCACTCCGGGAGGGTCGCGTCAGTCCGGGCCTGAGTCTACGGGAACAATGTGGGTCAGCCCGGCGAGACCGGCCAGCAGGGAAACGACCGTGAGAAGATAGAACACGGAAGCCAGTGATGCGGCCTCAGCAAGGTAACCGCAGATGGCGGGCCCGGTGATCATGCCCACGGCGTAGACAGCCTGGTAGATTCCCATCGCCGTGCCCCGGTCCTCGGGCCCGACGGAGTGGAGGGCCAGCGAGATCAGTGCCGTGCCGATCAGTCCGCGTCCCAGGCCGCCGAGAAACTGGGATCCCATCAAAAGCCAGACGTCGGTAATTGCCGGAACGACCCCCATGCCGACGGCTGCTGCCAGCGACCCCAGCAGGATGGTGCGGCGGAAGCCGAGGCGGCGCACCACCCGGGTGAAAATCAGTGTGGCCACGACGCCGGCTACGAACATGGCGGTGGTGACGTAGCCGACTTCCGCGTCGGATGCTCCGAGGCGCTCAGCGAAAATGGGGACGTACCCGAAGCTGCCGCCGAAGTTGACGAACTGCAGGAAAATCCCGATGCCGCCCACCGTCAAAAGCAGCGGCGTGCGGAGGACGGCGAGAAAGTGAACGACTGAGTAGCTGGAGGGACGCACGATGAGGGGCTCGCGGGCGAGCATCATCAGCACGAATCCCACCACGCCGCCGCCTGCGGCTCCGTGGAAGGTTGCCGCGGTCCCCAGGCGCTCCGACACCAGGCCGCCTCCGAGACTGGCGGCAACCAGCGCCGTGGCGTTGATCGCCATCACCTGCGCCATGGCCCGTGGTAGCTGGTTCCTGGGAAAGTAGGAGTTGTAGAGCACGCTGACGGCAACCCAGCCGGCGGCGCCGACGCCGGTGAGCGTGCGGGCGCCGAAGAGGCTCCAGGGATCGGGAGCCGAAGCCAGGCCGAAGGCGCCGAGGGCGCTGCAGGCCAGGGCGCCGGCGGCAAACGGCTTGCGGCGCCCCAGCACGTCCCCGGCGACGCCGATCGGAATGCGCAGGGTGACCTGGGCGATGGCGTAGGAGGAGACGATGAGGCCGACCATCGACAGGGAGGAGCCGAGATGCTCGGCGTGCAGGGGCAGCAGCGGCACGTACAGGTAAAGGGAAAACCAGAACAGGAAGGCGCCGGTGCCCACCAGGAGCACCGACCGCCTGTCCACATTTTCCGGCTCCGGACTCATGCGTGCCGCAACGGTCGGGCAGGCTGGTCGTTGAGGGTATTCAGATATTCCAGCGGCACGTCCGGTTCGATCGCGAACGGTTCGCCGCGGGGAGCGTGTTTCTCCAGTGCAGCCAGGAAGGCGTCCGGCGCCCGGGTCGACCCCGTCAGGTAGACTGGAAAATTGCCTATTCCGCTCCCCGCTGGCACCTGCAGAATTATTGGGTTTGGCCTCCATCGTAGATTGAAGCCACTGCGGTGAGCCACCGCGGGGGGGGCATGCGCAGTCGGACGATTCGCCGGCTGGTCCTCTTTATCTCCACGCGGAGCCCTCCTCCCAAGCGCGTCGATTACCAATTTCGAGCTCACTGGCGGCGGCGCCTGGTTGTGGTGCGGCAGGAGTTCGAGTCGATCTCCGGGGTTCAGCCCTCGAACGGCTGCCCCGTTCGCCTGAGCTCCCGGGTTACCGCCAGCTGACAGGTGACGTAGGCCGAATCCTTGAAGACTCCGCGGCTGTTGAGTTGTCCGGCCGCGTATCCGGGACGCGCGTCGGCGATGGTGCCGACGATCAGGTTGGCGTGCTCGGTGCTGGTATCGTACTCATGGCAGATGAGTGCCACCATCTCTGCCCAGGCAATCTTCAGCGCACCCTCCCAATCCGCGGCCTTGCCGCTGGTGAGCCATTCCTCCTCCGGCTCCACCCGCTGCCCCTTCTCCACGACCGGACTGTGGCAGGGAAACCCGGGCGAGAGGTCGACGCGCAGGGTGATGGCGGAATCGATCTCGACGCCGGTGCCGGTCAGCTCGCCGTCGCCCATGCGGGCGTGGACGTCGGTCAGGGTCATCAGGCCGCCCGTTTTCTGGGCTTGGATGTGAACGGTGCTGCCGGCCTGGTAGGAGTTGAAATCGGTGTTGCCCCCATGTTCGATCTGGTTCAGACCGGGCATCGCCAGCGGCGCCAGCTCGATGTAGCCGATCATCGGGCGGACCGGCACGACGAAGTCGGGGGGGAAGTGGACGAAGCCGTCGCGTACCGGTGCCACCATCCGCATGCTGCCCCAGTGGGGGCCGCCGTTGCGATAGAAGCCGTACGGGCCGACCTCGATGTCGATGATGTTGATGGCGATCCAGTCGCTGGGTTTGACGCCGTTGATGTAGAACGGACCACCCTGCCGCGAATGACGTGGCTCCAGCACCTCCATGAAGGCGCCGGCGCGGTGGTCGTGCTTGCCCTCGTAGTCCTGGTCGTGGCCGCCGACCGTCTCGATGATGACGGTCTCGCCCAGCTCGATCGGGCCGCGAGGCTGGCCGATCTCCGGGTCGTCGGGCCCCGAGTAGTACGGGGTTCTGGTGAACCGCTTCATCTCTGCCATTGCTCTACTCCAGGAAGAATACCTGTTTGAGCTCGACCATGATCGTATCGGGCCGGGCGCCGTCGGGAGACTCGAAGAAAGGGGCCATGAAGTCCTGCCACTTGGAGTTGACCTCCTCCCCCGCCATGCCGTCGAGAGCATCCTGGAAGGTGCCGGGGGTCTCGAAGTAGCCGAACATGGTGCCATCCTCCCGCATGAACAGGGAGTAGTTGTGCCACCCGTGGTGACGCAGGGCGTCGAGCATCTCGGGCCAGACCGCCTCGTGGTGCTTCTTGTATTCCTCGATCCGATCCTGCTTGACCTTGAGCTGAAATCCGACGCGCGTCATCTCCTCCTCCTGTTCGAAGTCGGTTATGGGGAGCCAACGGTCGCAGATTTCTGGCTGCGTGTCAAAGAGTCTATATTCAGGGCCGGCTTGTTGGGTATGCGATGCTCAGCTGGAGATCGGTATCCGGCCGAACGGAACGGAAGGAAGCGATGAGCAGGACACTCACACTGCGTCCGGTGACTCCGAGCTGCGGGGCCGAGGTCGACGGCTTCGACCTGTCGCAGTCGCTCGACGAATCCGAGGCGGCCGGCTTCCGCCGGGCCCTCGCCGACAACGGCGTGCTGATCTTCCGGGATCAGGAGATCACACCGGAACAGCACAAGGCGCTGGCCGCCAACTTCGGGGAGCTGCACCTGCATCCGGCCTGGCCCCGGGTTCTCGAGGGGCACCCGGAGGTCATGGTGATACACACCGACGAGACCTCCACTCGGGTGGCCGGCGAAGACTGGCACTCGGACGTTTCCTGCGACGCCGAGCCGCCTCTCGGCACAATTCTCTACATGATGGAAGTACCGCCCACCGGAGGCGACACCCTCTTCGCCAACACGGTCGCGGCATTCGAGGCGCTGTCGCCAGCCTTGCAGCGGTTTCTCGAGGGGTTGACCGCGGTGCATGACGGCGCTGTCTACCGGGGTCGGTACGATGACTCTCCGTCGGACGCGGAGATTCGGACGCCGCGGTCGGAACACCCGCTGGTTACGACCCACCCGGTGAGCGGGTGTAGCGCCCTCTACGTCAACCGGATCTTCACGACCCACATCGCCGAGCTGGACAGGCCTGAAAGCGACGCGATCCTGGAAATGCTCTTCCAGCATCTGGCGCGGCAGGAGTTCCAGTGCCGACTCAACTGGGAGGTGGGCACTGTTGCGTTCTGGGACAACCGCTGCACCCAGCACTACGCCATCTGGGACTACTACCCGCACACGCGCCACGGCCACCGGGTGACGATAACGGGAGTCGCTCCAGTCTTCCGTCCATGATCGCACTCTCGATGCAGAGCGACACCGCCCGGGATCTGGCGCTGGTGGAGGTGCCGATGCCCGAGCCGGGAACGGACGAGGTCCGCATCGAGGTGGCTGCTGCCGGCATCTGCGGCTCGGACGTGTCAGCCGCCCTGGCCAAGCCGAACTTCGACTGGGTCCGGCGCCCACGAATCCTCGGGCACGAGCTCTCGGGTGTCGTCGACGCCGCCGGCGCCGCCGTGCGAGGGTTGGAACCGGGATCCCGGGTTACGGCGGTATCGGTCCAGGGTTGCGGCGGCTGCCCATACTGCCGTGCCGGCCACACCCAGCTGTGCGGCGAGCGCACTATCCTGGGAATGAGCAGTGACGGCGCCATGGCCAGCTACTGTGTCGTGAAGGCCGAGCACGTGGTACCACTGGACGAGGGACTGTCACACCTGCAGGGCGCGCTCGTGGAGCCGCTGGCAGTGTCCGCACGGTGCATGTACAACTGTTGCGAGGTGCGGGCAGGCGATCGCGTGGTGGTCTCCGGCTGCGGCATCATCGGTCTGCTGTGCGCTCTGGTGGCCCGGGCGCGTGGTGCTGAAGTCGCCATCACGGGAATCGACGCCGATCGGGAGGTCAGGCTGCAGATGGCTCGGGCGCTCGGGTTCACCACGATAGTAGTGAGCGACCATACACCCCTCGTCGCCCAGCTCGATGCCCCGGCCGACATCCTCGTCGAGGCGTCCGGGGCTCCCGGAGCCCTGGCTGCGGCGCCGGCCGCGGTCGCGCGTTGCGGCCTGATCGGTGTGGTGGCCACCTATCCTTCAGAAGTCGCGATCTCGGCCACCGACCTGGTGCGCTGCGAGCAGCGTCTCCACACGAGCTTCGGGTCTACGAAGGCCGATTACCGTACGGCCATGGCCCATCTGGCGGCCGGCGACATTCCGGTGGACCAGCTGGTCGAGACCTTCCCGCTGACCGAGGCGCTCGCCGCCCTCGACGCCTCGATCGAGAAGCGCACACCCAAGGCGGTGATAGTACCGTGAGACCGGATGCTCCAGCCCGGCTGACCGAATGTGGTTTGCTCGCGGCCATGTTGTGTGTGGTGGTCGTGTGGTGGGGTTGCGCCATCGACTCCGACGGCGTGGGACCGCGGGCGGGGACGGTCGAGGGTGGCTCGGTCAGCGTCAAGATCGCCATCCCGGCAGTGCTGGCGCAGACGGTTGCCCGGGTCGAGCACGTGATCGTGACAAGCGAGGCCGACACCCTGCGCGGCAGGCTCGAGATTGTCGGCAACATGGCCCGGGGCACTGTGACCGGTATCCCGCCTGGCGAGGATCTGCTCTTCGTGCTGATTGCTTTCGATGCGGCCGGCGAGACGACGCACGCCGGCTCGGCCCGGGCCGATGTGGAGGCCGGCGTCACGGCGGAAGTGCGGATCCAGCTGCAGCCGGTGACCGGGGGAGCGGTGATCGTCGGCGATTTCGGCGGCGAGCCATTGTTTCCCAAGGCGCTGCAGCTGGCCGGCAGGTGGGACCTGGAGCTGGTTGCCGATCAGGAGTTCGAGTTCAGTTACTCCTTTGACTCCGACGGAGATTTCAGCAACAGGATCTCGGGGGCTTTCCTCAGCGCGCTCAAGGATCTCGACCAGCTGGAGGATCTGGACCTGGGGCAGCTGGACGAGTTCGACGGCGGCACGCTGATCCTCTCCGGGACCTGGAGCCCTGGCGCCGATTCGCTGCACTTGGACTTCGACGCGGTGGCGATCGAGCTCTTTGGCGACCTGCCGTTCATTGGCAAGGTGGATGTGGAGATTTTGGAGGAGGATCTAGGTGACGGGGCCGCGTTCGACCTGGCCTTTGGTTGCGCGGTCAAGGACGACGAGCTGCGCCTGCGCGGTCCGGCGTTGACGCTCGGTGTCCCGCTGGCGGTCGAAGACGCTGCCGGCCCGGCTGCCGCCGAGTACCCAGGGCTCAGCGGGATCGGGGTGGCCGGACTCGGGCGGCTCGGAGCGGTGATCGGTGCACTGATCCGGGAGAGGAATGTGGACGAAGTGGTGCTGGTGCGGTCGCGATGACGCTTACCGCAAAGTGGGGTCCACGGTCTGGTTGCCGCGGTTGTCGGGACACCACACGCAATCCGTGCGACGCGCTATTCGGGGCGGCCCTGCTGGCCTTGGGCATGGCCTGCCTGTCCGTACCGGGTCCCTCCAGCGCCTCCGACTCCGAGCGTCTGGTGGTCTTCGACCTGGCACCCGAGCGCTTCGATCGCGAGCAGGCTGCCGGGCTGTCCGAGCGGCTGCGTCGCGAGCTCGGGAGCATGGGGCACGTCGAGCTGATCGCCCGTGCCGACCTCTACGCCTACATGGCCGGCAAGGGACTCGAATTGGGGGGTTGCGATCCCGCCTGCCGGGATGCGGTGGCGGCGGCGCTGGGCGCGGGCTGGATAGTAGCCGGCGGGATCGAGCCGGTCGGCGACGAGGTCAGGATCGAGGCCATGCTCTACGACACGGGTAAGCGACGCGTGCGCGAACGGGTCGAGCGCCGCGTTTCCGCCGATCCTCAGCGACTGCAGGATCGCGAAATGCCGCGGCTCGCCCGGGACCTGGCACCGCCCAGGCGGGGTGGTGGCGGATTCCCGTGGGTGCTGCTGCTACTGGGTGCGGGCGGTGGCGGTGCCTGGTTGGCGCTGCAGGACGAGGGCAAGGACGGTGGAGCCGGTGGCGGTGGGCCCGGAGGGGGAGGTGACGGCGGCGGCGGGCGTCCCGGCGACGAGTTCGGGGCTGCGGAAATTACGGGTATTTTCGCGGACTGACTCCAGGAAACGGTAAATTCCATCAGACGATTTCCACGTCGCAGGCTGACAAACCGCGATCCGGAGTGACGAGCGCAGGCTCTCCGGCTGAGCTTGGGTGATGAGCGTGTGGTCGAGGGGATCCCGGTTACGCAGGGGAGATGTGTCAGAGCGGCACCGTGCGGTGGTTCGATCAGCAGGAGCCGCAAGCAGTTCGACAGCATCTCGCGTTCGCGCGTTGACCTGTTTCGTGGGCTCGCCCAGAAGGTGGTGGCTCCAACCACAACGTGCATGACTAAGTCATAGAACTAAGACGACTTTCAATGACAGTTATGATCAACCCCGAATCGTGGTACCGGCAGGTCGAGGAAGAGATCGTCGAGCCGGAGCGCGCCATCGTAGACACCCATTTCCACCTTTGGCGTAATCACCCGCCCTTTATCGACTACCTCCTGGAGGACCTGTGGGCGGACACCGGTAGCGGCCACAACGTCGAGCAGATGGTGTTCCTGGAATGCCAGTCGGAGTACTTGACCTCTGGATCGGAGTCGATGCGACCGGTCGGCGAAACCCGGTTCGTGGGCGAAGCCGCCGCGCGTGCTGCGGCCACGGGCAAGACCAGGATCGGCGCGATCGTCGGCACTGCGGATCTGCTCCTCGGTGCGGCCGTGGAGGAGGTCCTCCAGGCACAGATCGTAGCCGGAGTCGGCCTGTTTCGCGGGATTCGCTACAGCGCGGCCTGGGACGCCAGCGACCAGATTGCCAACGCCAGTTCCGATCCCGGTTCCGACCTGCTGTCCGACCGGCGCTTCCGCGAGGGCTTTGCGCGCCTGACACCTCTGGGCTTGAGCTATGACTGCTGGCTCTACCACACCCAGCTCGGGGCGTTGGCCGACCTGGCGCGAGCCTTCCCGGAGACCATCGTCGTCGCCAACCACCTCGGCTGTGTGCTCGGAAGCGGTCCCTATCACGGCCGCCGCGACGAGATCTTCGAAGAATGGCGGCGCGGCATCGCGGCCCTGAGCGAATGTCCCAACGTGATCGTGAAGCTTGGCGGGCTGGCGCAGCCGGCCAACGGCTTCGGCTGGGAAGCGAGAGACCGGCCGCCGACTTCGGATGAGTTCGCGTCGACCTACAGCCGATACTACCTGCACGCCATCGAGCAGTTCGGTCCCGAACGCTGCACGTTCGAGAGCAACTTTCCGGTCGATCGGATGTCGGTCTCTTACCACGTGCTGTGGAATGCCTTCAAGAAGATGGTCGCCGACTTCAGCGAGGCTGAGAAGGAGCTGATGTTCCGCGGCACCGCCACGAGAGTGTACGGCCTGGACCCGGTCGGGTAGCGGGGTGGCGGCGCCGAGTCGATCTCACTCGGACAGAAACGCAGCCGGGGGCACCGTTTCCGGGTCGGTGCGGGCGCTCTCGAACTGACTGCGGGTGAGCACGGCCCCCTGCAGATTCGCGCCGGTGAGTATGGTGCCACCCAGGTTGGCGTGGCGTAGGTCGGCGTTCTGCAGCTGAGCGCCGGCCAGGTCGGCGTCGACGAGCACCGCACCTTCCAGCACGGCACCGCTGAGATCGGCATCGCGCATTCGGGCCTTCCGCAATACGGCACGCGCCATGTAGGCCTCGCGCAGGTCGGCTCCATCCATGCGGGCAAAGGTCAGCTTGGCGCCGTGCAGGTTGGAGCGGACCAAGCGGGCGAAGCCGAGCTCCGCCATGGTGAAGTCGGCGGCGGCCGCCTCGGCATCGCTGAAGTCGGCTCCCTTCATTATCGCGCGGACGAACGCCGTCCGCCGGGCATCGGCTCCCGCGAACCGGGCGTAACGCAGTTCCGTTCGATCGAAGCGCGCCCGACCGACGTCGGCTGCCTCAAAGCCGGCGCGGGCGAAGTTCGCGTCGCGGCAGTCGGTCTCGCGCAGATCGGCCCCGCCGAGGTCGGCATCGGCGAAGGTGACCCGGTACAGCGACACCCGGCGCAGCGGCGCACCCCGCAGATCGATGCCCTTCAGTTCCAGCCCCGCGGCCGCCTCGACGTGTTGCACGAAGAGTTTTCGGAGGGCCTCGATAGTCGGCTGGTGCTTCCGTTCGGCGAAGAGGCAGCGGAACACGGACACGGGATTCGCCAGGGCCGGCTCGATGGGCACCCCGGTCTGCTGCAGTTCCGGGATCCGTTCGAGGGCGGTGGAAACAGCTCCGGCGGCAGCGAGTGAGTCGATCCGCGCCCGGGTCCTGGTCAACTCGTCGACTGCGGCGGCGTGCTGCACCGAGCCGAATGCAAAGAGCGCGACGTAGACCACCGCGAGGATCGCCCCGGCGACCAGGGCGGATCCGGAGAACTGGCGCAGCCTCATCGATCAAATCGCCATCACGAACCGGCGGCTGTGCCCGGCTCGCGCAGGAGATGATAGCGCCGTAGCTCGGGCTCGAGGTGGACGGAGCGGCGGCCCGAAGGCCACCGGACTTCGATACTGTCGACCGCCGTGGCCGCACCCAGGCCGAACAGCAGGCGCACATCCTGGGAGGACTGATAGCCGTAGCTGCGCCGCACCTCCCGAGCCTGGTGGCTGCCAGCTGCAGACAGGCGGACGTGGGCGCCGAAAGCCTCGCCATTCCCGCCCGACCCTGCCAGGCGAAGCCCGATCCAGCCGTTCCTGTTGCCGCCGTCGTTGCGCATCAGGGTGATGGCGTTGTTGAGATTGACCACCAGGATGTCAACGTCTCCATCGTTGTCGTAGTCGCCGAAGGCAGTCCCCCGACTGACCCTGGCGATCTCGAGCGCCAAACCGGATTCGCGTCCGGCCTGGACATAGGCGCTCTCGTCATTCCAGTACAGCAGGTTGCGTTGCGGATAACGCAACGGAGTCTCACCTTTTTCGAGGCCGGGATAGAGGTGGCCGTTGGCGACGAAGAGGTCGAGCCAGCCGTCGTTGTCGGCGTCGAGGAAGGCGACGCTCCATCCCAGGTAGGACCCCGCGGCTCCGGAAAGGCCGGCCGGACCGGTGGCATCGATGAAGACCCCTTCTCCTTCGCTCTGGTACAGGGTGTTCGGTTCTTCGGCGAAATTGGTGACGATCAGATCCTGGTCCCCGTCGTTGTCGTAGTCCCCCGCGGCCACCCCCATGCCGGACTGGGCCTTGCCGGTGCCGCTGACCGCCACCCCGGACGCGGTGCCGACCTCCTGCAGCTGCCAATCCCCGTCGTTGCGCCAGAGCAGATTCGGCCGGGTATCGTTGGCCACGTAGATGTCGTGGTCGCCGTCGTCGTCGTAGTCAGTGAAGAGGACTCCGAGACCAGGGAGGATCGGCACGGCGACTCCAGTGGCAGCGCTGACGTCCTCGAAGCGGCCTTCCCTATTCCTGTATAATACGTCCGCCTGAAAAACCATGTCCCCGGGGCCGCAGAAGCCGGCGATCCCCTTGTAGGCCTCGCAGAGCTCGCCGTCGTTGGGCGGAGCAGTCAGGTCGAACTCGATGTAGTTGGTGACGTAGAGGTCGAGCCATCCATCCGCATCCAGGTCGCCAAAAGCAGCACTGGCGCCCCACCCCGAATCGCCGCCGCCGGTGGTGGCTGTGGCGTTCGTAAAGGTGCCGTCGCCGCCGTTGGCGAGAAGGACGTTGTCGCCCCAGTTGGTGACGTAGAGGTCGAGGTCGCCGTCGTTGTCGTGGTCGGCGACGGCGCAGCCCATGCCCCAGCCGGAGAGGCCAGCGGCGCTGGCGGCAGTTACGTCGGTGAATTGCCGCTGTGGTGTGGTTGCGCTAGGCACGTTGCGGTAGAGCCGGCTGAGGGGGGCTGCGGCGCCGGCCGGCATGTCGACGTAGGTACCGTTGACCAGGTAGAGGTCGAGCCAGCCGTCGGCCTCGTAGTCGAGGAAACAGGCGCCGCCGCTCATGGATTCGAGGATCAGGTGTTGCTCTGGAGTGCCGGATACGTGGGTGAAATCGATGCCGGAGGTTGGGGTGGCGTCGGTGAACTGGACGGATTCGCCGGGGCGGGGGGCAGGGGGGGCGGTGGACCGGGAACCTGGGACTGAATCCCCGTGCCCGCCGGAGTCGATACCACATCCAGCGGTGACCATCAGGAAGGTGAACGAGAACAGCCAGCAGGCTTGTCTCAGCCAGGATGAGCGGAACCGCAACTGGCTATCCTGCAGCCTTGATGGTGCCAGCGGTCGGCTCCACGGCCGCTCGCCGGCGTGACTGCGGATGGCTGCCGGGTAGCATGATCGGGTCTGATGCAAGGTGAGCACCAAGCAGCGCTGAAATCGCCTCGATCGTGGTCGTGTTGATCTTGGTTGCGGTCATATCATGCCCGGGGGCAAGGTAGCAGGTTGTGGCAGCCGGCTCAAGGACTGCGTCCTTCGTTACCTGTCGGCGGTCAGGTGGTGATCGATGGGGGGGCGACAACCGCGGTTCAACACCGTGCGGGGCGAAGATGCCCTTCACCGTATTGATAGATACTCGTTACGGACCCGTAGGTGCGGTGGTGTGGTAGCCGGGGCCTGACTACCCCCGGCTACCCGATCTCTCTATTGCGTGGCGATTTCGTAGACCCAATTTCTATAGATCGAACTTTAGCACAAGGATATCTCATCGTGAAAAGAATCGTCCTCATTGCCGCTGTCGCTCTCCTCTTCACCCCGACACTTATCGATGCCGCGTCATCCTTCCGTTTCACGGCCATTCCGGATCAGCATACCGCCCGTCTGCAGGAGCGCTTCTCGAAGGTAGCGGCTTACCTGGCTGAACAGCTTGGAATTCAGGTGGAGTACATTCCGGTCAAGTCCTACAGCGCCTCGGTGGCTGCCTTCAAGAACAACGAGGTGCAGCTGGCCTGGTTCGGTGGACTGTCAGGCGTCAAAGCCCGCCGCTCGGTTCCCGGCTCGGTGGCGATCGCACAAGGAGAAGAGGACACCCGGTTCGTCACCTACTTCATCGCCAACACGTCGACCGGCCTGACTGCCAGTGACGCCTTCCCGGCCGGTATTCAGGGCACCTCCTTCACGTTCGGCTCCAAGGGATCCACGTCGGGTCGACTGATGCCGGAGTTCTTCATCCGCAAGCATTTCGAGGCCACGCCGATACAGGTGTTCGATCGGGTCGGTTTCAGCGGCGATCATTCGAAGACGCTGGCACTGGTGCAGTCGGGCAGCTACCAGACGGGAGCGCTGAATTACAAGGTTTGGCACACGGAGGTGGAGGCGGGCAAGGTCGACTCGTCCAAGGTTCGCATTATCTGGAAGACACCCTACTACGTCGACTACAACTGGACGATCCGGGGAGACGTGGAGTCCAAATACGGCAAGGGTTTCATCGTCAAGGTGCAGGAGGTGCTGGTCGGGATGAAAGACGAGAAGCTGTTGAAGTCGTTTCCGCGGGCTAGTTTCATCAAAGCCGACAACGTTATGTACAAGCCGATTCTCGACACCGCGATCGAGATCGGTATCATCGAGAACTGAGAGAGCCACCGAGCGGTAGCGCGCCGGCTCAGAGCTCTGCCAGAAACCGGTATATCCGGTCCGGGTGTCCCGGTAGGGCCTCGTGCCCGAAATCGGGATACAGTACCGTCGACTTGGGTGCCGTGATCTTGTTGTAGGCGGCGTACTGGGTCGATGGGGGGCATACCGTGTCCATCAGTCCGACGCCCATCAGGACCTCGCCCTGGATCCGCGGCGCCAGGTGCTGCACGTCCACGTAGCCGAGGCGATGGAAGAGATCGGCCTGACGCTCGTGCAGGGGGTCGAACTTCCTGAAGTATTCCTGCAGCTCGGCATACGCGTCTCGCGCCTGGTCGATTTCCCACACCCGCTGGTAGTCGCAGAGGAACGGAAAGACCGGCGCGGCCCGCCTGATCCGTGGCTCGAGTGCCGCGCAGGCCAGGGTCAGACCGCCGCCCTGGCTGTTGCCGGTGGATCCGACCCGGCGTTCATCCACATCCGGCATCTCCATCACGATCCGCGCCAGCATCGCCGTGTCTAGAAAGATGTGGCGGTACATCAGCTGGTCCGGCTCGCCGTCGAGTCCGCGGATGATGTGACCCCGCAAGGTCCAGCCCGGCACGCCGCCCGCGTCCTCTGACAGGCCCCCCTGGCCACGGCAGTCGAGGGCAGCCACGGTGTATCCCAGCGCCGCGTAACCGAGCTTGTCCACCCAATCCCCTGAATTCCCGGAGTAGCCGTGGAACATGAGCACCGCCGGGTGTGGCTCGGTCGCGCCCGATGGCTGGATGAGCTTGGCGTGGATCCGGGCTCCGTCCGTGCCGGTGAAGAACAGATGGCTGCACCGGGCGCAGGATGCCTGGAACTCGGCCGGGACCAGCTCGACCTGTGGGTTGAGGTCCTGAATCTCGGCCAGGCCGCGGTCCCAGTAGGCGTCGAAGTCGTCGGGTCTGGGATTGGTGCCCTGGTAGGACTCGAGTTCCTCCAGCGGCATGTCGAACAGCAGGGGCATGGGCAGGTTCCTCGCGGTGATGGTCGATGAGTGATGGGTGTACCGCAGCGGGACGAGGCCGGGAAGATAGTGGTCTACCGCCAACTCAGCTATTCGCCGGAGAGGGAGAAGGAGAGTCCATCTTCGGTGCCGCGGCCCTATGAGGTTCTGAGCGACAACAGCCTGTTGCCTGTTCAGATGATATCCTTCTTCTTTCGGTCTTCCAGGTCCATCAGACGAGGAGCGCGCAATAAAAGATGATTCAAGTCGTTGCAGTGATCACCACCAAGCCCGGTCAGCGGGAGAGGGTACTGGAGGCCGCGCGGGACAACCTGCCGGCCGTAAGGGCGGAGAAGGGTTGTATCGAGTACGGGCCGGTCGTCGATGCCGCCGGCTTCGACTTTCAGACCGAACTGGGACCGGACACCTTCGCCGTCGTTGAGAAGTGGCAGGATGCCGACGCCCTCAAGGCCCACGCTGCGGCACCGCACATGGCGGCCTATGCGGCGAAGGTCGGAGATCTCATCGCCGAGCGCGCCGTCTACATTCTGACCTCGGCCGAGTAGGGCTCGGGACGACCGGCCCGGAAACTGCTGCAGGTGGCTGGGTTCCACTAACTTTGTGCCATGGCGAGTGTTTGGCCGGTGCCGATTGCGACCGTCTTAACCCTCAGGTCCTCCTGGTCTTCGAAGGTGGGGACCAGCACGTCGAGCAGGCCGGAGTCCTGGGTGGATGTGGTCGTGACCAGGAGCAGGGCGGCTGCTTTATCGTCGCCACATTCGCACTGAAGGGCCAGGCCGAGCGCTACTGCTCAGCCAACGAGCAATCGCAAGTAAAGTCGCCGTTCGTCGCGGATCGTTCCGGATCAAAGGTACGGGGGCGATCAACACGCCTGCAGGTGCGGCGGCGGCTTTGGCGGCACTCCCCGATCGAATTAGGTTCTCCCTGTCGCGAACGGGAAGCGGGACGGTTGCATGTCGGACGACTGTCTGCACGAGGACACGGGTGATATGCTCAGCGTCGAAGAGGCGCTGCAGCAGGTGCTGGACCTCGCCCGGAGACTCGACGTGCAGGAGGTGGCACTCGCCGACGCCCTGGGCGCGGTGCTGGCCGAAGACCTCGTAGCCGGCTTTGCCATTCCCCCCTTCGACAACTCCGGCATGGACGGCTACGCCGTGCGCCGCGCCGACGCTGCGGCCGCCGTGGAGGACCGCCCGTTGACGCTGCCCGTCGTCGGCGAGATCGCGGCCGGCCAGGAGCCTGGAGCGCGGCTCGCGGTCGGCACCGCGGTGCGGATCATGACCGGGGCGCCGGTGCCCACCGGAGCGGATGCGGTGATTCCCTTCGAGAATACGGACGAGGAGGAGCGTAAGAGGCGTGGGGAAGAGCTGGACCACATCGGCCTGCGGGTCGTGCCCCGGGAGCGGGCAAACATCCGCGCGGCAGGTGAAGACATCGCCCAGGGGGCGGTGGTTCTCCAGCGGGGGCGGCTGCTGGCCCCCGCCGACATCGGTATCGCCGCCTCGGTGGGCCGCACCCGGCTCACCGTGGTGCGGCGACCTGTCGTCGCTGTCATCTCGACCGGCGATGAGATCGTCGAGCCAGGCGAGCAGCTGCGACCGGGCACGATCTACGATTCCAACTCGCACACCCTCGGCGCCCTAGTGCGCTGGTACGGCGGGATACCGGACCTGCTCGGGATTGCGCGCGACAACGAGGCCTCCCTGAACGCCTTCATCGACCGGGCGCTGGGGGCCGACCTGGTGGTGACCTCGGCCGGCGTCTCCAGGGGCGAGTACGACGTGGTGAAAGCGGTGCTGGCCGCCCGGGGCAGGATCGCCAGCCGCTCCGTCCGGATGAAGCCGGCCCGGCCCCTGGCCTTCGGCAGCCTGATCAGTGGCCGCCGGTCTATTCCCCACATTGGGCTGCCGGGCAATCCGGTGGCGGTCGTCGTCGCCTTCGAGACCTTCGTGCGGCCGGCGATCCTCAACATGCGGGGGATTGGTGACCACGCCCACCGTCGGGTGCAGGCAACCCTGGATGCCGGCATCGCCAACCGCGATCATCGTCGGGTGTACTCCCGCGTCGTAGTCTACGAGTCCGAGGATGGCTCCGGACTGCGGGCGCGACCCAGCGGGGCCCAGGGGTCGGGCATTCTCACGGCGGCGGCGGCGGCGAATGGCTTCGCCATCTGCCCGGAGCACCTGGAGCGCCTCGATCCCGGCGACCAGGTGACAGTCGAGATGCTGGACTGGGACGCGCCGCCGACTGGCCTGGACCCGACCAGATGAGCCTGTCTAGCGGCATCTGGCGCTGGGCGGATCGCATCGATCCGGGGGGCGAGATACCGCCGGAGGCCCGGATAACGATGGGAGAGGGGCCGGCGCCTCTGGTGCAGTCGGTCAGCATCGGACCGCAGGCCGGCGCCGACCTCTGGTTCCTCGATCTCACCGGTCAGCCGACGCTCTCGTACAAGGCAACCTTCGCCGCTGCTGCCGTATCCCACATGATCGCCAACGGCCGGAGCCGGGCGCTGCTGACCTCGAGCGGCAACACCGGTAGCGCGGTGGCGGCCTATTGCGCCCGGGCGCGGCTGGAGTGCGTGATCGTCATCTCCGACGGCACGCCTCTGGGGAAGGTGCGGAAGATGGCAGCGGCCGGCGCCCGAATCGTCGAAGTGGAGCGATTCGGCGCCGACCCGGCCGTCACCGGCGAGGTGCTGGAGATCCTCAAACGGGAATGCGAGGTGCGAAACGACACCGCGCTGCTGGTGAGCAACTACCTGATGTGCCCACAGGGTATGGTCGGGGCCGAAACCTTCGCCTACTTCCTCGACACCGACGGCGGCATGGACCACTTGGAGCACCTGTTCATTCCGGCAGGGTCCGGGGCGCTGGCGCTGGCCGTGGCCCGGGGGTTCGCCCACGCGGCGGTCGATCTGAAGCCGGCCATTCACCTGGTGCAGCCGGCGGGCTGCGACACGCTGGCCACTTGTCTGCGCGAGGGGCGGACCGGCGGCGACGCGGTCGACAAGGCCCGCACCGCCGTGACTGGTATCAAGGTGCCGTTCCTACTCGACGCGGCGCCGGCAATCGATGCGGCGCGGGCGTCGGGAGGAACCGGTTTTACCGGCAGCGATGCGGAGATCTACGCCACCCAGGCGCGACTGGCCGCGGAGGAGGGCATCCTGGCCGAGCCGGCTGGTGCGGCCGCGGTGATGGGGGCGTTGAAGGCGGTCGCCGAGGGTGCGATCGGACCGGGTGAGCGAGCGATCTGCCTGATCACCGGGTCGGCTTTCAACGATGAGGAGGCGTTCGCTCGCCTGGCCGACACCACCCAGCCGCAGCGGCTGCCCGTCGAAAAGCTGGCGATGTGGACGGCCGGGGACTTCCAAAAGGAAGAAGGAGATTGACGTGAGCGCGTCCCAACCGCATCCGCTCGAGCCTCTGACAGCGGACGAAATCGCGATGGTCGTCCGCCTCGTGCAGGAAGACGACCGGGCCACGGCCTGCCGGTTCGTGTCCGTGATGCTGAATGACGCGCCCAAGGAATCGGTCCTCGCCGGTGAGGGAGCCGCCAGGGAGGTGGAGGTCGTGATGCTGGATTCGGCAACGCGCGCCTGCATCGCGGCGATCGTGTCGCTGAGCGCCGGCACCGTGAGATCTTGGCGCCGGCTCGAAGGGGTGCAGCCGGCGATCATGGGCGACGAGTTCATCGAGTGCGAGGAGGCGGTGAAGCGCTCGCCGGAGTTCCGCGCGGCACTGGCCAGGCGCGGCGTGGAAGACGCCAGCCTGGTGATGGTCGATCCCTGGTCGGCCGGCCACTACGGCAACGAAGAGCCGGGCGACGAGGGCCGTCGGCTTTCCCGCGCCCTGGCCTCGGTGCGCGCCGAGCCCAACGACAACGGCTACGCCCGCCCTCTGCAGGGGGTGGTGGCCGTCGTTGACCTCAACTCGATGGAGGTCCTCCGGGTCGAGGATCACGGCGTCGTGCCGCTGCCGCCGGAGCCGGGCAACTGGACGCTGAAGTACATAGAGCCGCGCCCGCCGCTCAAGCCGCTGGAGGTCATTCAGGAGGAAGGGCCGGATTTTGCCGTCGACGGCCATCAGGTCCGCTGGCAGAACTGGCACCTGCGGATCGGCTTCACTGCGCGGGAGGGGCTGGTACTGCACGACGTCGGCTGGGAGCAGGACGGCCGCGTGCGTCCCATCCTCTACCGGGCCTCGCTCTGCGACATGGTGGTGCCCTACGGCGACCCGGGACCGGCCGGCTACCACAAGAACGCCTTCGACGTCGGCGAGTACGGCATCGGCGAGCTGGCCAACTCGCTGACATTGGGGTGCGACTGTCTGGGACACATCCACTACTTCGACGCCCACCTGAACAACAGCAAGGGGGGGGTGAACAGGATCGAGAACGCCGTCTGCTTGCACGAGGAGGACGACGGGGTGCTGTGGAAGCACACCGACTGGCGCACCGAGGAGGTGGAGGTGCGCCGGTCCCGGCGGCTGGTGATTTCGTTCATTGCTACGGTCGGCAACTACGAATACGGGTTCTACTGGTACTTCTACCTCGACGGCTCGATCGAGCTGGAACTGCGGCTGACCGGTGTGCTCAACACGACGGCGGTCAAGCCGGGAGAGAGCACATCCTACGGAACCGAGATCGCGCCGCAACTTATCGGACCCCATCACCAGCACCTGTTCAACGTCCGCCTCGACATGTGCGTCGACGGGATCGAGAACGCGGTCTACGAGGTGGACAGCGTGGGGCTGCAGCGCGGTGGGGACAATCCCCACGGCAATGCCTTCACAACCTCCGAGGTGCTGCTCGAGCGGGAAGGGGACGGTGACAGGATGGTCGATATGGGGGCGAGTCGCTACTGGCGGATCGTCAATCACGGCGTGCCCAATCGCTTCGGCCGGCCGGTCGCTTACCGCCTGGTGCCGGGGGAGAACTGTCTGCCGCTGGTGCAGGAAAACGCCAGCGTGCTGGAGCGGGCCGGCTTCCCGCGCCGCCATCTGTGGGTGACGCCCTTCCGCGCCGACGAGCGGTACGCGGCGGGCGACTATCCCAACCAGCGCCGCACCGCCGACGGCGTGGCCGCCTGGACCCGACAGCAGCGGCCGGTTGCGGACACCGACCTGGTCGTCTGGTACAGCTTCGGGCACACCCACATTCCGCGGCCGGAAGAGTGGCCGGTCATGGCGGCCCACAAGATCGGCTTCATGCTCAAGCCGGACGGCTTCTTCGATGCCAACCCGGCTCTCGACCTGGCCCCATCGGAATCGAGGGCCTCATGCTGCTCCGGCTGAGACCTCGGACTTTTTGAACCGAGCCACGACGACGCTATATTCGTAGCCATGCGCTATGCGAGCTGTCTGATCCTGGTTCTGTATCTGCTGCAGGTCCCCGGTGCGTCGTGGACGGCAGTTGCGAAAACGGCGCCGAAGAAGGCCTGCGGCTGCTCGCTGACCACCGGCTCCTGCTGTTGCGCCGGGGATAGCGCGATGCTCTCCTGCGACCTGGCCGATCCACTCGGGCAGCAGTTACGGCGCGCCCCGTGCGCGGTCGGGGGCGACGAGAGCGAAGCCCTCGCCGGCCAGCCGCCGCACATCCTGCCGCAGGTATCGAGGCCGGCAACGCCCGGCAAGGGCGCGGCGAATTCCGTTCCCTGCGTCGGCTACCCCCAGCCGCCCCACCGTAACCCGCCCGACAAGATCCCGCTGGTCTGAATCCCGAACCGGGATTTCACGTCGAAGATCATAGTCCTTAACACCAGCTCCGCGCCGACGGACATAGGCAAGTACGCCTGTTGCCTTCGCCTGTCTATGGGGATTGGGGTTTGGACTGCACGTACACCAACGGGAGAAGACCATGTTGTGGAATGGCAACCGTGGCCGGCTTGCTGCGGTCTTGCTGACGCTGCTCGCCTGCTCGGACGACGATAGTCCGACCGGCCCGCACCACCACGGTCCGACCGGTGGGGGCGGGCATAAGGGTCCGCTACCGGTACATCTGGCGACCGAGGAGGCCGCCGGTGTGAGAGTAGATTTGAGGGGACCGGAACACCTCTTAACCGGCTATGCAGAGCTGCAGCTCATCCTCACCGAAGTTGACGGCGACAACCACGTGCACGGGGCCACGGTCACAGTCCGTCCCGTCATGCCGATGGCGATGGACGACGGCGGCACGATGGTGCACGGCGCGCCGAGCGAAACGCCGGCCCGGCACGACCACGAGGCTGGTCTCTACAGCAATTCGGTTGTGCTGCTGATGCCCGGGACCTGGCATCTGGAGGTGGCGTTCCTGGCGGGCGAAGTCGCCGGTAGCGTCACGTTCGAGTTGGAGGTCGGGCAGGGTGGAAAACTGGTCGCCCTCGAGGGCTCCGACGGCACAAGCTATTTCGTGGCCCTGGTGGGTCCCGGCCAGCCGGATGTGGGCAAACAGGAGCTGGAGATCGCCGTCTACCGGCGGGAGTCGAGCAACTCTTTCCCGCCGGTGACGGATCTGGAGGTAGAGTTCGAGCCGTCGATGCCCGCCATGGAGCACGGATCACCGGATAACGAACAGCCGCTGCACCTGGAAAACGGCCGCTACCGGGGCAAGGTCAACTTCACGATGACCGGTGACTGGCGCGTCGAGCTGGACCTGCAACGGGCCGGAGTCTCGCTCGGCGTGGTCGAGTTCGATCTGAGCGTAAACTAAGAGCGGCGATGCGACTGTTCCTAGCATTGCTGTTCCTCGCCGGTCCGGCGAGCGCCGGTACCGAGGACGCCAGGATGCGACTCACGGTTCTCGGGGCTGACACGGGCGACCCCGTGCCCGGAGCCAGCATATCCGTGGAAGGAGGTTTGGCGGCGCTGGCCGACAGCGCCGGCGTTGCGGAGCTCGCGGGACTGGAGAGGGGCGATCGGGTGACTATCTCGGCAGTTGGTTTCTTCAACAAGACCGTGCTGCTCGATGACGGAAGCGGCCGTGCCATCACCGCATACCTGCGCTCGCGCGTAATCGACCTGCGGCGGGAGGTCACGGTTTATGGCACGCGCCTGCCTCCCGCCGGTGGGAGCTACAAGGCAGCCGACGGGCGCACCTCGACGGAAGCCATGCTGGCGGCGGTCGGCGGCGTCGACATGATCCGGCGCGCCAACTTCGGTCTCGACCCGACCGTGCGCGGGGGCCGCGGGGGCCAGGTGGGCGTGACCATCGACGGCATGAAGGTCTTTCCCGCCTGCGTCGACCAGATGGATCCGGTGACCGGCTACGTCGAGAACGAGAACCTGGACAAGCTCGAGGTGGCCAGGGGGGCGTTCGACCTGACACAAGGACAGGCGATTGGTGGCAACATCAACCTGATCACGAGGAAGCCGTTGTTCGAGGAGGCGCTGTCCCTTTACTCGGAAGCGGGATTCGAAACGGCGGCGCGCCACCGCTACAGCCGGAATGCGATCAACGTGGCGCGCGGAGGCATGGCGCTGCGTGGGTCGTTCTCCTATCGCGCCGCGGGCGATTTCCGGCCCGGTGGGGGGGCGGAAATCGCCAACACCCAGTACGCTAAATACAACTACAAAGTGGATGCCTCCCGGCGTTTTGACGGCCAGCGCCTCGACGTGGGCGTGCTCGGCGATCGCGCCTGGGACATCGGCTACCCGGCCCTGTTGATGGATGCAAAGCATGCCCGCTCCCAGCTGTTCAGCGTCACCCATACCTGGTCAAGTCGGGGTTCGCGGCTGCACCAGGTGCGCACGCGGCTCTACCACAGCCGCGTCGATCACTGGATGTACGACGAGGAGCGGGACGTGACGCAGCGGCTGGTGATGCGGGATATGAACATGCCCATGTTCGGCAGGACCCGGACCTGGGGACTGATCGAATCCGTCCACCTGGCCGGAACCGATCGCACTCTGGAGTTGGTCCTCGACTACTACACGCTGGGAGCCTTCGCGGAAATGAAGATGATCAGCCTGGATCCGGCGGTGGCATCCAACTACGTGATCAACATCGGGGACGTGCGCCGACACCACCTGGCGTTGATCGGTGACTACAACCAGGCTCTGTCGCAACGCTGGCAGGGGAAAGTCAACGCCAGGGTCGACGCGGCCAGCCAGTCGCTTAACGATCCCGTCGGACAGCGGAACTTGGAGGCGAGATGGGGCGCGGGCGATCTCGACCGCAGCTACCTGACCCCGAGCATCAGTGCCACGGCTGAGTTCATTCAGGGGCAGGATTTCAAGCTCAAGCTGGGGGTCACCAGCAGCGCCCGCATCCCGACCCAGCTGGAGAGTTACGGCTTCTTCCTGTTCAACCCGATGGATGGATACTTCTACACCGGCAAGCCGGGGCTCAGTCCGGAGCGGACAGCCCAGGTGGAGGTCGGTCTCGAGGCCGGGCCCGCCCATCGCCGGATCGCGGCAACGGCGCACTACAGCCGGATCAGCGACTACATCGCCGGCGTGGTTCACGAGTCGGACTTTAAGACCTACGAGAACATTTCCTCGGCTCGCCTCTGCGGTTTCGAGATCGAGGTCGAATGGGCGCTGCAACCCGGTCTCAGGCTGGCCGGCAGCAGCAGTTATACGCGTGGCGACAACCGGCAGTTCGACGAGCCCCTGCCGTTCATCAGCCCATGGGAAACCCGGGCGCAGCTGTCGTACCAGCGGGATAGATACTGGCTGGACCTCGGGCTGCGCCACGTCCGGGGCCAGGACCGGATCGCGCGCAGGACCACGTTGGAAGATCCGACCCCTGGCTTTTCGCTGCTCGATCTGCGCGGCGGTCTGGCGCTGACCGATGTTTGGAAATTGCGGCTGGGGATCGAGAACATCGGAGATGTGCTCTACAACGAGCATGCCAGCATCGACAATCTGGCGAGTCCGGGACGCAACCTGGCGGTGGCGTTGGAGTTGGGGCTTTGATCGCCGGACTTGCCTTCCACCTCTTTTCCTCGCGGCCTGCGGCCAGCGACCCGGCGGCGATCAGGACGCCGACCGGGAGGTCCTGGGCCAGGACGGATCGCTGCTCTACCGGTGATACGGCTGCACAGCCGCCCAGGCGAGCGAGCCCGGGCCGGCACACGGTCGCGATGAGCGCGGACCAGGTGGTCTGGGTGCAGGCGTACATGAACACCACTGAGATTGGCGGCGAGGCCTTCCATGGCTCCGTCCGCGACGGCTTTTCCCGGTGGTATTTCCGGCCCGACTTCGCCGCTCAGGATTCCCTGCCCGGTGACTGCGATTTCTAATTTCCGCGGCGATTGCTATTTTTTCCGTTATGAAGATCTACATCGAAAAGCTGATGGATCCCCACGAGGCCGCCGTGTACTCGGTATCGGGAGAGGCTGTCGGCGTGAACGGCTGGGACGGCGTCGACGCGGCTGCCCTCGCCCGCTACGAAGCGGAGGGATTTCTGCTGGTGCGCGACGCCGTGCCGCACGCACTGGTCGACGAGGCGGTTCGGGAGCTGCAGGCGATGCGCGAGGCGGACGCCCCCGGTTGCCAGACGATCTATTTTGAGGGGCTGATTCGCGAGAAGCTGGGCCTGTCAGCGTTCGCTCCGGATCTGCCCGACACGCCGCGCTTCGGACAGCTGGCGATGGGCGAGGCAGTCGACTCGCTGGCAGAGCTGCCACGGCAGGCGCGCAGCGAGCTGGTGCGCAAGTTCATGGGGTTCGTGGACAGCCATCCGCCGCTGGCCGCGGTGGCACAGCATCCCCCCCTAGTGCAGACCGTCGAGCGCATCGTCGGGTCACAGCCGCGGCTGTTCCAGGACATGGCGATGATCAAGCCACCCGGCGGCCGCGAGAAACCCTGGCACCAAGATCACGCCTATTTCAACCTGCCGCTCGACACCCGGGTCGTCGCCGCCTGGGTTGCTCTGAGCGACGTAACCGTCGACAACGGCTGCATGCACGTGATCCCGGGCGGGCACCGGGACGGGCCCCGGATCCACTTCATGCGGCGGGACTGGCAGATTTGCGATACCGACGTCGTGCAGGAGCGTCGGCAGGCTGTGCCTATGGCGGTCGGCGATCTGATGCTGTTTGACGGCAAACTGCCGCACGGCACGCCCACCAATCGCACTGACGGGCAGCGCTGGGCACTGCAGCTGCACTACATTCCGCGTGACGCCAGCGAGGTCGACGAGTCACTGCGGCTGGCGAGCTTCGGCAGCGGCGGCAAGGAGGTCAGCTGCTAGGCGCCGTTGAGGAAGCAGCCTTGTGGCTGGCCACAAGGTTGGCTTCACAACGACTACAGAGCCATCAGGGCCTCTCAGAACGAATCCACAGACAGGCCCTGCCGCGCTGAACGCCTGCCCCTCGCTCAGTTCCCTGGCCTCTTATCCCCGGCCGCGTCCGTGACGATAGATAGGTCTATACGAATTCTGCTCAGAGGTTCCAGATGGGGGAAATGTGGGGCACTGTGTAGTATGCCCCACCGCGGTGGTGCAATCGGCAGTGTGCTGGATCACCAGCCCTTCAGTACCTTGGCCGCAGCGACCAGCAACAGGTCGAACGACTAAGTCATTTCAAGAACCGATCTGGGTTGAACGCGCCTGCCTCCTTCGGTGCCTTCCCGCCCAGCGCCAGGTCCGCGGTGATCATGCCGCTGTACGGTCCGAGCTGCAGGCCGCTGGCACCGTGCCCGGTAGCGACGAACAGGCCGGACACACCCGGAACCGCGCCGATGATCGGGAGGCTGTCGCGGCACAGAGGACGCAGGCCGACACGGATCTCGCCGATTGCCGCGCCGGCCAATCCGGGCGCCACCCGCAGTGCTTCTCCCAATACCTCCTGAACCCCGGCAGCTGTCGTGTGCGGTGCGAAGCCGGCGCCCGTCTCGCGCGTGGCACCGACGGCTACGCGACCCCCCGGCCAGGGCACCATGTAGTGGTCGTGGAAGGCGCTGACCATCGGCCAGCCGCCGGTCGAATCGTCCGCGAGGGCCAAGTGGATGATCTGACCGCGTTGCGGCTCGACCGGGATGTCGACGCCGAGCTGGGTGGCGAAGCCCTGCGACCAGGCACCGCCGCAGATGATGACCGCGCGGGCGTCGAATGCCTCGCCGTTGGCCACTACTCCGGTGACGGCGCTGTTGGCGAGGAGGAGCCGTTCGACGCTGCCGCGGCGCAGCTCGAGCCCACGTTCGGCGGCGACGCGGCGCAGCGCCTGCTCGAACATGCGGCCGTCGACCCTGGCGGCCAGGGAATTGTAGATGGCGCCGCGTAACTCACCGAGGGGCGGGAACAGCTCGCGGGCTTCGGCTGACGAGACCTCGCGCAGCTCTTCCGGTCCGGGTGAACCGAGCTGGCGCTGACGTGCGAAGATCAGCTCGCGGGCGGCCGCGTAGGGCTCCAGTTCCTCTTCGTCCACGGCGACTGTCAGCGCCCCGCACCGGGAAAAACCGGTCTCTACTCCGGCCGCGGACAGCGTCGTCGCGAGCTCCTCGATGTAGGTAAAGGCCCGGTTGGAGAAACGGAACCAGGCCTCCGAGTCGCCGCGGTAGGTGTGGGGCGACAGGATGCCGGCCCCGGCGGAGGTGGCGCGTCCCTCGTCCTGCCGGTCGACCAGAACGGCCCGGGCGCCCTGCCGTGCTAGGTGACAGGCCGCTGCCGCGCCGACGATCCCTCCGCCGACGATGATGCAGTCGTAGTTCAACGCAGACCCGCCGTGGCGACGGCGGGCAGGTAGCCGGTGAAATCGATGGCACCCGCCGTCTCGCCGCGGTAGGTGATGGGCTTGGGATCGAGCCAGTCGACCACCAGGTCCTTGAGGCTGTAGGCGAAGAAGTGGTTGCCGGCCGGCGAGTAGTGGCCGATCCAGTAGCGCTTGCGGTAGTCGTCGATCGAGAGCGAGAACGCCTGGTAGTCGCGCCGATGGACCTCGTTCATGTCGAAGAGCAGAAATCCCTGCTCGTACAGGTGATCGACGAAGGCCTGGTCGTAGCGCGGCAGCCCTCTCAGCGCCTCGTCGGTCGCCGTGGGACAGATGAGGCAGATCATCATCTTCTTGCCCGCCTGCTCGACGTACCGCCGTGCCCGGTCGATGATGTAGCGGCTGGCGGCAAAGCCGTACTCCCGCTTGAGCCGCTCGATCCCGGCGGCGCGGCTCTCATCGGAGGCCTCGTCGATCGGGAGCACTTCGAGAATCTCGGCGAGACGGTCGAGTTTTTCCCGATCGCCCTCCACCGCGAAGCTGTCCATGCCGTAAAGCATGACCATCAGGTCGTCGCGCAGGCTCTCGACCATGAATTCGGGGTCGCACATGCTGTAGAGGGCGTCCGGCATCGGCAGCAGGCTGTCGCGCTCGACGAAGCTGCCGGAATCGAGATCCATCTCGACGTTCGCCCAGAAGTTGCCGTGGAACATGAAGCCGTTGTGGTCGTCCCAGACCCGGTGCGTCGCGGCGTGCCGGGAACGCATCACCGAGCGGCAGTGGTCGTCACCCCAGATGTAGAGGATGACATACTCGGAGCCCAGGTCGCTCTGCTCGGTGCGCAGGAGCCGCTGGTAGGCCTGGTAGGTGCCGAAGCCGCCCATGCCGAAGTTGCGCACCGGCTCGCCCAGGTGAGCGGCCAGGTACTCCTGCCAGGTCTCGCCGTCGCTGACCTGGTGGCACTGAGTGAAAGAATTGCCGTAGGTGTTGAGGCGGCATGGCCGGCCGGCATACATCCAGGAGGTGCGCTGGCCGTTGTCCTGGCTGGTGGAGACGGTCCAGCTGTTGTCGATACCGTCCCGTGGCAGGGAGCGGCCGAGGGTGTAGCCCACCTCGCCGTCGAACCGGGACCAGGTCGGCATTTGGGGGTCGAGGAAGTTGTCGATGGTCTGGCGGGGAACGGCGGCCGTGCGAAGAAACTCCTCGTAGCTGATCATCGGTAAACCTGTGCCTGGCGGTGGAAGACGCCCAAATATCGAAAGGCGAAGGGCAGGGGGCCACCAACGGGCTACTAACGGAGCTATCCAACAGGAGAAACTATGGCGGAAGGCAGAGCAATCTACGACGACGCCATCGTCATCGATGGCCTGAACATCAGCAACTGGGAGAGCGACGGCGTCTTTCGGCGCCTGCGGCAGGGTAACTTGACGGCGGTCTCGGCGACGGTGGCGTGCTGGGAGAACTTCATCCAGACCACCGCCCACCTGGCGCGCTGGATGCGGCGCTTTCGCGAGCGCGACGACATCGTGCAGGTGAAGGATATTGGTGACATTCACGCCGCCAAGCAGGTGGGCAGGACCGGCATCATCCTGAGCTTCCAGAACGCCTCGCCGATCGAGAACGAGCTCGACCGGCTCGGGCTCTTCCACGCCCTCGGGGTGCGGGTGATCCAGCTGACCTACCACGAGTGCAACCTGCTCGGCGCCGGCTGCTGGGAGCGCCAGGACTACGGGCTGACCAACTTCGGCCTGGACGCGGTGCGGGAGATGAACGAGCTGGGCATCCTGATCGATCTCTCCCACGTGGGGCCGAAAACGACGCTCGACGCGATCGAGAACTCCGAACAGCCGGTGGCCATCACCCACGCCAACGCTCGCTCCTTCTGCGACCACCCGCGCAACAAGGCGGAAGATGCGCTGAAGCTGCTGGCTGAGAAGGGCGGGGTGGTTGGTGCCTGTTCCTTCAACCCCTTTCTGCCCAAGGGTCACGACTCAACCGTGACCGACTTCGTCGACGCCATCGACGACATGGTGCAGCGCCTCGGCATCGATCACGTGGGCATCGGTACCGACGCCACCGAGGACCAGCCGCGTCAGTTCTGGGAGTACCTGCTGTCCCAGCAGGGGACGAAGTGGCCTGCGACCTTCGCCGCCCCGAGCATGAACCACGTCGGGCTGGAGTTTCAGCCAGCCGGCATGCGGACCCGGGCCGACTTTCCCAACCTCGCCGACGCGCTGGTCGAGCGGGGCTACGACGAGGAGGAGATCCGCAAGCTGCTGGGTGGCAACTGGCTGAGCCTGTTCGATCGGGTCTGGAAGCCGTCCTGAACCAGATGCGCCACCGCCATAAGCTCAGCGACCTTGCCGCATGGTTCCTGCGCCGTCTGATCGTGCTGACTCTGGCAGCAAGCCTCTTCGGCTCTGCGGCGGTGGCGGGAGAATTCCTCAGCGATCGCTCGTCTTGGCAGTCCTGAAGTTGCTCCGAGAGAGCGTTGACCTTCCAGTCGAGCTCGCGACGCGCCTGCCGAGCCAGCCGTAGATCCACCAGGATCGCCCGTTTCCCGATCTGCCCGGTGTAACAGGCGCCGTGCAGGGCCGGGAAGTCCTGTGGCCCCTCGATCTCGGCGCCTGCATCGAGGGACTGTTTCATCCGCTCCAAGCCGCCGCGGCCGGGCTGCCAGCATGAGCTGCTCGGGCGTTATCGCTTACTGCGTCGTGTTGCCGGCGCCCACGTAGGTGTTGTAGCGGTTGCTGTGGTGGTCGCGGCCCCAGACACCGCGGAAGAGGGTCCGGCGTCGCGGCGGCATGCCGGCTATGACCTCCGGTTCGAGGTTGGTCTTGTGCCATTGGGCAGTGTCGGGGCTGTAGACGCTGAAAATACTGGTTCGCCGGCGCTCGGCGTTGGTCCACAGCGGTCCGGCGTGGCAGAGGCTCTCGGTGAAAAACAGCAGCGAGCCGCCGTCGCCGAGTTCGACCGGATTCAGCTCCCAGGCGACGCGGGTCTGGCCGCTGTAGATGCGGCCGTTGCGGGTGTTGTAGGCCAGCGGACCGATGTTGGCGCCGCCGTAGGGATCCAGGCCCTCGTAGCTGGTCGTGTGGATCCGGGGGTCCGTGCTCTCGCAGCGGAAGCCGTAACAGCCCTCCGCCCGGTCTGGGGTAATTCGCGCAGCACGCCGCCGACGATAGGGTGGTCGAGGAGAGCTTGCGACGGCATCTGCCAGCGTCCCGGGGGATAGCCCGGCAGGTTGGGCTCCTTGAGGGCGAGCACGTGCTCCCGGATGGGGGCGATCTCCTCCTCGGTGAGGACGCTGGGGAAGAGCAGCCAGCCCTTAAGGTCGAAGACGAACTTCTGTTCGTCTGTCATCCGGTATTCCCAGTCCCAATCGGACGCCGGCTCGCTAAATGCCCTCATCGGGGGCTCCTCCAGTGCGAGTGTCTGCTGCCGACCGGTTCAGTAGACGACGCTGACGGTGCCGGAGCGCTCGTCGACCCGGTCGTCCGTGTCGACCTTGACACGGTAGAGATAGATCCCCGGTGGCAGCGGGCCGGAATCCCCTTGGCCATCCCAGCTGTGGGCATGGCGGCCGCTGGTCTCCACACCCTCGTGTACGGTCCGGACCCTACGGCCGCTCAAGTCGAATAGGTCGACGCTGACCGACTGTCCGGTCGCCAGCTGCAGCAGCGTGTACTGAAAGGTTACCTCGTCGTTCACGCTGTCCCCGTTTGGTGTCACCGCGGGGGAGCTGACACCGACGTCCTGGAGCAGGGATCCGGACAACTCTACGCCGACCGATAGCTGATTGCTGTCGAATCGTGGGGTTGCGTCGCCGTCCACGATCACCTGACCGGCCTCGCCGGGACGGGAGCTGTCGAACACTTCTCCGGCGAACACGGTGCCGAAGCGGAAGACGCGTGCGCGGAAGAACAGCTCGATGAGCTTGTCGCTGTCGTTGAGGTCGATCCGCGGCAGTGCGAATTCTACCCTCGAGCCCAACTGCCCATGGTCTTCGCACGGCGTGGTCGCCGCTGCGACGATCACCTCGCAGCTGATCCACTCCCGATTCACCCGCACCGAGTCTACCTGGGTTACCTCGCCCGGCGTGGTCAGGACGAGACGATCGAAGCCGGACTCCAGCGGTGCGTTCGAGGGGGCAGGGGAAAAGGTCGGCCTGAGGGCATAGATGAACTCGGTCTCGACGGCCGACTCTGCGAACGAGGGAGTGATCTCGCCGCCCACCCGGTGGGCGAGGGGCGGCACGGTGATCTCGAACTCGAGAAAGGAGAGCTCCCCGCCGTCGGAGAGCGTATTCTCGAAGAGGGTCTGAATCTGGACGAACCGGACGGGTCCCGGCGCCACGAACTGCGTCCCACTGCTGTCCCCGAAGGCGTACGGCGCCGACCAGAAGCTCCAGTTCTCCTGGTCCAGTGTGGTGCCGGCCTGCTCCTGAAGGCTCAGTGCCTCGTAGGTCGCCCGGGTGAACTCGCGGCCGGAGAGGTCTTTGGAACTCTCTTCACCCAACCCGGTATGCCGCAGGTACCGAACCGGATCGTCGTCGCGGCCTGCGCGGGTGCGAATGCTGATCCTGGCGTCGCGATCTTTCGATCCGCGCCAACTTATGCGTCCGGGAATCGCGTCCGCTCCCAGGTCGAGGATCCGCGAGAAATAAGGAGCCGGAGACACGAAGCCCTCGCCGTAGATCTCCAGCTCGGCGACCTCCCAATTCTGCTGGTTGAACGGGATAATGGTCGGGTCTCCGACGTCGACCAGCACCGCTCGCACGTGCCGGATGGGAAAGGTGACTTCGACGCGCGGGCTCAGGTTGTCCTGTTTTTCCACGATCAGCTCGTAGGTTGAGAGCAGGTTCCTGTAGGTCGAGATACTCGAAAGCGGCATCCGCGGGATCACGGGAATCTGTGGCGTAAGGATGAAGTATACTCGGTACCTCTTGAGCAGCAGGTTCGGATTTGCGGCGGTCGGATAGAACACCACGCGATTGAGCGGGACGAGTCCGCCTAGGTCCACCGCGATGAGAGCCTGCTCCGTGGCGCCAGTGATGTCCTTGGTGCCGAACGCCGTGCTGTGATCTCCGTCGACCACCAGTTGGTGGGCCTCGGACTCGACGGCCCCCTGGCCGATCCCGAATGGGCCTCCGCCAAGTGAGGCGGCCTGCCTCGCGTAGTTGCGACCCGGTTTGAGTTTGACGGGTGCCAGGCTGCCGTCCTCCATGTCGATCATGTGGGTAGAACCGCCATAGCCGCTGGCCGAATCCTTCCAGGACAAGTGGACGTACTCGACCCCCTCCGTTGGGCGAGGCACGGGGCCACCTATCCGGTAGATGGTCAGCGTCGCCGCCGCGTCGCCGGCGATGATCAGGGCGAGCCATAACGGCAGGAGAACAGTCGAGTATCGACGTCGCGCGGGCATCACTAGACGACAGAGACCGGAACGATCAGGGTGGATCGGCCCTGACCGGAAGCGGCGAAGACTTGACACAGATAGAGGCCTGGATGCACCAACCTGCCATCGCCGGCACGTCCATTCCACGTCAACGGCTCGTTGACTCCAGCCCGCTGCTCGGGCACCGCCGTTCGGTGAACGAGCGCTCCACCGAGCGGGTAGACACCCAACTCGACTTCGGCCCCCCAGACGCCGAACAGGGTGTAACTGACCGTCATTTCGTCGTTGCGGCGGTCCCCGTTCGGGGTGATCGACTGCGGCTGAACCTGAAGATCCGCGACAATGCGGGAGACGTTGGTTTTCGCGACGATCTGCAGCCGGTCGGTCGCGATGTCGTCCGTCGCGTTACCGTCGGCGACAATCTGGCGCACGGCGGCCTCGCCGTCGCTGAAGACCTGGACCAGAAGCAGGTCGGAGACGGTGTAGAGCGTGGTTCTCAAGCGGACCCGCAGTGCCTCGGTTCGCGTCACCGGGTCGGCCAGATGGATCGTGAGCCCGTCATCATCCACCTCGAGGTCACTCGCTCCGACCTCGACGGGAACCAGCGGCTCACCCCTCTCCAGGCGTACGAAGTCCGGCTGCGACGGGGTGGACAGGCGGATGGCGTCAAAGCCGGCGGCACGCGGGCCGTCGAATCCGGCGCGCATCGCAAAGACCAGCTCGGCGGGTTCGCCCAGAGGAACCTGTGCCAGAGGCGTGTCATCGTTCCCTTTTAGGGCCACCTCGCCGACGAGGGCGGGAACCAGCACGGGCAAGATCTCGACGGTGACAGAATCGAGGCGCACCACATCGGTCGGCCGGCGGGATGCCATGTTTACTCGGAGCTGCAGATAGCGACCATTCTCCAGGGCAGGTCGGGCTCCGTGGTTGTCGATCGGTCTGGACCACGATGTCCAGTTTTCCGTGTCCGGAACCACGGGTCCCCTCCAGCCCGGCTCCTCCCTCACTATCTGATTCTGCCCGTGATATTTACCGTGGCAAGTGATCAACGCAGAATCGTCGAGTTGGACCCATTCGTCGGAGCTGAGCGAATCCAATTCTCCGAAATCGGTGTAGCCGAAGTGCCTGCGCGAGTCATCCGTCGTGCCGGTCTTGACCCTGACCACTGCCCTGGCATCCACCCCCGGTGTCTCAACCAGCTCACCCGGTATCCAGGTGCGTTGCCCTTCTCCATCGCCGCCGCCGGACTCCAGCCAGCGTCCCCTGCTCCGACGCAGCTCCGTGGTGTGTACCCGGACCTCGCCCAGGATGACGCGACGACCCAGGTCAAGTGCCCTGGTACGCAGAAAGGCCTCCCCGGCGAAACCTTGGCCGTAGAGTTCAAAATCCGCGTACCCGAGCTGGGGGATGATCATCCTGGTTGAGCTGAGAGCGTTGGTGCAAGCGATTGGAAAGGTTCGCCAGCGGAGGTGGCGTCGATCAGGGAACCGAACTGGATGACGTCGCTCCAGGACCTGCCCGCTCCGCCGAACACCAGCCTGTTGATCTGCGCTTTTAGTGGAGGGGCGCCAGCGACCAGCGCTAGGATCCGCACCAGGATTCCTGCTGGCGAAAACAGGCTCAGCCTTGCGAACACTCCAAGCCCTCACGGTTCTGTTCGAGGCCCCTGAGACCGTGCCCCGGTGGACGTTACCAATTTAGGCCAGAGCTACCACAAGGTGCACCCTTGAGAAGCGGACACACGTAGCTTCCCCTGTGGCTCGGTTCTTCGCCGCAACCGGCCTGATCGCCGCTCAATCCGCCCGCCACTTGGCAAGTTGTTTCTCGTCCAGTACCACGCCGAGCCCAGGACCTGCCGGTGGTACGGCTGTACGCGGTCCCAGGTCGAGCGGCTCGGTGATCATGTCCGCTTCGTGGTAGAGGGGGCCGATGTAGTCGCCCGGGTAGCGCGCGGCCAGGATGGAAGATGCCGCAACGCCAACATGCAGCATAGCGGCAGTGGCGATGCCCAGCTCCAAGTTGCTGCCCATGCAGCACGCGATGCCGGCTGCCTGGGCGATGGCGTCGATGGCCATGGTCTGGGCGATGCCCCCGTTCTTGCCGGGGTAGACAGCCAGCACGTCGACGGCGCGGGCGGCTGTTAGGTGCCAGGCGTCGTTGGCGGTGAAGGCGCTCTCGTCGGCCATGATCGGGATCGGCGAGGCGGCGCGCAGCCGGGCCAAGTCGTCGGGATCGGCCGTGCCGACTAACTGCTCGGCGAAGTGCAGGTCGAACGGCTCGAGCTCCCGCAGCGCCCACTTTGCCGTGGGCAGGTCCCAGCCGCAGTTGCCGTCGACTCCGAGGGTGATCTCCTTCCCGGCCGCTTCGCGCACGGCGCGAACGCGGGCGATGTCGGTCGCCGGATCCAGCCCCACTTTGACCTTGAGGTGGTCGACACCCCATTCGAGGAACTGCTCCGCCAGGGAGACGGCCTTCGGGACGTCGAAGGCGCCGACGACCATCTTGATAGGTAGCTCGTTCCTTACCTTGCCTCCCAGCAGCCGGTAGATCGGCAGGCCGGCCGCCTTTCCGGCCAGGTCCCACACGGCCATCTCCACCGCCGCCTTGGTGAAGGGATTCATACGCATCACGCCGTCAATGCGCTGGCGGCAGGCGGTCACGTCCCGCGGATCGGAGCCCTCCAGCGCTGGCGAGATCAGTGCTGCGATCGCGGCGACGCAGCCGGCGCTGGTCTCACCGCTCCAGCGGGGCGCCAGCGTTGCCTCGCCGAGGCCGACGAGGCCCTCGTCGGTGTGCACCTGGACGATCACGTACGGCGAGTCGATGTGCTCGCCGTGCGCGGTCTTGGTTGTCAGTCCCTGCTTCAGGGGAACGAGGATGGGGATCGGCTCGACGCGGGTGATCTTCATGGGCTACGGAACAGTTCTGCGGCAGAGATGAAGGACGTGGACATTATAGGTCAGGCGACAGCGCTGCTCAACTTGGCTATTTTCCGCCGGCGCGCTGAACGGTCACTCCCGCGGGGCAGGGTTGTGAAAAAACGCAAGATCATCGTCTCACCCTCGGTCAACACGCCTGATCCGTTCGTCGGCTTCGGCGGGTACTGCGGCTGGCCCCGGGTCTGCCGACTGCACAACGGCGACCTCTACGTCGCCTTCTCGGCCGGCTACTGGCACGCCTCGTGGGTCAACCCGCGTCCCGACCTGCCGCCGGCCAACGCGGAGTACATGGAGGCGGCCATGGAAGGTGGCGGCACCTGGGATGCGCCGACCGGCGGTCACATCATGTGGACGCGCAGCAGCGACGAGGGTGCCACCTGGACGCGGCCGCGGGACCTGGCAGTGATCCCCAACGCCTATGCCCCGGGCGCGATCGCTCAGCACAGTGACGGCGCGATGTACGCAGCGGCGCTGGTCCAGAGCGGGCACTACATGGCCGACCACATTCCCGCGGAGCCCCTGGAATTCCTGCGGGTGATGGACGAGCACTTTCCGGAAGAGATCGCGGTGCTGCGCAGCGATGACAACGGCGAGAGCTGGCTCGAGGTTGGGCGCACCAGCGGTCCCTTCCTGACCCGCTTAGAGCACCCCTGCTCGATCACCGAAGGCGAAGACGGGGCGCTCCTGATGTTGATCGACGGCTACGCGGTGCCCGGTGCCGCAAGGAGGCGGTGGGTGATGGCGCTGCTGCGCTCGGCCGACCGCGGTGCCAGCTGGGAGACGGTGGCGGTCTTCGGCGACGGCGAGCGGGACATGGAGGAAGGACACCTGGCGTGCCTGCCGGACGGACGCCTGGCAACGGCGACACGGCCCTGGAGCCTGTGGACGACGAGCGCCGATGGGGGATCGACCTGGTCCAAACCCCGGCAGCTGCTGGACCTGCAGACCCTGCCGGGGAGGCAGGATCCCAACGGCTGCAAGAAGGGCGACTTGCTGGTGACCGGTGAGGGCATGGTGGTCCTGCTGACCTGCGGACCGCCCGGGGGCAACGGCCAGGTGCTCTACAGCCGCGACTGCGGCGAGAGCTGGATCAGGCCGGCCGCGGACCGCGGTTTCGTCGCCGACGAATACGCCTACTACCCGTCCGGCTGCCTGATGCCGGACGGCAGCATCTTCATGGTGGGCGACCACCAGGGCTTCGCCAATCCGTACGGGTCGTTCGGCGCCGAGGTGGTGGCGGGCCGGTTCCGCATCCTGGAGGAGGGGGAAGGGGAAGGCGTGGAGGTGCTGCCGATCGCCGGCGAGCTGCACGAACCCTGGGGCGACGCTATCGACGGAGCGGCCGCGACGGTGCGGCGTAGCTGACGACCTTGCGGCCGCTTCAGCTCTTGCGAAAAGCGGCGAAGAAGTCGTTCCCCTTGTCGTCGACGACAATGAAGGCGGGAAAGTCCTTGACCTCGATCTGCCAGATCGCCTCCATCCCGAGTTCCTCGTATTCCCGCACCTCGACGCTGGTGATGCAGTCCTGCGCCAGCCGTGCCGCCGGCCCCCCGACCGAGCCCAGGTAGAAGCCGCCGTGCTCCTTGCAGGCCTTGGTGACCTGCGGGGAGCGGTTGCCCTTGGCCAGCATCACCATGCTGCCGCCAGCGGCCTGGAACTGGTCGACGTAACTGTCCATGCGGCCGGCGGTGGTCGGTCCGAACGAGCCGGTAACGTAGCCGGTAGGTGTTTTGGCAGGGCCGGCGTAGTACACGGCCTGGTCCCTGAAATACCGAGGTAGCCCCTCGCCGCTGTCGAGGCGCTCCTTGAGCTTGGCGTGGGCGATGTCGCGGGCGACGATCAGCGGCCCGCTGAGTGACAGGCGGGTGCTGACGCTGTGTTTGCTCAGCGTCGTGCGGATCTCGTCCATCGGGCGGTTGAGGTCGATCTCGACGACCTCCCCCTCGAGCTGGTGGTCTTCCACATCAGGCAGGAAGCGGGCCGGGTCGGTCTCGAGCTCCTCGAGGAAGATCCCGTCGCGGTCGATCTTGGCCAAGATCTGACGGTCGGCTGAGCAGGAGACCGCGATGGCGACCGGGCAGGAGGCGCCGTGCCGCACCATGCGGACGACCCGGACGTCGTGGCAGAAGTACTTGCCGCCGAACTGGGCGCCGATCCCCAGGTCCCGGCTCATCTCGAGAATGTTCTGCTCCCACTCCAGGTCGCGGTAGGCCTGCCCGAACTCGTTTCCGGTTGTCGGTAGGCTGTCGAGGAAACGGGTGCTGGCCATCTTGGCCATCTTCAGGGTGTACTCGGCCGACGTGCCGCCGATGACCACCGCCAGGTGGTAGGGCGGACAGGCTGCGGTGCCGATCATGCGCAGCTTCTCGTCGATGAAGTTGCGCAGGGCGTCGGGGGTGAGCAGGGCCCGCGTCTCCTGGAACAGGAAGCTCTTGTGGGCCGAGCCACCCCCCTTGGCCATGAACATGAACTTGTAGCGGGCTCCCTGGTCGGCGTAGAGCTCGATCTGGGCCGGCAGGTTGGGGCGGGTGTTGACCTCCTCGAACATGCTGATCGGCGACACCTGGCTGTAGCGCAGGTTGGTCTCGGCGTAGGCCTTGCCGATGCCGCGCGCCAGCGCCGCCTCGTCGCCGCCGTCGGTCCAGATGTCGGAACCCTTCTTGGCGCTGACGATGGCGGTGCCGGTGTCCTGGCACATGGGGAGAATGCCGGCGGCGGCGATGGCCGCGTTCTTGAGCAGCTCCATGGCGACGAAGTGGTCGTTGTCGGAGGCCTCCTGGTCGTCGAGGATGGTGCGGAGCTGCTCCAGGTGTCCGGTGCGCAGGAAATAGGCGCTGTCGCGCATGGCCTGGTCAGCCAGCATCTCAAGACCGGCAGCCTCGACCTTGAGGACCTCACGGCCCTCGAAACGGGCGATGGACACGTAGTCGGAAGTGAGATGGCGATAGGGGGTTTCGTCGGGCCCCAGGGGCAGCAGTTCGCGGTGGCCGTTGTCGGTCATCTATGGTTCCTTGTAGCGGCGGTGGTGGTGGAGCGGCAAGATGTGATAATATACTCGATATCCCGGTTGGTACAAGCACCGGGGATCACCAATTACCTTACACGTCTCGCTGACGCGATCAGGTCGCCGTCTCCCGAGGGACTGACATGACTGATCTGGACGACCATCTACTAGGACACTGGCCTTTCGTCGAAGACCTGCGGGATCACTCTCCCGCCGGGCTGCAGGCGAGCGCGGCCAACGTCGAGATGAGGAGCGTCGCGGGCAACTCCGGGCCGCAGGCCGGCGCCCGTTTCGACGGGAAGACGAGTGTCATCGAGGTGGCTTCGCATCCTTCCCTCGACCTGGCCGACCGTCCTTTCACTGTCGCGCTCTGGCTGCACACCACGGCGGGAGAAGGGGATGTTATTGGCGACCTGGTGAACTGCTTCGACCCTGACCGGCGACAGGGCTTCACCCTCTCAGCGGCCACCATCTGCGGTGTCAGCAGTTCGCCTCTGGTCAACGACCGGCACCTGCACTTCGGCATCGACGACGGCGGTGAAGACGGGGAAGGCTGGCGCGACTGCGGGAGACCGGGGCAGGCCGTGATGGTTTCGGCGCTGCACGTCCACGCCGGCGATCTCTACGCCGGCACCTTCGAGCTGGAGGCTGACCTGCGGGGGCACCTCTGGCGTTACGCGGGCGGCAGCTGCTGGCGGGACTTGGGCGCCTGTCCCGATGGCTCTAGCAACGTCCCGGCCATCACTCATTTCGACGGCGAGCTCTACTGCAGCACCGGCCGCTATCGGACGGAAGGATCGGCGCTGGGGCCGGTGCGCAACCGGCGGCCGGGCGGGCGGGTCTACCGCATCGCCGGCGACGGGGAATGGATCGATTGCGGGCTGGCCGGCGCCGAGGGGGCCAAGGCGGACGATGCCCCGGAGGATAGCCACTACACCGACAAGGCGGACGAGACCACGATGCTGATGCCGTTCGGCGGCGAGCTGCTGGCGGTGAGCGGGCACCGCCAGGGCGTCTGGCGGTACGAGGGGGACGGACACTGGAAGGGTATTGGCCCGCGCGAGCGGCTGATCACTTTCACCGTCTTCCAGGGGCGGCTGTACGGACTGATCAACGGGGGACAGGTGCTGCGCTACGACGGCGACGAAGACTGGGCCGATTGCGGCTGGCCGAAAACCTCGACCCAGACCTACAGCGCCGGCATCTACGAGAACCGGCTCCACGCCGGCACCTGGCCCGAAGGGGAGGTCTACCGCTACGACGGCGATCGGGGCTGGGAGCCGCTGCCGCGACTGGGATTCGAGCGCGAGGTGATGTGCCTGGTCGTCTACAACGGCAAGCTCTACGGTGGCGCCCTGCCGATGGGTCATGTCTACCGGCTGGATGAAGGAGAGTTCACCTTCGTCGGCAACCTCGATGCCTCCGAGGCGGTGTTGCGCCGCGTCTGGACGATGGCGGTCTACCAGGGCCGGCTGTTCGGGGGGACCCTGCCTGCGGGTCGGGTGCGCAGCTTGCAGGCCGGTGCGGTGGCGACCACCGACCGCAGTCTGGAGCCAGGTTGGCATCACATCGCCGCCGTGCGCCATCGGCGCAGGCTCGAGCTGTTTGTTGACGGCGCTCTGGCGGCCTCGAGCTCCTGCGACGCCGGCCTCAGCGCGTCGTGCAGTCTGCCGCTGCGCATCGGGCAGGGCCAGCACGCCGCCCTGGAGGGGGTGCTGGCCGATCTGCGAATCTATCGCACCGCCCTGACGGCGGGTCAGATCGGCCACTTGAGTGCCCGCGCGTAGGCGCGGCTTTTCGCCTTCTCTCTTGCCCGCCTGTGGTACGCCCTCGTACTTTGGCCGCCGCGCGCCGGGCGGCTTATAACCTGAAGGAGCGATCATGTCCATAGCATTCGACAACCCCTACAGCGACCTGGAAGGTGGCGCCTGGTTGCGGGGCAACCTGCACAACCATCCCCGTCCCAGGGACAGGCCAGACAGCCTGGCTAGGCGTTATGCCGGCCTCGGCTACGGGTTTCTGGCGCTGACCGAGCACGACCAGACCTGGCAGGCCGAGGACATAGTTGACTGGGACCATTGCGGCCTCGTCCTGATCCCCGGCAATGAGGTCTCAGCCAACGGCCAACACATCCTGCACGTAGGCGCCCACCGCCACGTTGAGCCGCACGCCGATCGCCAACGCGTGATTGACGAGATCCGCGCGGATGGCGGCCTGGCCATCGTCAACCATCCCAGCATCGGCCCCCAGTTTGGCAGCGCCACCCTGGAGCTTCTGCGGCAGCTCGAGGGGTACACCGGTCTGGAGATCTGCAACGCCTCGGGCCTGACCGGGGCGGGAAGCCACCTGGCCACCGACAAGTGGGATATGCTGCTCAGCGCGGGGCGCCGGATGTGGGGATTCGCTTCAGACGACTACCACGAGCCGGCCGACGCCGGCCGTGCCTGGCTCGCCGCCTACGTCGCAGAGAGGACGGTGGAGGGCGTGATGGCGGCGTTGCGCGCCGGGCGCTTCTACGCTTCGACGGGGATCGACATCTCCGGCGTGATGGTCGACGGCCGCCACATTCGGGTGGAGACTGCCAACGCCGAGCGCATCATCGCGGTGACCGACAATGGCCGCGGCCTGGCGATTGGCGACGGCACAGCGCTGGACGTTCACGTGCCGCCGGACGCGACCTACGTGCGCTTCGAGTGTTTGGGGCGGGGCTTCAGGCAGGCCTGGACGCAGCCCTTCTTCGCAGCCGTTCCGTAACCGTGACCGGTCGGCTGCCGCCTTGCGTTCCGTGGAGCAATTCGTCTGGTGAAGGCGGGAGCTCCTCCCACTAGCCGAACCAGATCCGCATCGGGGTCCCGCCCAGGATCGCCTCGCGTTCACCCGCGCTCAACTCGAGCGCCTCCAGGATCAGCTGCAGATGCAGGACGTAGCTGCACTTCTCTCCCAGCCAGTGCTCAGTGGGGAAATCCGATCCCCACATGCAGCGGTCCGGCCCGAATACCTGCACGAAGTGGCGCAGCAGCAGCTGCGTGTCGGAGAAGGGGTATTCCCGCTGCGACGAGGTGACGCCGAAGGTGAGCTTCAGGTTCAGGTTGGCGTGCGCCGCAAGGGCGCAGACCGCCTGCACCACGTCATCATCTAGGCCTTTCGTCACCTGCGGATAAGCACAGTGGTCCAGCACCACCGGTACGTCCGGAAACTCGGTCAGCAACCGGGACAGCTCCGGCAAGGCGGGGGCATTGATGTGGGCGCAGATCACCGCGCCGAGGCGTTGCGCGGCCGCCATCAAGCGCACGGAACCGTCGTGGTAGTAGGCACCACTACTACGCTCCGGCTCTAGCCGCAGTCCTGTGACGTTGAAGCCGGCGAAGAGACGTTCGAACTCATCGACGCTCTCGGGCGCCGCCGCATCCAGGTTGCATACGGCGGTCGTCCAGTCCCGGTTTGCCGCTGCGGTGTCGGCGATCATGCGATTGTCCCACAGGTAGGCGGAGCCGGTCTGGATCAGGACCGCCTTGGCGACCCCGCTCTCCGAGGTGTCGCGGCGCAGATGCTCGATGGTGCCAATGCCGGGAGGAGGTCGGAACGGATCGGGGATCATCGGATAGACTGATTCGTCGGGGTGGTAGGGATGCGCGTGGGTGTCGATGATTTCCATGTCAATGAGACTCCGCTAGGTCGGGGGGGTGGCCCCACGGTGGGTGAACGACTGTCTAATAAGCCGCTCATGGACAGATTCAAGCCCCTTCCTCTCTCGCTGCGGTTGCTCCGGGAGATACGCGGGACTGACGGCTGGGTCCGGGGCTGGCCGTCTGACGAACGCTGGCAGGGTTCGATCGATTGGGCATGATGCCGCGTTCTACGCAACTTAACGTCGATAAGATCGTTGCGGCCGGGATCCTGGTCGAGGCCACGGGGCGCAAGCGCAACCGCATCTACCGCGCTTCGAAAGTCGTCTCTATCGCAAGGGAAATTGCGGTAGATGGAAGGGGGGCAATGTTTTCCAGCGCACAACAGTCCCATTTCGAGGCCTTCGGCTTCCTGGTCTTCCGAAAGCAATTCTCGCCCGCAGCGATGGAGATGCTGGCGGCGGTCTTCGATCGCAACATGGCGACCTACCAGTCCGGTCCGCGGCACGTGGAGGAGTGGGAGTGTGTAGTAGACTACGCGCTCGCCAATCCCGATCTCTGCGAGCAGTTTCTCGGAGACGACCTGATCCAGGGTGCATTGGCGGCGCTACTGGGTCCGGATTTCGTCTGGTACGGCGCCTCTTGCAACTGGTTTGGCACAGGCAAGTGGCATCCGGATCAGCACGGCTACGAGCGCGGCTCCATCAAGATCCTGATATACCTTGATCCCCTCCGTGCCGACAGCGGATCCCTACGCCTGATTCCCGGCTCTCACCGACCGCCGCTGCACGAAATTCTCGAGCCCCACCAGCCGCCCAACGAAGACTCCGAGGACGGCATGTTCGGGATGCGGGGCGTGGACCTGCCCGCGTTCGATTTCGAATCAGATCCGGGCGACGCGATCCTCTTCAGCAAGGCCCTGTGGCACGGCGCTTTCGACATGCGCCGGTCCCGCGATGGCGAGGCGTCGCTGCGGCGGATGGTCAGCTTCAGCTTCGGACCCAACCGGCAGACGCCTGAGCTGCTGGAGTATTTCCGGAGCTTCTTTCAGAGGGAGGAGGAGGTGGTACCTCCGAACCCACCACCGGCCGAGCGCTTAAAGCAGCTGGGAAGGAAACGGACTGCCGCGATGATAGCGAGGCTGACGTCGATGGGGCTGCACACCCGGGCCTGCGGTCGGTCACCTTACTTACCCCAAAACAGTAAAGGGACAGCAAGATGAGTAGGAGGTTCGAGATACCTCAGCTCCAGGGAATCTTCGCCGAGCCCTGGTCGTGGAAGAAGCTGATCGGCCTGCTGGGCGTGTTCGGTCCGGCTGCCATCGTCGCTTCGGTGGCGATTGGCGCCGGCGAGACGATCGTCGTCGTTCGCGCCGGCGCCTGGGCCGGTTACGACCTGCTGTGGCTAGTTCTGCTGAGCTGCATCGCAAAGGGCATCTTCGTCACCTATCTGATCGGTCGCTACACCGCGGTCAGTGGCGAGCTGATCGGCCACCGGGTGGTGAGGTTTCCCGGTCCCCGAGGGTGGCTGCTCATGCTCATTCTGCTCATGGAGTTCTTTGCCGCGCCCATGGGGTGGGTGGCGATTTCGAAGCCGTGCGGCGATCTGTTTCACTACATCCTGCCGCTGCCCGACACTTTCTCGGAGCCGGTCTGGGAGAACCTCATCGCCACCTGCTTCATCGGCCTGGCCCTGGGATTGGGCATCAGGCTGTCCTACGACAAGGTGGAGAAGCAGCAGCTGCTGATCTGCGGCATCCTGGTGAGTGGCACTATAATCGGGACGATGATGGTGCGGCCCGATTTCGTGAAGGCCCTGGTCGGTACGTTCAGCTTCGGACACTTTCCGGATTTTCCGTCCTGGGCCCCGGAAGATGCGGTTAAACACCGCATGCTGACTATGGCCACCACGTTCGGCTACGTCGGTGGCTCGGTGATGGCCTACGTCGTCTACGCCAACTGGGTCGGGATGCACCGCTGGGGTCTGAACAGCCATGCGCAGATCGAGGAGATTCGCGACCATGCGTTCACGCGGGAGCGCGTCGACTACCTGCCCGAAGACCCCGAATCGGTGAGCCGCCTGCGCCGCCTCTGCGCGCCGCTGCGCTGGGACGTGAGCATGGGGGCCGTGGTCCTGTTCATCGTCACCGCCGCGTTCATGCTGTCCGGGGCGGCGGTCCTGATGCCGCTGCAGAGCCGGTTCGAGGGATGGAGCCTGCTGACGAATCAGGCTCACGTCTGGGCCACCATCCATCCGACCCTGGTGTGGATCTATTACGTCTGCGTCATCGCGGCGCTATGGGGCTCGCTGCAGGCCCTGCCCGAGATCTACGCCCGGGTGACGCACGAGTTCCTGCAGTCCATCTGGCCCGGGCGCGAGTGGTCCTTCATGGCGGTGAAAAAGTCGATCTGCCTCTACATTTTTCTGGTCACGATGGTCTTCGTGTGGCTGAACATCCCGTTCAACATCCTTATCCAGATTGCCGGATTTCTGTTCGCAAACTTCGCGATCGCCCTAGTCATGGTCGTGGTCCTGTACTTGAACTTCATGTTGCCGGCGGTCTACCGGACCGGGTTGCCGATGCTGGTCGGCGCGGTCCTGTCGGCGGCTGTCCTGATTCTGTTTGCGGTGATTAGTGGGTGGGGGCTGGCCCGCAAGCTGATCGGCTTCTGACTACTTCGCTGGGTGCCTGAGCGGGGATTGACTCCGCAGGGTATCTGTTTATGCCGGCCCGGCGCACCTGTTGAGATCACGACACCCTTCCGGTCCGGCAGCCAGCCGATAGCCAATCCGGAAAGCCGCCGTGTGACTCGTGACAGGCGGCGAGCGCCGTACCGATGGCCGCTACCGGTTCGCCTATGGTGCTACACCCGTCCGGTTTGACGAGGCAACGCGGCTTGGACGGCGTTCAGCCCAGCTCGACCCGGACGTTGCGGCACTCGTGCGACTTGAGAATGCCCAGCATGATCTGTAGCGTCTTTCGCGCTTCCCGCGCCGGCGACACGAGCTCTCCACCCTCCTCGAGCACGCGGACCAGCTCAGCGACTGCGCCAAGCTGGAGGGTATACATGAAGGAGTCGATCGGGATCGCCTTTCGCGAGCGCTCCCAGTGCGACGATCCCTGGACCAGAACCACCTCGCGATCGGACACCTCGAGACGCCCCTCGTCACACTGTACCTCGACCTGCGACCCGGGCATGGTGATCTTGAGGCTGTCGAAGAACCCGCGCACGCCGTTGGCGAAGTGGATGTAGGCCGAGGCGGCCGGGTCGGTGGCCGGGTCGTGACCGCCGTCGCTTTTGTATTCGGTGAAGTGGTCGAAACCCTCCTCGAGTTCGGCGAAAACCCACAGTGGATCGGATGCGGCGAAAAAGCATATGGCATCGATGCTGTGGGTGCCGTTGCGGAAGAGCATGGCCCGCCTGCTGTGGAGGCTGGCGGTGATGCTGCGCAACGGGCCTATTTCGCCGCTGCGAACAAGCTCGCGGGCGGCATGGTACCCCGGATCCCAGCGCCGAGTATGCTCGATCGACAGCAGGGTGCGGCTCTCCTCGGCGGCGGCGATCATGCGGTCGGCGTCGGCCAGCGTGGTGGCGATCGGCTTCTCGCAGAGGACGGCGCGAGCACTGCCGGCACAGGCGTCGACGGTGATGTCGGCGTGCAGGTGGTCGGGGGTGGCGACGCTGACCAGGTCCGGTTGTTCCTGCTCGAGCATCTCCTGGTAGTCGGTATAGCACCGCAGCTCGGGCCAGACGTCGTTCCAGTCCTCGCGGCAGGCGTCGAGGGCTTCCTGGCGGATGTCGCAGACGGCGACCAGCTCGGTCTGCGGGTGGCGGTGATAGGCGGCGGCGTGGGAGCGGGGCATGGCACCGCTGAGTGGGGAGCCGGCTGGCTCCGGCGGACGTCGCGCCCCGATGCCGGTCAGGCCGACGATGGCCGATCGATAGGTCTCCATAGCTCTCCTGTAGTTGTGTCGGGGATTTCAGGGCTGGCGCAGCAGCCAGCGTATCGCGTTGCGCTGCAGCTTGACGTATTCCGGGTTCCACAGGGCCGGGATCGTGTGCCCCGGCGCCAGGTAACAGACGCGGCCGGCACCGTAGTCGTAGGCCCAGGCTGCTTCGCACTGGGTGCCGATTCCGTTGAAGTCGAGGCCATCCTCGTTGACGCTGACCGCCAGCACGTGCTCGGGCTCCTTCTGGTATTGCAAGTAGTGCTGCTCATCAGTGACTACGAAGTCGTTCACCCCGTGGGTGACCGGATGCTCCCGGTTTGTGATCCTGACCTTGTAGGGCCGCACCGGCGGATGGCCGGCGGTTACCGAGCCGTGCACGTGGGTGTAGTCCTCGCTGGCTGTGATATAGGTCGAGTTGTGGTAGAAGAGGGCGGAGCCCCCGGCCTCGACGAAGCTGCGCACGGCCTTGCCCTGCGCGTCGGTGATCCACTGCACCGGCCCGGCCTCCAGCTCCGGGACGGCGGGATCGCTCAGCGTTCCCTGGGCGGCCGGATCGTAGCCGGGGTAGGGGGTAGCGGTTCCGTATCCCTGAGGCCACTGCATGCCATCGCGAAAGATGATCAGCAGGTCGTGGCGGGACAGGGTGTCCGCGTTGAGCAGCTCGACCTCGTCGCTGAAGCGGATGTCCAGACCGACATCCTCGCCGCGCACCCTGCCCAGTCCGGAACGGATGTAATCGGAGTTGTGGAAACGGTCGCCGATGAGGGCGAAGGCGGTTGGAGAGGTTGCTTTCAACGAGATCTCGACTCCCGGTTGCTGATGCCTGACTTCGACCAAGCTCGTGGATCAGGGACGCGTCGACCAGCCTGCGAGCGGGGGACAGCTGCCCTCATTTGTCGACCAACTCCGTCCGCCTGCCCGCTACCGGATGCATGATGCCGGCTCCCGGCGGCCATGTGCCCGGTTCCGCCACGACCCAGTCGCACAGTGCGCGCGCATGGGGTGAGAGGGTTTCCCAGATCTCGTGCGGCATGGCCCGGCGATAGTCCTCGCGCGGTCGCCAGGAGGGCGAATACTCGACATTGGGCATGGCCCTGATCTCCCGCGACAGGTTCGGTGTCGCGCCGTGCCAGGCCCGGTTGTCGCGGATGACGCCGGCGCCGGCGGTGGCACCCACGAGCGTGGATTGGCGCATCCAGTCAGGCTCCTCGGCCTGGGAAGGCAGCGGCTGCTGTGACGAGTGGGTGCCGGGAATCTGGCGGATCGGGCCGTTCTCCCATGTCAGGTCGCACATCAGGAAATTGATGGTCACCAGCGGCGGTGTCATCTCTACGATCAGCTTCTGCGTCGTCACATTGAGGTTGCCGGCGGCGTTTCGGGTTAGCTCGACGCCGAGTGTCCTGGCCTGTTCGATCCGCTCCTTCGGGAGCAGTTGATGGTCTCTGCCGTCCCGGTGCAGGTGCTGGTATTCGATCGCGCCGGGGAGGCAGAGATCGCCGCCCGCGCCCCAGACCCGGTACTCCGAAGAGCCGAAGATCGCGGTGATGATCGGGGTCGTCGTCGGCAGATCCACCATGCCGGCCCAGGCCGGATCGTGCAGCATGTGGCGGGACCCCGAAGAGGAGCCGTAGCTGTAACGGTGGGGAAGACGCATGGTCTCCGTGGCGTACTTCCGCCCATCCTGACCTGGCACCGAGAGAATGTCCCGCAGCCCCCGGGCGCACCCCTCCCGCCATCGCGCCAGCTGGTCCGCGTCGAGGAGGTCCCTCACGACGACGAAACCGTCGCGGCGGTAGATCCTGAGGGCGCGCTCGACCTCGCCCGGATCGCAGCTCTCGAGACCGCGGATGCCGTTGTCCCGGCGCAGCCGTCGGCGCAGCTCCTCCACGCTGTCGTCGTCGTAGACCCTGCGGCCAGGTGCGCGGGAGTCGGCGTCGGCATCGCGGATCGGGACGACGTTGCCCTCGTCGTCAGTCGACTCGTTGGGTGCGGCTCGGTCGTCCCAACCGACGGCGGTGTCTCCGTAAACTTGAAGTCCTTCGAGCTCCGATTGCGGCATATCACTCACTATTCGTCGAAATCAATAATGTAACTACACGGGCATGAGTAGTTTGCGCGCCCGCTCAGGCGGCGGTCACGCGAAAGCCGCCCTCTGTCGTGACCCCGGACTCGATTACCTCCGGCTCGAGATCGAAGCCGGTGCCAGGGGTGTCGGGAACGATCAGGAAGCCGTCGCGCAGCTCCCAGCCGTCGAGCACGGTGCCGGGTAGTTCACACGGTGCGGCTTCGAGCAGGGAGTAGTTGGGCACGCTGGCGGCGAAGTGGGCGTGGGCGAAGCGCTCGATGGCGCTGCCCCAGGTGTGGGGCCCGCAGTGGGCGCCCCAGGGGGCGATGCGGTCGGCGGTCGCCTTCCACCAGGTCAGGCCGTAAGCGTGGAAGTCGTGCTGCACCACGTCAATCCAGCCCCGCTCCACCATGTCGAAGTAGCCGGGCGGCGGCCCCGACTCGCCGTCGGCGACGAGGGTGTTGTAACCCTGCTCGGCGATGAAGGCCTTGAAGGTCTTGTTGAAGGCCGTGTCTTCCGGGAAAGGCTCCTCGAACCAGTAGATACCGACGTCCTCGCACTGCCGGAGGATCTCGCATGCCGTGTTCATCACGGTGCTGTTGTTGGCGTCGATCAGGACCTTGGCATCCGGGCCGGCGAACTCGCGCACAGCATGGATGACCAGCAGGTCGCGGTCGAGCCCCTGCTGATAGGGCATCCAGCGGGCGCCGCGGCCGATCTTGATCTTGAAGTTGGTGAAGCCGAAGCGGGTGCCGGATTCCACCTCGGCACGGAAGATCTCCCTTGCCCCCGCGTCGTCGGCATCCAGGTCGTCGATGTAGATCGAGCCGTCGTAGACTTCCACCCGACGGCTGCCCCGGGCCCCGAGCAGCTGGTAGAGCGGCTGATCGTGCAGGCGGGCTGCCAGGTCCCAAAGGGGCAAGTCGATAAGCCGTCCCGCTTCGCTGGCGCCGTCGGGCAGCGAGAACAGGTCCGCTAGCGGCCGGCCTATCAGAGACCGGGCGGTGTCGCGGTCGAGACGCCCGGCCCAGCCGATGCCGACGGCGCCGTTGTCGGCGTGGATCCGAACCACGGGATCGCGGATGTCGGGGCCGTGGACGCCGATGCGGCCGTTGCAGCCGATCGAGCGCGGATGCTGCAGCCGCAGGTCGACGCGCTCGATCTGGTGGATCCGGCAGGAAAGGTCGCCGAGCGCCAACTAGGCCGCCTCGGCCCCGACGGCCTTGTTCAGGGCCGGCATCAGCTCCCGGGCGAAGAGCTCATTGCTGCGGATCCAGGCGTCGCGATCATCCCAGTCGTAACCCATCGCCACCAGGGTGCCGAACGGGCCGGTTTCCTCCATCATCTCCAGCAGCCGTTGCAGGACATGGTCCACGTCGCCGGCGATGATCAACTCCTTCATGAAGTAGTCCATGTCGATTTCGCTGTCGCTCATCAACTCGTCGCGCTTGTAGATGTCGCGCCCGAGCCCCTTGTCCAGCACGCGGCCGATGTAGTCGAAGTTCTCGCCCATGGCGTTGGTGCGGGCCCGCTCCTCGGCTTCCCGGGTCGTGTCGGCGAGGAAGATGGCGCGGCAGACCTTGAAGTCGGCGCGGTCGGGCGTCCGGCCGGCCGCCGCCGCCGCCTCGGCGTAGGTCTCCCAGAAGGAGCCGATCCGGTTGGCGGTCACCAGGGCGGCGGCGAAGGGCTGGAAGCCGTACTTGCCGGCGGTCTTCATGCTGCCGGAATTGCGCGACATGGCCGGCATGGCAATTGGCGGGTGGGGCTTCTGGAACGGCTTGTGGATGTAGCCGAAGCCGATGTCCTCGGCGTGCTGTCCGGTCATGTCGATGTGCCAGAAATCGCCCTTGATCTCGTAGGGCGGCTCGCTGGACCAGAGGGTGAGGATCATGTCGATGGCTTCCCGCGTCATCGCGGAGGCAGCAGCGAAGTCGAGGCCGAATAACTCCATGTCGGACGCAGTGCTGCCGGGACCGAAGCAGAGGTTCAGCCGGCCCTTGGTCAGGTGGTCCATGAAGGCTAGCCGGGAGGCCACTGCGCCCGGGTTGTGCTGGTTGAGACAGGTGGGCGCTGCGCCGAGGCGGATGCTCTCGGTCTCGGGCAGGGCCCGGGCGATGAATGCTTCGGGCAGCGGGATGGCTTCGCGGAGAATGGTGTGGTGCTCGCCGATCCAGTACTCGCTGAAGCCGAGCTGGTCACAGAGGATGACCGCCTCGAGATCCTCGTCGTAACACTGGGCCAGCGGCGTGTCCGGATAGTGATAGGGCATGACGAACATGCCGTAGTTGATCGGCTGAACCATGTTCCTTCAGGGCGGTGGGCTGGCCTGTCGGGTCGTCGAATCTAGCACAAACGGCCCGGTTGCGCGATGCCCTTGGACCGCTGGTCGACTGCCTGCCGCCGCAGCCGGCGACCAGGGCCTCCCGGGCTGCCTCCGCGTGCCGGTCCGGGGCCAGTGCACTACTATTACCGGCAATTCCAAAATGGGCCTGCTTCGGGGCCGCCGCTGAACGACCACGATATTCACAGCGGGCGGAAAACAGCAATCCTTCAGGAACTCCGAACCATGGTAAAGCTGGCGACGATGCAGACCGGAGTACTCGGCGGTATCGAGCCTCCGGGCGCTGACCAACTGCTGCGGATGCAGCGCGCTGACTACGTGCTGCGCGCGCGGGACGGGCAGATTATCGAGGTGCCGGCTGAGAAGTCGCGACTGCCGCCCGACCCGGATTCGCACCCGCAGGCGGTACGCCTGTTCAAAGGCGCCGGCACGGCGATCTACGCGCGCCAGCCGGGTACCCTCAGCAGATCGGATGATGGAGGTCGCACCTGGACCTCCAGGCCGGTGCCCGCCGCTCCTCGGGAGACCGCGGCCCTCCAGGACGGGGCGTTGGTCGGTGTCGATGCCGGTGCCGACCGGCCAGCGGAGGTCTTTCACTCGGAGGACGAGGGGGCGAGCTGGCGCAAGACGACCGAGTTCGAGCTGCCCGTGGGTTTCGAGGACGTGGGGGTCACCGGCGTGACCCGGCTGCGCGACGGCGCCCTGATCTGCGACATCCACGTGGGGAACGGCCGCTACGAGAATGACTGGGGCCCCAGACTGATCGCCGGCACGGTCGAGCTGCTTGGCTTTCGCTCCGACGACGGCGGCCAGACTTGGGAGGGCCCGTACTTGATCATGCGCTTCGCCGGCGAGGGCGGTTTCGCCCACTGTCCGTCGGGGAGGCTGTTGGCCGTCAAGCGGTATCAGCGGGGCCTGCTCCCCGATGAGCCGGACCGGATGATGGACCAGATGGGGGTTAATCAGCTGTTCGAGCGCTGGGGACTCGCGGCCAATCGCCTGTTCAAGAACATCGCGCTGGTCGAATCGCTGGACGGCGGCCGGACCTGGACCGACGAGCGGCTGCTCACCACCGTGTTCGGGCAGTGTTACGGCTACCCTGTCGTGCTGGAAGAGGGGACGGTGGTCGTGGTGCACGACACTCGTTACGGACCGGGTCCGCAGAGCAGCCGGGCGATGATCAGCCGGGATGAGGGGTGCAGCTGGGAGGACGAGACCTATTACCTGTGCCACGGCAGCCAGGCCAGCGGCTATACCCAGAGTGTCGTCCTCGACGACGGGACGATCCTGACCCTCGGGGGCACCAGTGACCGGGCCGACGGCGACACGGGTAGCTGGAACAAATGGGTCGGCCACGCCGATCTGACCGCCATCCGCTGGCGCCTGGAAGACTGAGATGCGGGGCGCCGGCGGCACTGGCCCGAGCGCTACGGCCCGGTCTCGCCGGGGTAGGGAGTGGCGGAAGGAAGCCGGCCGAATTGTCTACTGGCTCTTGGCGCGCTCGGAGGATTCGCCGATGCCGCGGCACCATGACTCTTCCGACCAGGTTCGCACCGCCTCGGCATCCGCCCTGCTCAGCGCCCCGTTTTCGACCAGCGCCTGAAGAGTGGCGGCGGCGGTCCAGCTGAAGCCGTTGCCGGCGGTAGAGCCGGCGATGGCCCCGTCGTCGTCGGTGTAGGCGTAATAGCGGCGGACACCCGTTTCGCCACAATGGTCGCTGACGTAGCTCATCCAGGGAACTGCGAAGCCGTGGTTCGCCGCCAGGCCGGCTTCCAGCTGGTCGATCAGCTTGCCGGTCACCGACACGCCGCCGGCGGGATCGACCTCCCTTGTACCCGGCAGCTGCCATCCCCCGTTGCCGTCCTGCGTTAGCAGAATTTCTCCGTCGCGGTCGACGATCAGTCTGGCCTCTTCGAAAGGCAGGTCGCTGACGTGGGGCAGCAGCCGGGCGCCCCCGGCGGTGAGACCACGCAGCGCCCCTTCCTGGAACAGCTGAGGGCCGCTGGCCGGCGGCGCGTCGACGGCGCGGTACTTGTTGTAGACGCCGTAGCGGTCATGGTCGGACTGGTTCGCCTTGCCCTCGTGCCAGGTGAACATGTGCATGAGGCAGAGGTCCCCACGTCGCAGCCGGGCGTCCTCCAGGGGAGTCACCTCCTTGGCGGGGGCGCGCTCGACCCGGCTGATCCTGCCGTTGACCGGGACGATCCGCGAGCTCCGGTGAGAGCCTGGCGCGAGCAGGAGCGGCCCGGTCTCCTCGTCCAGGTCTACCAGCGGCAGGATGGCGAAGAGCCAGTTCAACGACGAACCCGCCTGCTGGTAGGTCTTGTAGTCGCAGTGACCGGTCGAGTTCACGGAGCGGTAGTCGCCGCCGGTGCCGGTGGCCCCGGGTGTTTTCAGATAGGAGACAAAGGCAGACAGGCAGGCCGGTCCTCCGAGGAGCTCTTCGACGGGTCCGACGACGGCCGGGTGCTCGGCTATGAACAGCAGGTCAGGGTCGTCTTGGGTCTGGCCCTCGACCGTGAACCTTGTGGCCGGGGCCGGGTAGGTCTGGTCGCCGCCGAGGCAGTTGCCGCTGCGCAGGGCCCGCATCAGGCCGGCATCGAGGCGGTCGAGCTCCGTATCGGGGATGGCTTTCCTCAGGATCAGGAAGCCGTTCTCCTGGTAGTGCTGCTTCTGTTGCGCGGTCAGTGCCATCCAGGGTTCTCCAGGTTGAATCAGGCCAGTTGCGCCGCCACGAGGCGCTCGAGCAGATGGAGCCGCAGCTCGGTCTCTACCGGCCGGTAGTCTTTGAGTCCGGCCAGATTGCGGCTCTCCAGCGGGTCGTTCTCCAGGTCGAACAGCAGGTAGGACTCGCCATTGCGGTTGACGGCCAGCTTCCACTGCTCGTTCCGCAGCATGATCTCGCCGGCGAACTCGCTGAGCGATTCCTCCCGCACCCTGGTTTCCGGCGCCTCGACGCAGGTGGTCAGCGACTGGGCGAACTGGGGGTAGTCGATGCGGCCGCCGGCCAGGTCCACGAGCGTGGGGCCCAGGTCGAACCACTCGATCGGGCTGTCGCAAGTGGGACCGCGATGGCCTGTGGTTGCCCGGGTCGCCGAGGCGGGAGTGCGGAGGATGAACGGCACCCGTACCGCGCTCTCGAGGAAGTTGCTCTTGTAGAGCAGCCCGACGTCCCCGTTCATCTCGCCGTGGTCGCTGGTGAGGGCGATCACCGTGTTGTCGATCTCGCCGCGGGCCTCGACTGCGGCCAGGATCTCGCCGATCATCGCGTCGATCAGCTCGACGTTGCCGGCGTAGTTGGCCCGCATGGCGGCGATGTCGGCCGATGTGAGCGCCGGCCTTGTGTCCAGCCTGTCGTCGAGCAGGCCTCGGGGGCGGTGACCGCCGGTCAGGTCGGTTTTCAGCGGCGCCGGCATCGCTTCCGGGTCGTAGGCGCTGGCGTAGGGCTCGGGGGCGTCCCAGGGCTCGTGCGGGCCGCCGAAGCTCACCCAGCAGAACCAGGGCTCGCGACGCTCGTAGTGTTCAAGATATTCCCTGGCCTTGCGACCCACGTGGGTGTCGTAGTAGTGCTCCAGGCCCAGCGGCGACGGGCGCGCCACCCATGGCTTGTCGCCGAAGCGCTCCGCGAAATCGGTCTTGTAAACCTCCCAGAGGCCGAGCGCCTCCCACTCGGCGGTCATGTGGGACAAGGTCTTGGCGCAGGCGCGGGGACCCAACGTCTCGTAGACGTCGTCGATGCCCTGAGCCTGCAGCAGGTGCTCCAGCTGGCGCACGTCGCCGCCCCCGTCCGAATTCAGGTGGGTCTTGCCGAACAGGCTGGTGCGGTAGCCGGCATCGCGGACCGCCGCCATCCAGGATGGCGTGGTCAGTTCGGTGGCCACGTTGTCCCAGACGCCGGTGTTGTGGGGGTAGAGACCGGATGCCAGCGACCTGCGGGTGGGGATGCAGACCGGGGAGTTGGTTACGCAATTGGTGAAACGGACACCCTCCCGGGCGATGCGGTCCATGTGGGGGGTGTGCATCCAGTCGGTGACGCAACCCAGCGTGTCCCAGCGCTGCTGGTCGGTGATGATCAGGAGGATGTTGGGCCGGCTCATGCCCTGAATGTTGCGGTCCGCCGGAGAACGGTCAATCCCGTCGGGGGGCGGGCCTGGCCCGTGGATCGCGCACGCCTTATTCTGTCACCGCGATACCGTTATGGCCCCGAGCAGTTGCCATGGCAGCACATCGCCATCACGGACTCACCCGACTCACTGCAGCCCTGGCCGGGTGGCGATCCGACCGACCGACTCCGGGAATCGACCTATGGCCACCACCCGTCCCTCACTCGACGATCCGCTCAACGCCTTCTGCCGCGATACCGACGCCTACCTCGAGGGCGCGGAAGCGGGACCGCTGGCCGGTACCACTTTCGCCGCCAAGGACATATTCGACGTCGCCGGCCACGTCTGTGGTGCAGGCAACCCGGACTGGAAACGGACGCATTCACCGGCGGCGGAGACCGCCTGGGCCGTCTCCGTGCTGGTCGACGCCGGGGCGACACTGGTGGGCAAGACCCACACCGACGAGCTGACGCGGGGCATCTACGGGACCAACGCCCATTACGGCACGCCGATCAACCCGCGGGCGCCGGGAAGAGTGCCCGGCGGTTCGTCGAGCGGCTCGGCGGCGGCGGTGGCCGGCGGCCTTGTCGACTTCGCCCTGGGTTCGGACACCGGTGGCTCGGTGCGCATTCCGGCCAGCTTTTGCGGTCTCTACGGCATTCGTCCCACGCACGGCAGGATCTCGATGCAGGGGGTCATGATGGGCTCTCCCAGCTACGACACTGTCGGGTTCTTTGCAGACGATGCCGAGCTGTTCGCCCGCGTTGGCCAGGTGCTGCTGCAGACCGAGATCCCGGCGCTGCGCCCGGCCCAGCTGGTGGTAGTTGACGACGCTTTTGCACTGGCGGAGCATGGGGTCGACGCGGCGCTGCGGCCCCAGGTGGAGCGTGTCGGCAGCCTGGTCCACAAGGTGCGCAGCGTGCGGCTCGCGGAGGACGGCCTGGAAGCCTGGACAGAGCAGCAGGTCGTCCAGTCAGGGCGGGAGACGCTGGCAGCCGCCCGCGACTGGATAGACGAGGTGAATCCTCGCTTTAGCTTCGAGGTGGCGATGCGCTACGCCGCGGCCGAGGCGTTCACTGAAGCTGACGAAGAGGCGGCTCGGGGCGAGCGGGAGCGGATCCGGACGCGGGTGGGCCAGCTGCTGTCCGCGGGTACCGTGTTGTGCCTGCCGACGGCTACCTCGCCGGCACCCCCGGTGGAGCGGACCGTGCAACAGCGGCTCGACCTGCGACAGCGAACCCTGGCACTTACCTGCATCGCCGGCAGCACCGGCTGTCCCCAGGTCAGCCTGCCACTGGCCGAGGTCGACGGATTGCCCGTTGGCCTGTCGCTCCTTGCCGCGCGCGGAGGGGACGAGATGCTGATCGGGTTCGCCCGCGAGATCGCCGCGGTGCTCTGAGCCAGGCATAGAGGAGGGGAGCGAAATGAAAATGGGTGCCGATCTGCAGCCGGGTAACGCCTTTCCCGACTTTGTGCTCCCGACCAGATCGGGGCGAAGTGGCCCTTCCTGATCGACGCCGAACGCGCCTGGGACATTCCCAGGCAGGTGGCGGAATCGTCCCCGCGGATAGGAATGGAGTGCGCGCGGGCATGCTGAGGAGATGAATCATGGTAGACTCGACGTACCGGGTGGGAATTATCGGGGGCGGAAGGCAGGGCACCCACGCCGCTCGTGCCTATCACCTGCATCCCCGGACCGAAGTGGCCGCCGTCGCCGACACGGATCCGGAGAACCTGGCGTTGTTCTGCAAGCGCTTTGGGGTTCCGGGCTACAGCTCCTACGAGGAGATGCTGGCCGCGGAGCAACCCGACATCGGCGCCCCGATCCTGCCGGTGAAGGCCAACCCGGAGGCAGTAGTGGCCTGCGCGCGGGTGGGAGTGAAGGGGATCTTCTGTGAGAAGCCGCTGGCCGGCAGCCTGGCCGACGCGGACCGCATGGTGGAGGAGTGCGCGGGGCGCGGGATCCCGCTGGTCGCCGGCCTGGTGGTGTCGAGTCATCCCAACTACCGCAAGGCTTACCGTCTGGTCGCCGACGGTGAGATCGGTGCCGTGGTGCGGATCAACCTCTACGATCGCAACAACCAGCTGGGGACCCACGGACTCAACATTGCGCGCAGGTTCGCCGGCAAGGCGGCGGTCGAATCCGTGATCGGGTTCGTCTCCAACGATCCGCATGGCGACCACGAGGAGGACTATGGTGGCGGTGAGCGCTGGTACGGGTGGCTGGGGGGGTGCATCAGGTTTGCCAACGGGATCGAGTGCTTCAGTTCCTTCACTGGCCCGGAGTATCGCGGCATCGAGGTTGTCGGCACCCATGGCGTTATCACCAACTCCAACAACACGAGCGTGGGGCTGCGCCTGTTCAAGACGGAGGATCCGCTGGCGAGTGCGCCGGCCGAGGTCGAGGGGGTCTTCCTGCTGCCTCCGGCGGGTGGCCAGGAGCGCGACCCTGACGGCTGGCGCGTGCCCAGCGACACCTCGATGGCGAGCATCGACGACCTGGTGCGGGCGATCGACACCGGCGAGCCGCTAGAGGTCACCAGCGGCGACGATCTGCGCCACGCCCTGGAGATCGCCATCGCCCTGCGGCAGTCAGCCCGCAACGGCAGCACACCTTTCTCACTGCCGGTGGCCGATCGCAGCATTTCGATGTTCCCGGAGGCTTGGCGCTGGAACTACAAGAAGGATGTCCTTGGCGAGGAGTGGTATCGGGAGCAAATGAGGGAGCACATCAAGAAGTGAGGATCGCCCGGCCGGCCCAGTCGGGGGCCGCTTCGACGGCGAGCAGCGCCGCGATCGTCGGGGCGTTGTCGATAATGCTCACCGCTCCGGCGATCTCTCCCGGCGTTACCCCCGGGTAGCAGAGTAGCCAGGGAATGGTTATGTCCTCGGGCATCTCGGTGCCGTGGGTACGGTCGTGGCCGCCGTGGTCGCTGGTGCCGATCATGGCGGTGCGACCGTCGTCGACCTTCGCGGCTACCTTGCCGATGGCGCGATCCACGTTGCCGATGGCCTCCAGGTAGGGAGGAGACATCCAGCCGTGGTTGTGGCCGGCGATGTCGGTGTAGCCGAAGTAGACGAAGGCGAAATCGGTTTCGCCCCGGCCCAGCCAGTCGACGGCGCGGGCGGCGATCTCCAGATCGCCTGCAGGGTAGTGGCAGTTCCTGATGAAGCAGCAGAAGTCGAGGGAGCCGGGATCGGACAGGTCGCGCAGCTGTTCCCAGTTGTAGAGGGCGGCGGTGCGCTTGCCGGCCCGGTGCAGCACGTCGGTGATGCTGGGAACCGGACGCACCTGCGGCACCCAGGTGTTGGTGGTGATGCCGTGGCGCTCGGGCGGCACGCTGCGGAACATGGAGGTGTGGCACGGCAGCGTGGAAGAGGGCATGACGGTGCGGGCGGCGCCGGTGTGGATGCTGCGGTTCCGCAAGGCGTCGATTTGCGGCGTTGCGGCTTCCTTCAGGCCGTCCGGCCGCAGCCCGTCGACGACGAACAGCACCAGGCGAAGTGGAGGAGATTTCGTATGTGGTATCATGACTTCTCCATCGGGAAAATCATTCTCTTATCTTTGGGAAATACACCTCCAACTGACTATCCCTTGTATCCGTAAAATCAACGGAAGATTTGGATATTACGAGGATGAAGTCAAGAGTAGTAGAGTAAAGTTTAGCATAGAGGAGGAAACCCTCTAAAAATGGAGGGGAACCAACCCTATTTTAGTTTTATATTTCTATTCTATTCGTTGTTTTATATATACTTATAGCCTTTTTTATCTATTTATTTAAGAGGGAGTTGATGAGAAATTGTTTGACGAAATGAAAGGTGAGATAGACAAAGACAACGGAGAAAAGAAGACTTCCTTATTGGACAAACAACACCATCTCTCCTTGATAGAGAATGATAAGGAGTGGGTTTCTTGGATAAACTCTTTTGAGGAAGAGATAGATGGGTTGAGAAACCTAAACACTACCGAAGAGAGACAACCCACGATAGACAAGTATGTTAGTGAGGTATGGATAGACTACGATAAACCTACGAAAACTCACGATGTTTTCATCTACCTTCGTTTTCCCATAGTTGACGATACATTCACTTGGAAAATGAATAAAAACAATGAGTTAGAGTTAGATGAAGATAATAGAAGAATAGGTGTCGTAGAAGAGGGTGGAAGTCGGGTGGATGTAAAGGGGTTGAAAAACCTCAAACGAAACCAGCTACAGAGATCGATTTCGGGCATGGAATAATCCTCTGTTCTCAGTGTAGTCGATGGGCATAGACTGATGTCGCACGGGCCGGGACGCAACCGGCGAGCTCTGCCCGCGCCGTCTCGTAGCGGAGAGAAGTCGATGACAGAATCGCGTTACCGCGGCACCGCTGCACCTTGAAGGGACGCGAGGAGCAGCTGGCGGAGGCGACTGCGGCCATGCAGGCGGACGTCGCCCAGGCGGAGACCGATCCCAGCCGGCCGGCTTACCACTTCCGCCCGCCCGCCGGCTATCACAACGACCCCAACGGCCTGATCTGCCACGCCGGCTTCTACCACCTGTTCTATCAGTTCCATCCCTTCACCGGCGGTCGCGGCAAGGGCGACCGCATTTTCTGGGGCCATGCGCGCAGCAGCGACCTGGTGCATTGGGAGCACCTGCCGTTAGCCATCTGGCCGTCCATCGAAGCGGGCGAGCTGCGGTGCGCGTCCGGGAGCACGATCGTTGGGCCCGAGGGCACCCCGCTGATCTTTTACACCAGCCTCGGTGATCAGGCGTCGCAGGCTGCCGCCCCGGACCAGTGGGCGGCGGTCGGTGATCCCGACCTGGTGGCCTGGGACAAGCACCGTGACAATCCCGTCCTGACCGCCCGGGTGCATGGCGGGCTGCGGATCAGCCAGTGGCGCGACCCCTTCGTTTTCCGGGAGGGGGGCGACTGGTACATGCTGATCGGAGGACGGGTGCACCGCCCCGAGCGGGAGCGGGGGTGCATTGCAATTTACCGGGCGGCAGACGGGGGCCTGATGGACTGGCGGTTCGCCGGCATCCTCTACGAATGGCCGGATGCGGAGGTCACCAGCATCGAGTGTCCGAACCTGTTCCGGCTCGGCGATCGCTGGCTCCTGCTCTTCTCCTATCATCCGCCGGCCACCCAGGTGGCCTGGCTCTCGGGCTGGTTCGATCCCGTCGCCTGCACCTTCAGCAGCCAGCGGCAGGGCCGAATCGATCTCTCGCCGATGGGGACCTACGCCCACCAGGGCATGCGGGATGAGCGGGGACGGGTGATCCTGTTCGGCTGGGTGCGCGGGGCGGGATGGTATCCCGGCGGGGGACGGGGCTGGTCCGGATGCATGTCGCTGCCGCAGGTCGTCAGTCTCGACGCGGCCGGCTGCCTCGTGCGGCGGCCGGCCGAGGAGCTGACGGAGCTTCGCGGGCGTCACCATAACCAGCAGCCTGTCCTGCTGCGCGACGAGGTGCGGAGCGTCGCGGGGATCTCCGGGGACCGGCTGGAGATCGTCGCCGAACTCAGGCCGCGGGAGGAGGCTGCGTGCGGACTGGTGGTGCGGCGCTCGTCCGGCGGCGAGCGTGGCGTGGTCATCCGCTTCGCCGCAGGCAGGCTGCAGGTGACCGGGGCGGATCCGGCGGGAATCTTCACCGGGGGCAACGGCTCCTCGGCAGGGGGCGACTTCGATGTCCCCTTCGACCCCGGCGGAGAAGAGATGGTGCTGCAGCTACGCCTGTTCCTTGACGGCTGCGTGCTCGAGCTCTTCGTCAACGAGCGAGCCAGCCTGACGCGGGCGATCTACGCGGCGCCCGGAGACCTGGGCGTGGCCGCCTTCGCCGAGGGCGAGGTGGAGGTGGAGCGGCTGGAAGCCTGGGAGATGATGGGCGTATGGTAGTCGGCCGACCGACCAGCAGAGGTGAGCTAAGCTAAGGTGCGCAGGTTGAAGGTCCTGTATTTGCCCGAATCGACCACGGACGCATACTGGCGGGAGGACCTATTCGCGCGCCTCGGCGATCGGCACGACTGTGTCGAAATCGATTTCGCCCAGCCGCTGGCGCCACAGTTCGCCGGCGTCGACGTGGTGGTGGACATGGGCGGCTCCGTCGGCACGCGGGAGATGATGGATGCGGCGGTCGACGCCCGGCTCTGGGTCGTGGTGGGCACCGGTCTCGATCACGTGGACGTCGACTACCTGCGCCAGCGAGGGTTCATGGTGACCTATTGTCCCGGGCCGATGAGCGCCGTCGCCCTGGCCGAGTGTGCCATGATGCTCATGGCCATGCTCGTGCGCGAGTACAAGCGGACGCAGGAGTTTTTCCGGCAGCGGGTGCGCTACGCGCCGACGGTGGGCGACCTGGAGGGGATGAGCCTCCTCATCCTGGGCTTCGGCGCCAGCGGCCGTGCCTTGGCCCGGCGGGCGAAGGCCTTTGACATGCAGGTATGGGGGATCGACGTGCGTCCGGTCGAGGCAAAGGTGCGCGATGAGCTCCAGCCTGATTTTATCGGCACCCCCGACGACCTCGACCGGCTGCTGGGCGAGTGCGACATCCTCTCGCTCCATCTTTACCTGCACGCGGCTACCGAGAACATCATCGACGCGCGCCGGATCGGTCTGATGCGGCCGGCCGCCCATCTCATCAACGTGGCCCGGGGCAAGCTGGTGGACAACGAGGCCCTGTACGCTGCGCTGCTGGCCGGCCGGCTCGCCGGCGCCGGCCTGGACGTGTTCGCCAACGAGCCCGAGGACCCTGACCATCCGGTATTTCAGCTGCCCAACGTGGTGGTTTCCCCCCACATCGCTGGTGAGACCCGGGGGACGGCGCGCAAGCGCAATGCCGTGGTAACCGACAACATCGACCGGCTGGCCAACGCTCGGGAGCTCCTCTACCGGGTAGACGGTGAACGGCCCACTTAGGGGCCCGCTCGCGACACGGCATCCGGTGGAGCCGTCAGTGCGGGAGGCGGGGCCGCAGGAAGGCGTAGAGGTAGGCGCCGCCGCAGGCGCCTAGGAAGGTGAAGAGGGCCATGTACTCGCCGCTGCCCATCTGCGCGTAGATCGGCCCGGGGCAGGCGCCGGTCATGGCCCAGCCCATGCCGAAGATGGCGCCGCCGATGATGGTTCCCTTCTGAAAGGGCTTCTCCTTGACCGCGACTGCAGCGCCGTCCACCCCTTTCAACCCGAGTTTCCTTATCAGGATTAGCGACAGGGCACCCACGGCGATGGCGGAAGCCATCACCAGGAACATGTAGGCCTCTTCGAAGCGGAACATCTTCTGGATGCGGAACCAGGAGGCGACCTCGGTCTTGACCAGCACCACGCCGAAGAACAGGCCCAGGATCAGGGGCGTCAGCGATTTCACGGCAGTGTCCCCAGATAGCCGGCGTCGGCCAGGTAGGTCACGATCAGTCCGCCGACGAAAAAGCTGATGGTGGCCACCAGGCTGGGCCACTTAAGGTTTGAGATGCCGGTTATCGAGTGGCCGGAGGTGCAGCCGTCGGCGTAGCGCGTACCGAAGCCGATGAGGAGCCCGCCGACCAGCAGCCGCGCGGCGCCGTCGAGGCTGTGGTAGTGCTCGGGAAGCAGGGGGAAACGAGCACTCGACAGCAACTGTGTGCCGGCGCCGGCGCCGAGCAGAATCCCGGCGACGAACACCAGGTTCCACGATTCGCCGCGCCAGTCGTTCTCGCGCAGGTACTCGAGCCGGCTATTGGGCGAGCAGATGGAGCCCAGGTGCCGGAAGCTGCTGGAGATTCCGAAGGTCTTGCCCGAGAGCAGGAGCAAGGCAGGCAGGGTGAGTCCGATCAATGGCCCGGAGACGTACCAAGGCCACGGTTGCAGCAGCCATTCCACGAAAATCTTCCTCGCTGTATACACATAAGGGGAACCCGCGCGTGCGGCTTCCCTTCCAGTGCTCAGTCGTGTCCGGCTGCCTACTCGGGCTGGGGGACCATGCGGATGTAGGGCAGTGGAGAATCCCAGCCGGCCGGATAGGTCTCCTTCGCCTCGTCGTCGGAGACCATTGGGCTTATGATTACGTCGTCCCCCTGTTGCCAGTTCACCGGTGTCGCCACCTTGCTGGCGGCGGTCAGCTGGCAGGAATCGAGCAGGCGGAGGATCTCGTCGAAGTTGCGGCCCGTGCTCATCGGGTAGGTGATGGTCGCCTTGATCTTCTTGTCCGGACCGATGAGGAAGACCGAGCGGGCCGTCGCGTTGTCGGCCGGCGTGCGGCCGGCTGAGGTGTCGCCGGCGTCGGCGGGCAGCATGTCGTAGAGCTTGACGATCGCCAGCTCCGGGTCCCCGATCAGGGGATAGTTGACTGCGTGGCCCTGCGAGGAGGCGATGTCCTGCGACCACTTCTCGTGGGCGCTGACCTCGTCGACGCTGATGCCGAGCACCTTGCAGTTGCGCTTTTCGAATTCCTTCTGCAACCCGGCGACGGCCCCCAGCTCGGTGGTGCAGACCGGCGTGAAGTCCTTGGGATGGGAGAACAGAATCGCCCAACCGTCGCCGATCCATTCGTGGAAGTTGATGGCTCCCTGCGTCGTCTCGGCGGTGAAATCGGGCGCTTCGTCGTTGATCCTGAGTGTCATGGACGACCTCCTGAGTCACGCGTTTTACCTATAATATTGTCGAGCTGCGCGCCGCGGACAAGCCTCGTCGAATGACCATTGACCGGTTCATAAGTGTCTTCAAGAAGGCGGTCGCAATGGAGATGGAGGTAATGCGGGACGGCCGCGGGCCGTTTGAGGTGCGCTACTGCGCGGTCGGCGCCACGGGCGGTGCGGGCGATCTCGCGGACCCGGCCAGGAAGCGCCGGGCATGGGCGTCATTTGGCGATCGGGGTCATAACTTGCTGGCCGATAATCCGTTAGGGAGTCGACGAGCGTGTCTTGACGTGTATTTAGCCACGGCTAAATTCAACTCTACGGGTATCTAACTATACCACCTATATCCACGCTTGCGGATTACGGGGAACGCTATGCGCCTGATCTTTTCGGGAATCTGCGGTCTGTTGCTTTTTGTCGCCTGCGGTCAGGAGGAGGGGGATCCCGGCCTCCCCGGAGACCAGGTCGGCAAGTCCGTGGTGTGCACGACCGGGATGATAGCCGACCTGGCCCGCGTCATCGGCGGCGACCGCATTGCTGTGACCGGGTTGATGGGACCAGGTGTCGACCCCCATTACTACAAGGCGTCGCAGGGGGACATCGAACGACTCGGCAAGGCCGACTTGATTCTCTACAACGGCCTGTTTCTCGAAGGCAAGATGGAGGAGATCTTCGCCAAGATGGCGCGCAAGAAGCGGGTGATCGCCGTGACCGAGCCGGTGCCGGAAGAGCACCTGAGGCGGCCGCCCGAGTTCGACGGCAACTACGACCCCCACATTTGGTTCGACGTCAGCCTGTGGCGCCAGACCATTCCACTGGTCGTGGACAATCTGGCGGCCATTGATCCCGCTGGCGCTGAGGAGTTTCGCCGTCGCGGCGAGGCCTACACCGCCGAGCTGGAGCAGTTGCACGCATGGGTGGCGGTCCAGGTAGGGCAGATCGCCGCCGCGCACCGGGTGTTGGTGACGGCGCACGACGCCTTCGGCTATTTCGGCCAGGCCTACGACATTGAGGTCGTGGGATTGCAGGGCATCTCGACCGTGGCCGAATACGGAGTCAACGACGTCAGCCGGATGGTCGACCTGATTGTGGAGCGCGGGGTGAAGGCGATCTTTGTCGAGAGCAGCGTGCCGCAGCGCTCCATCAACGCGGTCAAGGAGGGGTGCCTGGCGCGGGGGCACGAGGTCAAGATCGGTGGCACCCTCTACTCCGACGCCATGGGTGAGCCGGGCAGCGGTGCCGACACCTACACCGGCATGGTGCGCACTAACGTCAACACGCTGGTGGCGGCTCTGAGGTAGGGGCCTAGCGATGGCAGATCGGTCAGTAGACGTCTCGATCCATTGTGCTGACGGGACTGAGCCCGCATTCGCGGCGCCTGTTCGGGGGACCGATCATGGCTGAGCGAACGGTCGCTAATATCCCGATCCAGATCCACGACATGACGATCGCCTACCACAAGAAGCCGGTTCTGTGGGACGTGGACCTGGATATCCCGGAGGGCAAGCTGGTGGGGGTGATTGGACCCAACGGGGCCGGCAAGAGCACGTTGGTCAAGGGGCTGATGGACCTGGTGCCGAAAGCCTCGGGCTGGGTGAAGATCTACGGCCAGCCGTACGAGGCGATGCGGCGCCACATCGGCTACGTGCCGCAGCGCGAATCGGTCGACTGGGACTTCCCGATCAGCGCCCTCGAGGTGGTGGCCATGGGGCGCTACGGCCACGTCGGCTGGGTCCGCCGGCTGCGGCGGGAGGATCGCCGACTTGCTGAGGAGGCGTTGGCCAAGGTGGGGATGAAGGACTACGCCAGGCGCCAGATCAGCCAGCTGTCCGGTGGGCAGCAGCAGCGGGTGTTCCTGGCCCGGGCACTGGCCCAGGACGCCCGCATCTACCTGATGGACGAGCCGTTCGCCGGCGTCGACGCCGCCACCGAAAAGGCCATCGTCGAAATTCTGATGGAGCTGCGGCAGCAGGACAAGACGATCCTGGTGGTCCACCACGACCTGCAGACGGTGACTAACTACTTCGACTGGGTAATCATGCTCAACATGCGGGTCGTCGCCAGTGGTCCGACCTCCGAGGTCTTCACCGACGACAACCTGCACAAGACTTACGGTGGCCGCCTGACGGTGCTGTCCCAGGCCGCCCAGGCGATCGCGAGTCAGCGGGGCGACTGATGCTCGACAACGTCGTCCGCTTTCTCTCCCTGAGCGACGCCAATGTCCGTTTCGTACTGCTGGGATCGCTGCTGATCGGCGCCACGGGTGGGCTGCTGGGCTCGTTCGCGGTGCTGCGCAAGCGCAGCCTGGTGGGGGACGCGCTGGCGCACGCGGCGCTGCCCGGCGTGGCCGTCGCCTTCATGCTCAGCGGCAGCAAGTCCCTGCCCGTGCTCATCCTGGGGGCGACGATCGCGGGGGTGATCGGCGTCCTGCTGATCCAGCTCATCGTCAATTTCACCCGCATCAAGGCTGATTCCGCCATCGGTATCGTCCTGTCGGTGTTCTTCGGGGTCGGCATTGTGCTGCTCACCCACATCCAGCGGACCAGTGCCGGCAATCAGTCGGGGCTCGACAAGTTCCTGTTCGGTCAGGCCGCTGCCATCGTCGACGACGACCTAGTGGTTATGAGCGTGCTCGCCGCCTTCATCATCCTGGCGGTGCTGCTCCTCTACAAGGAGTTCAAGGTCCTGATCTTCGATTCCGGCTTCATGCAGTCGATGGGGTTCTCCGCCCGGCTGGTCGATCTGGCGCTGATGGGGCTGATCGTGCTGACGGTGATGGTCGGGCTGCAAGCGGTCGGCGTGGTACTGATCGCCGCGATGCTGATCACCCCGGCCGTGGCCGCCCGATTCTGGACCGAGCGGTTGCACTCGATGGTGTTGCTGTCGACTGTCTTCGGCGCCTGCAGCGGGATGGCGGGCACCTTCCTGAGCTCGCTGGCGCCCCGCATCCCCACCGGCCCGGTTATGGTGCTGGTGGCCACTGGTCTGTTCTGCATGTCGGCCCTGTTCGGTCCACGGCGCGGGCTGGTCGCCCGCCGGCTGCGCGAGCGGGGCAATCGCCAGAGGGAGAGCATCCACCACCTGCTGCGCGCCTGCGTCGAGCTCGAGGAGCGCACGAGGAAAACCGCCTTCCCCCGTGAGGAGCTGGCCGGTGAGCTGCAGTGGCCGCGCAGGCGATTGCGGAGCCAGGTGGCGGCGCTGCAACGCCAGGGACTGCTCGCTCGCGTGGAGGGGGGATGGCAGCTGACCGGCAGCGGCCGACAGGAGGGCCTGTTCGTCGTCAAGTCCCACCGGTTGTGGGAACACTATCTGGTCTACCGCGATATCCTTACGACCGATCACGTCGACCGGCCCGCTGATGAGGTCGAGCATCTGCTTACACCCGGGATCATCGCCGACCTGGAACAGCTACTCGAGCGCGAGCAAGGTCTCGATGTTGCCAGCATCGTCGACGTGCACCAGGGGGACAGCCTGTACCGTCGCGGAGGGCAGGAGGATGGTTGAGATCAGTGGCACGGCGTGGATCATCATCACGGCCATCCTGGCCGCCTCCTCCTGCGCCCTGCTCGGCAGCTTCCTGGTCCTGCGTCGCATGGCCCTGCTGGGCGACGCGCTCAGCCACGCCGTGCTTCCCGGCATTGCCATCGCCTTCTTTCTCTCCGGCAGCCGGGCGGTGCTGCCCATGTTTCTGGGGGCGGCCGTCTTCGGGGTGATCACCACCCTGCTGGTCGAGACCTTCCACCGCCGCTGGCGCGTTCCCGAGGATGCGTCGATCGGCATTGTCTTCACCGCCCTGTTCGCCATTGGGGTGGTGCTCGTCTCCGCCTACGCTGGCGAGGTGGACCTGGACCAGGAATGCGTGCTCTACGGGGAGATCGCCTACACTCCGTGGGACGTGCTGTTGTGGGAGGGGCAGGAGTACGGGCCGCGTCCGGTCTGGATACTCGGCACCGTGCTGGTGCTCAATCTCCTGCTCGTGACGGCCTTCTACAAGGAACTCGTGATCTCGTCCTTCGACCCGGCGATGGCCGTCTCGGTCGGGATCAGCGCCACGCTGATGCACTATGTGCTGATGGGGGCCGTGTCACTGACGACGGTGGCGGCGTTCGAGTCAGTTGGCGCCATCCTGGTCGTGGCCATGCTGATCGTGCCCGGCGCTGCGGCCTATCTGTGGAGCGACAACCTGGTCCGCATTCTCCTGATTGCCGTCGGGTTCGGCGTGATCGCGGCGGTGGGCGGGTATTACCTGGCCGTAGTCTGGGACAGCTCGATCGCCGGAGCCATGGTCGTCGTGCTCGGCGTGATCTTCCTGACTTCTCTCCTGGTGGCGCCGCGGCAGGGCGTCGTGGCCCGGATGTGTCAGCGTCTCCTGCTGTCGATGCGGGTGGCGCAGGACCACATGCTGCTGAACATGGTACGGCGGGAAGAGGTGGCCGAAGCGTGGCGCTGGAGTCGCGGCGAGGTCGAGCGGGCCGCCACAGTCTGGCGTCCGATCGCGCGGTTGGCCTTCGGTCGACTGCATCGAGCCCGGCTGCTCACTGGCGGCGGTGGCGAGGTGCGGCTGAGCGAGGCCGGTCGGCTGCGGGGGGTGCAGCTGCTGCGCAATCACCGCCTGTGGGAGACCTATCTGTCGAAACTCGGCCTTCCCCCCGATCACCTGCATGACCCGGCCGACGCGGTCGAGCACTTCATCGATGGCGATCTGCGCCGTGAGATCGATGCGGAGGTGGCTGCAGCCCAGGTCGATCCCCAGGGCAAGGAGATTCCGCGCGGCGAGTAGCCCGGATTGCGGCGCTGGCTCTTGACGCGAGCAGCGATCGCGTTCCCTTTTTCATGTGCTTCAACCCCGTACCGCGAAAGGAACGGATACTATGCTGCCAAGCGTGCTCGTCGACCGCGGACTAAAGACCGAGGAAGAGGAACGGCTGCGCCGTTTCTGCGAGCCGGTGCTGGTCGAGATCGAGGAGGCCTACACCGAGGACGAGCTCGTCGCCGCCCTCGTCGGCTATCGCGGTCTGATCAAGGGCGGCAACAGGATTCCGGACCTGACGCGCAAGGTCTTCGAGCAGGCGTCAGACCTGGAGATCGTGGCGGTGCAGGACGACCGCTTCGGCACCGGGCTGGACATCGAGGCGGCGGCTGAGCACGGCGTGCAGATCATCGACACCTCCAATTTCGCTTCGCACAACCCGGTGGCCGAGTGGAACCTGGCGATGATCCTGATGACCCTGCGCAACTACTGCACCCTCTATCGCCAGGTGATGGAGGGGAGTGAGCGCTGGGCGATCACCCCCAACGAAGGTTTCGTCAGCGGTGAGCTTACCGGGCGCAAGGTGGGTCTGATCGGCCTGGGCCACATCAACCAGCGTCTGATCGAGCTGCTCCGGCCCTTCGGCGTCGACATCATGGCCAGCGATCCTTACGTCGGCGACCAGCTGGTGGCCCGCCTCGGCGTGGTCCGCGGCGATCTGGACGCCGTGCTCGAGCACGGCGAGATATTGGTCGTCCAGGTCCCCCACACGCCGAAGACCGAGAAGATGATCGGCGCCCGGGAGCTGGAGCTGCTCGGCAAGGGCAACATCATCGTCAGCTGCTGCCGCGGCAAGGTAATCGATCAGCGGGCGCTGGTGGCCAAGGTCGAGGCCGGCGAGCTGATAGCCGGACTGGACGTGTTCGACACCGAGCCGATGCCCAAGGGCGACCCGGTGCGGCTGATGAAGAACGTCTGCATCTCGCCTCACGTCGCTTGGTACTCGCCCGACTCGCTGCACAAGTACTTCACGATGATGGCCGAGGACTTCGAGCGCCACTTCAGGGGGGAGCCGCTGCAGCACCACGTCACTGCCCGGATGGTCGACATCCGCAATGGCCGGATTTAGCAGCAGTCAGCTTGTCAGCGGTCGGCCCCAGGCCTGCCAGGGGACTCCGGATGACCCGGTCTCGCTGGCCGGGTAGAACGACACGATGGCTTCCGGATCCTGGACCACGACTCAGTCGAGGATGTAGGGGTGGATGAGCACGGTCCAGTTGTTCTCGGGCGTGGCCAATGTAGAAATTGGTAGGGATGGCGCAGACCCAGGACAGCAGCAGGGTGTGGCGGCCGTTGGCCAGGATCATGATGACGTAGACGACGACCAGCTCGGCCCGCCCAGCATCCAGGGGCGGCGCATGGCGCCCACCAGGACGTGACCACGCCGCCGAGCGGGAAGATCAAGGTCTGCGCTAGCGGGTACAGGAAGAACCAGGCGCCGCTGCGACCGCGATGGCGAAGGCTCGGATCAGCCCCGACGACGACGGTGCGCAGGGTGAGGCTGGGCAGGGGGGCTGGGTCTGTAAAATGCGCGTTAAGAAAAAGAGGGAACGGGGAATCCTCCCCGTTCCCTCCGTCAGCAAACTGGAGATCTAACGACCGGATTTACCGGCTGAGATGACTCTTGATGCGGCCCCAGGTCTGGCTCTCGACGGCGGTTTCCAACCCGGGATAGTTGTCGAGATCAACCGTGGCGATGACCTGGTAGTCGAAATGGAAGTCGCCGTTCTCGGGACTCCAGTTGTCCGGATCACGGGAGAAGATCGACTGCTGGCCGTTGACCTCCCGGTCGCCGTCGTGCCAGGTCGTCTTCAGGTGAATGATCTGGTCCGGCTCGAAGACATGCGGGATACTGGAGTCTGGTCCCAGGATGTCGTACAACACCATCGGGCTGGCGACCTTCATCTCGTAGGCGTACTCGACGTTGGCGGTCAGATGCGTGGCATCAGCCGGCAGGAGCGTGGTTGCGGTGAATGCAAACGGCGGCAGTGCGCCCCAGTCCTCGAAGCCGGGCTCCTGGACGTCGATGGAGATGGTGCCGCCCAGCTGGTCGTCGAACAGTGGGTGCATGTTGATGCGGTAGCCGTTGCGCGTCTCCTCGGTGCTGGTCCAGGACATCGGTCCACCGGTGTGGTCTATGTCCATGTCGAACTGCAGGGTGTCGTCGTTCCACCAGTTGCGCTTGACCTCCGACTCGCCGGCGCGCAGCGTGTCGTCGATGACGCGGGAGAACAGGTAGAGCGAGTTGTCCGGCGGCGGGCTCCAGCCGAACTGGATCGAGGTGGTGAAGTCTTCCGGTGCCGGGTCGGGACCGGATCCCTGCCACTCGCCAAGCGACGAGTAGATCTCGTCGGGGGTGACGATGAAGTCGTCTTCTATCCAGCCCCAGTCGTCGTCTTTGCCGTCGATGACCATGGCGTTGGGATCGGGGATCGTCGGGATGAAATCGAATATTCCCTGGTGCGCCGAGGCGACGCCGACGATGCCGAGGGTGAGAACAGCAGCGAGAAGGATTCTACGCATTGTCCACTTCTCCTTTGTGGTTGGGCCGAGAGGCCGTTGGGTCTAATAACTTAAAGCTATTGCATTCGGAAGGATAGTTCAAGAAAATTCCTTTCAGAGTACCACCCCGCCACAAACCGATATAGTCTGCCCTGTCACGTAGTCGGAGAGGTCGCTGCAGAGGAACTCCACCACCTTGGCGCAGTCCTCCGGGGTTCCGAGCCGGCGCAGGGCAACCTGCTCTTCCAGGCCGCTCTGGCCCATGCCCTGGGCCGCCTTCCGCGAGGTCAGGATGTAGCCCGGCGCGATGCAGTTGACGTTGATCCCGAACTGGCCCACCTGCCAGGCCAGCACTCGGGTGTAGTGATCCACACCGGCTTTGGCGATGCTGTAGGCGGTCCCCCCGCCCTTGCCGCTGAGACCGCAGTAGGAGGAGATGTTGACGATCTTGCCCGCGCCCTGCCGCTTCATCGGCTCGATCGCCGCCTGGCAGCAGTTCACGGCGGTGGCCAGGTTGATTTCCATCACGAAGCGATAGATCTCCTCCTCGCTCGGCTCGCCTGGCGGGCGCAGACCGCCCCCGGCGTTGTTGACCAGAATGTCGAGTCGGCCGAACTCGTCGAGGGCACGGCCGAAGGCGGCGGCGACCTGGGTCTTGTCGGTGAGGTCGGCCTCAAGGCCCAGAGACCGGCGGCCCCGCGCTTCGACTTCGGCCATGACCGAGTCAGCGCCGAGCTCTTCGCCGAACTCCCGCGCCGACGCGAGGTCGACATCGTTGATGATCACGTCGGCGCCGGCGGCGGCCAGGCGCAGGGCATAGGCCCTTCCCAGCCCACGGCCGGAGCCGGTCACCAGGGCAACTTTTCCTTCCAGGCTCATGTCAACTCCGATCGCTGTCGTCGTGATAGGGATCGATGCCGAGGATACCGGCAACGTTGACGCCGAGGATCTGGTCGATCTCGTCGGCGTCGAGAAAGTCGCAGTGTACCCGGATGAAGTCCAGCGACTGCCGGGAGGTGCACCACACGGTCAGGCCCCAGGGGCTGTCCGAGCCCCACACGAGCTTCTCCGCGCCGACCTGGTCGCGGAGCGCGCGCAGCATCGCCTGCCCTTCCGGGTAGGGGTAGTCGGCGAACTTGGCGGGGAAGAGCAGCTCGCCGAAAACGTTGGCGTGGCGCAGCAGGTCGATCACCGCGTCGGGGATGCCGATGTCGTGGATGATGGCGGCCGGCACCAGGCCGTGGGTGATGACGGTATCGATGTCGGGGTTGCGGCGGGCCCATTCGTCCAGTTCGGCGACGCGCCGCATGAACATCGCGATCCGGTCGTGGCTGCGGTCGTCGAGAAACCAGAAGACGGGCACCCGGTGCCGGCGCACCAGCGCCCACAGCGCCTCGAGGTGCGGAGCGTTGAGACTGCAGTCCTGCTGCATCACCGAGAACGGTTCGCCGCTGAAATAGAGACCGCCGCAGCCGTGATCGGTAAAGGCCTGGTCCAGCCGGGCGAGCCGTCCCTCGTCGTTCGCCTCCGGCTCCCAAATCTGCGCCAGGCCGATGAAGCGCCCGGGATAGGCGCGGCCGGCCGCGGCAAAGTAGGCCGACAGCTCGCCGTAGACGTGGTCTGCCTGCAGCACGCCGACGTCGACGCCGGCCATGTTCATCTCGCCGACCACGCGCTCGGGCGGCAGCTCGTTGTTCACCAGGTTGGGGGTGTAGAACTGCATCTCGTAGTCTTCGCCGTCCACGGTGATCCGGGCCTTGCCGAAGTCGGTGAGACGGAAATCCACGTCCGGCATCTGGTCGATGTCGTCGGCATCGAACTCGAGGAAGCGTCGATCCACATGGCGGCCGTCCGATACCCGCCACCAGTTGTTGAACTCGCGGGAGTGGAACTGCCAGATCCGCCGCCGCAGCTCCGGCGGAATGCCCTCCTCCTGGGAGAGGAGGGGAGGGAACACGTGGGTGTGGGCGTCGATGATCCGCGCCCGGCGCGAGCGCGGCTCCGGCTCCGTTATCCAGCCGCCGCCCGTGAAGACAAGTCTGCCGCTCATCGCCTCCCGCTCACTCCGATCGTGCTGCGAGCCAGGCGCTGAAGTCGCTCTGCCGCCAGCTGAAGCGCGGCTGATAGCCCAGTATCCGGCTCGCTTTGGCATGGGAGACCAGGGTCTCGTGACCGCTGCAGGCCTTGCGGGCTTCGACCGCGGGAAAGTGTCGCTTGATCAGCTCGGCCGTGGGAGTGAGGCTGCAGGTGTCGCTGCCATTGATGGAGAAGACTTCATGGCCCAGGTCCGGCGTCTCCAGCGCCAGCGCGAACGCGGCCACGGCATCGCGCACGTCGGTAACCGCCCAGAGCAGATCGGCTGGTCTGGGCGGCCCCGGCCGCGGCCAGTCGCCGTCGGGCGCCTCGATGATTTTGCGGTAGCGGTGGTCCCAGAGTTCCTCGACCGTCAGCTGTTTCGCCCAGCCGCTCGAGACGGCCACCTCGGCGCCGGCGCGGTCGACATACCAGTTGTGGTTGATCCGGAGGCAGGGCGTGTGGATGCCGTAGGCGTCGCTGTAGCGGCGACAGGCCTGTTCGGCCAGCAGCTTGCTCAGGCCGTACTCGTCCTGCGGCCGGCAGGGATGCTCCTCGTCGAGTGGCAGGTAATCGGGAACCAGGGGCCGCAGCTGGAAGCTGAAGCCGGAGGCGGCTCCGGACGAGGCGAAGACGACCCGGTCGATGCCAGCGCCCACCGCGGCTTCGAGCACGTTCACGGTGCCGACGACATTGACGTGGATGAGCCGTTCCGGCGTTGCCCGTCCGGGACCGGGCACGGCGGCGAGATGGACGACGGCCTCGTGATCGCCACACGCCCCCCGGAGGCCCTCGATGTCCTCGATGTCGCCCTCGTGCCAGAGGGCGTGCTGTTCCACCGGCCGGCTGCGGCTGAAACAGGTCAGCTCGTGTCCGCGGGCGGCCAGGTCGCGCAGGAGGTAGCTGCCGATAGTGCCGCTGCCACCGGTGACGAGAATGCGCATCGCACAGGTCCAGGTAATGGGGCGCCGCCGTGCAGACTGTCCGGGCTCCATCTGGGCCGCAGCTGCGTATCCCGGCGGGGTCCCGACAATATCGCCGCAGCAACGCCACCCGGAAAGCGGCTGCGGTTGGTTTTCGACGCGGTGCTGGAGCGGCAGGGCGTCGCCGGCTACGTCTACGGCATCAGCTCGACCTTCTACATCTACTTCGAGACCGGCGAGGAGGCGGTCGGCCAGGCCAGGCGCCGCCGCCCCGATTCTGCCCTTGCCCAGATCGATCGGAGCGAACTCCTGGCCGCCTGCCGGCCGCCTCCTGTGTCGCCTCCTTCGTTTCCCAGCTGCGGCCCAGGTCGTAGAAGCGCATGACGGTGATGAGCGATCAGGGATGGGTGTGGCGGACGTACTCTTGGGTCGATGCCTCCCGAAAGCCGAGCAGGAGCTCGTCGCCGCCTTGCCGTATCAGGTGCGGGAAGGCGGCGTAAGTGGTCCGTCGGTAGTCGATCCGACTCTGGCGGACGACGCGGGCCTATAGCGGCGCAAATCCTGATTTTCTCGGCATGTCTCAACTATCCCGGTAGAAGTACCGCCGAACCAGCTTGCCGGGCGGCGGCGCGGTGCGCAGGGTTACGAGGGGGGTGGTGGCGAACGACGCGAGCAGCCCCAGGATAATAGGGTCCAGGTCAAGCGGCCGGTAGGGGATAAAGAAGCTGCCGTGCACGAAGGCGCCGGCAGCGTACGAGCCCAGGTGGGCGAGGAAGCCGGCGGCCATCCCGGCGATACATCCCGCTGCGTTGGCTCGCGGCCAGTACAGGGCGTAGAGCGTGGGGCCGAGGAAACAGGCAGCCAGTCCACTGCCGGTGTAGACGATGATGTCCTGGAGGAACGGCGGCGGATTCACCGAGGCGATCAGGGCGCCCAGCCCGACCGCCATGGTGCAGGCGTACGACAGGCGCCTGATCCGGACCTCCGGGGCCCGCCTGTTGACGTTGCGCTGGTAGACGTCGCGCACCAGCGCGGAGGAGATCATCAGCAGCAGGCTGTCGACCGTGGACATGACCGCGGCGAACGGCGCGGCCACCAGCAGGCCGCCCAGCCACCCGTGGCCGATGCTGCTGGTCAGGTGCAGGGCCATGGCCGGCATGATGCGGTCGGACTCTCCCTCCATGCCAGGGAGCAGGATCCGGGCGCAGCAGAAAATGATCACCAGCGGGAAATAGATCAGCGAGTAATAGACGGCGACGGTGACGATGGCGCGGCGCAAGGTGCGGGCGTTCCGGAAAGCCATCAGTCGCACGAAATTTGGCGGCTGTCCGGTGCCGGCTATGGCCCACATGAAGAAGAAGCTGAAGGCCAGGCTCAGCGGCAGGAAGCCGCTGGCGCTGGTGCGGCTGGGGCCAGGTCCGCTGACGTAGGTGCCCGGGGTCTCGGCGCCGTAGGCGTAGGGCCTCAATTCGAGGTTGGAGAGGCGCAGGCGGGCGTCCACCTGCAGCCCCAGCCGCTCCTTCTCCTCCGGCGTGCGGATCTCGGTCACCGGAACCTGCGCCGTGCGCGCGGTGCCGGCGGCGATCACGATCGTGCGGTTGGTGCGAAAGATCCGGTCGCTGCCGCTGTTGTCCCCGTTGGCTGCAGTGGCCATCCAGGTTCCGGCGGGGATCAGGTAGTCTGCACCTGGCGCCGACTCCAGCGAGACGGTCACCGTCCCCTGCTGCGGGGGCACCATCCGGGCCATCTCGCGCGTTGCCTGTTCCACGCCACCCACCTGGTAGAGGGCCAGCGGCAGCATCACCAGCACCCCGAAGACCATGACGATGCCCTGCATCACGTCGGTCCAGACCACGGCGTGGAAGCCGCCGTAGGTGGTGTAGGCGACGACGACGATGCCGAAGGTGACCAGACAGAGCAGGTACTCAGGATCCACGCCCTCGAGCCAGGAGAAGCTGCCGCTGATGCCGGCGAGGGCGAAGGCGGTGGTGTGAAATGTGGTTACGCCGTCGAGCAGGGTCTTGAGGATCAGGCTGCCGGCTTTGAACTGGGCTACCAGGTTGAAGCTGAGGAAGAAGACCAGCAGGGCGGTTGCCAGGAGGCCAAAGGCGGCACTTTCGAAGCGGTCGCGCAGGACGTCGGGGACGGTGATGGCGCTGGTCTTGCGCGCCACCTGGTTCAGCCGCTTGCCGAGCAGGCCCATCATGCAGATCGGCACCACCATGTAGCTGGCGATCCAGAGCGCCATCACCCAGCCGTGGGCGTAGACCCGTGAGGGGAAGCCGGTGAAGCTCCCGCCGGAGGCGCTGGTCGCCGCGAAGGTCAGGGCAAAAGCCCAGACGCCGAGGCCGCGACTGCCGAGGAAATACTCGCTGAGGAAGCTGCGGTCGCGCAACAGGCGGTTGGCGACCCAGGCCAGGAAGAAGACGCCGGCGATGTAGGCGCAGAAGGTATAGAGGGCGGCGTTGTCCTTCACGTGCTCTCCTCACCCAGGTCGTCGTCCACCATGTAGTGGGCGCAAAACCAGAAGGTGAACAGGTTGGCAGCGATCCAGGGCGCGGCGACACCCCAGAAGATCCAGCTCGGGACGCCGAGTACGGTGTCCAGTGCTGCCGGATCGATCGCGTCGCCGTAGCCGAAGAGGTAACAGTAGGGGACTGTCCACAAAAGCAGGACGATCCAGACGACGAAGATCACGGCCGCCTCGCGCCGGCCGTGCAGAAAGACCGGATCCCACTGCCCGTCGGGATGCATGGACTAGTGCTTGTAGGTGAAACCCCCGTCGATCCGGAGGGTGGCGCCGGTGATGTAGTCGGCTGCGTTGGAGCAGAGGAAGGCGGCCGCTTCCCCCATGTCCTCGACGGTGCCGAGCCGGCCCCAGGGGATGTCGCGGGCGCCGGTCTCCATCTCGGCCGCGGTAGCGAACTGGCGCTCACCGGGGGTGTCGGTCCAGCCCGGCTGGATCGAGTTGGCGCGGATGCGGTGCTCGGCCATCTCGTGGGCGATGGTCTGGACCATCTGTTCCATTCCGGCCTTGGCCGAGTTGTAGGGCAGGGAGGTGGGCATCGGGATCGCCGCCAGCACCGACGAGATGAACAGCAGGGCGCCGCCCTGGCCCTGGGCGACCATCTGCCGGGCGGCCAGCTGGGCCGTGTGGAAGGCGCCCCAGAAGGTGACCTCGTGGGTGCGGCGCATCTGGTCGATTTCGATCTCCAGGAAGGCCTGGCGCTTGCTGTAATAGGAATTGCACACGGCGACGTCGATGCCGCCGAATTCGGCGACCGCGGCATCCACCATGGCCTTTACGGCGTTCCGATCGGCAACGTCGGCCTGCACGATGACCGCGCGGCGGCCGCAGGCGCGCACGAGCGCCGCGGTCTCCTCGGCGTCGTCGGGGTGCGAGTAGTAGTTGACGGCGACATCGGCACCGGCCTGCGCCATGGCGACGGCGCAGCCGCGGCCGATCCCGCGCGAGGCACCGGTGATCAGGGCCCGTTTGCCGCTGAGGTCGGCGGGCATCGTCAGGTCGCCCGCTCGATACCGAACTTGACCGCATCGACGGCATCGGCGCTTTCGACTTCGCCGGCAGGCGAAAGCCCGGCAGCGCTCCGCGTTGCGGTCTCGATGTTGTTCACCAGTTGGTCGATCTCATCCTGCGTGTGGCGCGGGTGGTTGCCCACCATGACGGTGCGGTTCAGAATGTCGAGAGAGCGTGGGAGCATGTCCGCGGAGTATTCCCGCCGGCAGGCCCGGTTGGCCTCCATCTCGTACGGGTTCATCTCCGGGTGGGCGGCCCCCTGGCAGGTGAGCACCTGGTCCCACTCGTTGTAGGTATGGCGGCCGGTCTTGCCGGCGATGGCGCAGGGCAGATTCTCCCTGAAGGCCTCGGCGCTGGCTGCATCCGGGAGGAGGAACATCGTGTGTGCTGCGCATTCATGCTCGGGGCTGTGCACCGGTGTCTGCCGCAGGCCGAGCTCCTCGAGGTGGCGCGTGCGCTCGCGGATCTGCCGCTTCTCCGCCCGCATCGCCTCGACCATGCCCTCGATGCGGTCGAGCTGCACGTTGAGCATGGCGCCCTGGAACTCGTTGGCCCTCGCGCCGTTGGATGCGAACGGGACCAGGTCCTCCTGGCGGCCGTTCCAGTAGAAGTGGCAGGGATCGACGACGCAGCGGGCGCGCTGCATGATCGCCTCGTCGTCGCAGACCACCGCGCCTCCTTCGCCGGCGGTCATGTTCTTGTAGAAATTGAAGGAGAAGGCGCCTACGTCGCCGATGGTGCCCAGCTTGCGGCCCTGGAAGCCCCCGCCCACGCCCTGGCAGGCATCTTCGATGACCAGCAGGCCGCGCCGTCGGGCGACCGCCATGATAGCGTCCATGTTGCAGCTGGCGCCCCACATGTGAACCGGGATCACCCCCCTGGTGCGCGGGCCGACGGCGGCGTCCACGGCGTCCGGGTCGATGGTGATGCTCTCATCCACGTCGACGATCACCGGGATGGCGCCGGCTGCGAGCACCGCTAGGGCGGTGGCCATGTAGGTGTGTGCCGGGACCAGGACCTCGTCGCCCGGACCGAGTCCCAGGGCGATGGTGGCGGCAGTCAGGGCGTTGGTGCCGCTGGCCGTGAGGGCGACGTGACCGATGCCGAGGAAGCGGGCGTAACGCTCCTCGAAACGGGCACACTCGCCACCCTCGTGGTACCGGAACAGCTGGCCGCCGCGAATGACCTGGGCGATGGCCGCGATTTCCTCTTCACCTGCTTCGTACATGGTTGGACTCCGGCTGGCGGGGAGGGAGCAGCTGCTGCGCCGCAAGTATACTGCGGTCAGGGGGCGCGTCAAAGGGAGTCGCAGTTGCAGCGGCGCCTGGACCAGATGGTCGTCTGCAGCCCTTCCTCCGGTGCCGACAACGAGGGGACACTGGTCCCGACGCTGAGTTCCGGCAGCTTGCCGTCGACAGTGGGCGGACTAGATTGGGTGGTCTCCGACCGCTCGGCACGATGCCGAAGGGCGATCCCACGAGCCATCACCGCTATGGTTCAGTACGCACGTCCAGTCCGACCTGCTGGTGGCCGCTCCGACCGTCACCGGACCCGAGGCGCAAGAGGGCTGGCGGTGGACAGACTCCGAGCTTGCATCCGATCCTGATCAGCCTGGTGCTCGTCGCCGCCTGCAACGCGGTAGGCGCCCAGGAGCGTCCGGTCGGCCTGTGGCTCGCGGAGCATCCCTACCGTCCAGGAGCGTTCGAGATTCTGGACGAGACCCGAGACTTCCTCGTCGTCCAGTACGGCTACGAGCGGCAGTACCGCAAGGCCAATCTGGCCAAGCGCAAGCTCCGTTACCTGGTCTATCCCGATCACGCCATACCGTACCGCCACGGTGTTGCCCAGC
>CAYWBJ010000370.1:0-11875 GCA_964456165.1 uncultured Gemmatimonadaceae bacterium | reverse complement strand
CGACGACCTCGCGGGCCTCGTCGAATCGGTCCAGGCGAAGCAGGCACCTGGCATGGAACGCGGCGGCGGCGGCGTAGAGCAAGCGCGACTGAGCGCCGTCGATCCCCAGGTCGAAAACGCTCTTGAAGTAGGGGGCGGCCTTCTGGATCGCGCCGTCGTCATAGTGAGTGTGGCCGATGCGGAATGCCAGGTCGTCGTCGTCCGGATGGTTGCGATGCCACGTCAGCATCATCGCCAGGTACTGTTCCTTTTTCGCGGCCACTCGCACCGGATCGCTGTAACCGGTGTGCTTGATCACGAGGTCGGTAGTGGCAGCCGGCATTTCGAGCCGCCGCAGGGCTGGCAGAACGGTCTCGTGCACCGGGCGCTCGAAACGGATCGCCGGATCGTTGGGAAACATCTTCATCTGTTGGAATGAAGAGGTGGCCCCCCCGACGTTCTGCAAGGTACAATACAGACCCTTGTCCGGCTTAAGCGCCTTCGCCCGCCCCAGCTTCTCGGCGTTGCTGGCATCGACGAATTCGTCGGCATCGAGACAGAGAATCCAGTCACCGGTCGCCAGATCAAGAGCAGCATTGCGAGCCGCTGCGTAATCATCACTCCAGGTGAAGCGCGAGACCAGGGCACCGTGGCGGCGGGCGATCTCGACGGTGGCGTCCTCCGACCCTGTGTCGACGACGACGATCTCGTCAGCCACGCCGGCAACGCTCTCCAGGCAGCGCGGCAGCAGTTTCTCCTCGTCGCGGGCAATGACGCACAGGCTCAACCGTTGGGACGGCTCCAGCTTGCCGGCAACGCGGCGGAGATTGTCCGCCACGGTCTGGTTATCAGGGACGTGCCCGTGGGCCAGCTCGTAGCACCGCCTGGCGTCAGCCGGCGAGCCGCAGCGCTCCAGCAGGCGCCCCAGGTTGTTGAGTGCCTGGTAGGAAGCGGGGAATTCCTCCAGAATGTCCCGATAAGCGGTGTCCGCCTCCTCGGTGCGCCCGAGCCGATCTAGGATGTCCGCTTCCACCAGCAGTGCCAGCTCTCGGTCGAGGTAGACGCCTTGGCCCGCCGCGCCGCGCCGGGCCAGGGCGGTCGGCTGCGTCACCGTGCGGGCGCGCTCGAGAGCCTCCTCCAGGCGGCCGGCATTGCGATAGGCGATGGCCAACTCGTAGTGGCTCTGCAGATCTTCCGAGTTCGCCGCCAATTTCGCCTCTCCCACATCGACGTAGCGATCGCCAGCCCGCTGCTTCTCCACATACCCGAAATGGTGCACCGGAACCAGGCAATCGCCCACGACGCCCCCGGTGGCGGCGATGGAATTCTCCACCAGTTCATGAACCGGGCCCGCGAAGCGAATACCCGGATGGTTGCGCCAAAGTCTGACCTTGGTGCTCGGGAACCAGCCGGCGTAATCGCGCTCCACGCCCGGGTAGTTGCCGCTGCAGGCCGTCCAACCGGTGCGGTTGGTTTCGTTGACGTAGTTGCGGGTGGTGATTCTGTAGGCATCAGCCTGCGGCCCGTCGAGCAGGGCAAGCAGAGCTTCGTGATCCGCAGCGGCGATGGCCTCGTCGCAGTCGAGACTGAGGATCCATCCCCCGGTCGCCGCGTCGAGGCCGACGTTGCGTGCGACGGAAAAGTCATTGTTCCAAGAGTGCTCGAGAACAAGGGCGTCGTACCGGCGGGCGACGGCAACTGTGTCGTCGACAGAGCCGGTATCGACCAGAACGATCTGATCCACAATTGCCGCGACGCTGGCCAGGCACCGGTCGAGAAAGCCGGCTTCGTCCCGCGCGATCATGCACAGAGACAGCCCCTTCCCGGTTGCCCAGCTCGGTGCAGATTGGGCAGAATGCGCGGCCCCCTTTGCACGGCGTTGCTGTTGCCGCCGGCGAGCCTTGCTACGCTTCTTCTTTCCCACCAGGGGAGTCACCTCCCAGCCTCTCGACGAGAGACCGGGCGCTTAGATGATCCGGTTGGAGATTCAGCACCTGGCGTGCCTGTGCCAGGGCTCGGTCGTTCTTGTCGCTCTGGAGCTCGAGATCGGCGAGGATCGTCTTTACTTCGACATCCGCCGGATTACCCTCGGAGAACGCCCGCAGCAACGCCAGAGCGGACTCGGAGTCACCCAGTTGGGTTTGCATCAGTCCGGTGTTGACGATGACCTCCCGGTTCGAGGGATCAGCAGCCGCAGCTCGTTCAATGTATTCCACCGCCGCCTCGGCCTCACCCTGCTCCCATTCGAGGACGCTCAAGTTGACCAGGCTCTCGACGTGATTGGGTTCCAGCTCGAGGGCGCGGGTGAAGCTGATGCGAGCAGCGTCGAAGCGCCCGGCCTGATACTGGGCTTGACCGAGATAGTTGCGCGCAGGCACCGATTTCGCGTCGAACTCCACCAGCCGGCCAACGATGTCCGCCGCTTCTGCCGCACGGCCGCACTCGAGCAGCAGCGCACACACCACCATGATTGCCTCGACGAAATCTGACTTGGACTCCAGCGCATGGCGGTAGGCGGCGAGAGCGGCGTCTTTATCACCCTGGGTGCGCAGCCTGTCTCCCTCTTCGAGGGCACGTACAGCATTCCGTTCGCGGCGGGCCAGCAGCTCGTCTCCGCTCGGCCGGCCGGCATCTCCCAGAAAACAATCCCGTGCACAGACAACCCGCCAGCCACGATAGCGACAGGCCCGCGCGGCCTCGTCGAGAGCTCCGGTGCTGCGAAAGACTGGCTCGAATCCGCCGACTGAGTCGAGCGCTTCCCCCCTGATGAGCGTCACGTGGGGACTGGTGAACTCGACGTCAACGATGCCACTACCCTGTTCCTGCGGCAGGAGACAGGGTGTGATCATCCCCACCTCGGGGTGATTGCGCAGGTGCACGAGCAGCACCTGTGTCAGGACGGCAATTTCCGTGAACTCGTCCCCAATGAAGAGTACGTAGGCCGCTCTCTGCGCGCGGCGAATCTCCTCGAGGACCTGCCCCATGCCGCGGCCATCGTCGGATGCGATGACCCTGAACGGGAAGTTACTACCGGCGACGGGCTGCAACAGCTCCCGCTGCGCGGGCGACAACTCATCCACCGCGATCACTGCCAACTCGACCTCAGATCCCAGAGCGGCAGTCGCCGCAGTTAGTGGAGAGAGCTTGGCGGGCAGCTCACCGCCTGCTGAAATCGCCACGCCCGGCGGGGGCGCATAGGTCGGGGCCGGCTCGGTGCGCTGCGGGTGGAACCGCCCTTCGTCGTCGAACCGCTTGCCCCAACGGCGAACGAAAAGCTGCAGGTTCTCGCGAGCCTGGTCGAAGCGGCCGGCACTCGCGCCCTCGTAATGGTCTACAACGCTGTGAGGACAGAAGACCACTCGATACCCCAGATCGCGAGCCTTCAAGCACAGGTCGACGTCTTCGACGCCATTGTGGAAGGCCGGATCGAAACCGCCCAGCTCGGCAAAGAGCGAACGGCGGATCAGCAAGCAGGCCCCGGTCACCATGTCGACGTCCCGGACCTCACTGCCCCGAGGATCGTCTGCCTCGGCACCGCGGTAGAGGTGGGCCGGAATGCCGTTCTCCAGACCCAGGCCGGCGTGCTGGACCTTGCCGCTGTCGGGATAGAGCAGCTTGGCACCGACGATACCTACCGCCGCGTCGCAGTCGGCGAGCTCCACCATCCTTTTGAGCCAACCCGGATGGGGGTTGGTGTCGTTGTTCAGAAAAAGCAGATAGTCGCCGCTACCGAGTTCGGCACCGCGATTGCAGGCACGTGCGAACCCGACGTTCTCGTCGTTGTTAATGACCTCCACGTCTCCCTCGAAGGCATGCAGAAGGAAACGGGTCCAGTCGCCGGAGCCGTTGTCGACCACGACCAGTCCGTAATTCGGGTCCGGATCGGTGTTGGCGATCAGCGCGTAGAGGCACTGCTCAGTGTACTCGGCCTGGTTGTACACCGGCATCACGATTGTCACCCGTCGTGACGGCGATCGCATCTGTAACGGCACCCCGGCTTCTTCTTCCTCCGCGGACCGCGCGGGAATGGCAGCGAAGACTTACTGCAGGATAAGGGACTCCTGGTGCAGGTTGTCCCAGTTGCCACCCAGCCCCGCGGTGGCCCCTATGAACGACTCCATCTGCGCCACCGACTCGGTCTGCGTGGCGGTGAGCTTACCCATCTGCAACCCCACCGGTTCGAGCATCTCGCGGATTTCCGCGGGCGTGAAGAAGCGGTGCGGGCGTAAAGACAGATATAGGGTTCATCACAATTGAAAACGAGAACCCTAAGTGGAAGGGTGGTGTTTTCAAGCATCGAAAATGGGCGAAACACTCACGAACAGATCGCGGCCGACAGGATCGGGCCAACGCGGCGTATCAATCCTGTGGGTCGTGGGTGCGCTCGCCGGAATGCTACTTCTTGACCTGTCTCCAGGCCTTGTTCAGCGTCTGCAGTTCAGTCTTGCCGCCGGTGGCCGCGCGCTCGTTCTCTTCCCTGATGCGTTCGTACACCTCGCCCCGGTGGACCGAGACGTCGATCGGTGCGTCGATGCCCAGGCGAATCTGGCGTCCCTGGATCTCCAGGACACTGATCCTAATGTCACTGCCGATGACTATGCTTTCGCCGGTCTTACGCGTCAGTACTAACATTTTACTCTTCCCTGATTTCGAGCCGCTGTCTCTTGGCGACCGCTCGGAATGCCGTCACTGGCACGCCTCGCGGACCTGCCAGCTTCGGGCCAAGCAGCCGGTCGGTTTATGAAGCCGCCGTAGTCGCCTCTATAATCGAACGCTTCGTCTGATACTGCTCGTCGACGAGAATGAGTTGTTTTGCCCTCATCGTCGTGGTGTTCACGCAGATCGGCCCCTTTAGATTGACGGTTATCTCCTCCGCCACCTGGCTCAAGGTAACAACGCAGTAGATCTCCATCTCGTCGGCGCTGGTGATGGCGAGCGCGTTGAGATCGTCCTTCGTGATCTCCGGGTTGTAGTCGGGCCAGAGCAGCATCGGGTTGACGAGCACAAAGCCGAGGCTGGGCTCCTCTATGGAAAGCAGGCGCAGGAAGGGCTCCTCCTCCTCGACAGACACCAGGCCATATTCAGTAAAGCGCTCGAAGCCGGGTATACCGTGGGTGAATGAAATTACGGAATCACGTTGAACGGTGACTTCGCCGAATTTGACGTTCTCGAATACGATCTTGTCAGAATCACTCATAAACTATCCCCTGCTCTAGGGAGAGGAAGGTGCGTGGCAAGGGGGAGTTAGCCGATGAAATCCATCAGAGACTGCTGAATGACCATGTTGCCCGACGCCAGTGCCGCCTGAAAGACGTCCTCCTCCTGCCGCAAGTTGACAATCGTGGCAGCAAGATCAACATCTTCGTCTTCGGACAGCACCGAGGTCATCTCGACCGAGATCCGCTCGAGCAAGTTGTTGGTCACGCCCAGCCGGCTCACGCGGGCACCAACTGTGCCGCGCGCCTCCGAGACGCTTTCGCGCACCTCGGTGAGGTCCGACTGAAGCTGACGTACAGCTTCCGAGTCGTTTGCGCGGAGGGAGTCGCGCAATTTAATCAACGTGTCGAACGCCCCGTCCCTGTTGGGGCCGGTGAAAAAATCATCGCCGGAGACGTTGATCTGCATCATCATGCCGTCGGCGATTTCGCGCTCGATAGTGCCGGTGGTATTGCCACGTGCCGCTACCGACTGGATGTTCCCGTTGGTATCGCGATTGGCGATGTACGGTGTATTATCAGTCTCAGTACCGGCGAACACGTAACGCCCACGATAGCGTGCCTCGCTCAGGCTCAGCGCGTGCTCGAGGAACTGGTCCACCTGGTCGGCGAGGGCGTTCCTCTGGCTGGCATTGTAGGTGCTGTTGGAACCCTGTACCGCCAATCCGCGAACCTCGACGAACAGCGTCTCCATCTCACTGAGCGTTGCCTCGGTCATATCGAGCCAGCCTTTGCCATCCCTGTTGTTCTTCTGGAACTGCTCTATCTGGCGTAACTCACTGCGGAGGCCGAGAGACCGCTGCACCGCCGCAGGGTCGTCGGAGAGTTTGTTCAGCCGCGAACCGGAAGACAACTCCTGCTGGAACTTGGAAACCCGTTCGTAAGAGCGGCCGAGATTGTTGATCAGCGTCCCGACTGCCATCTTGGTCGTTACCCGCATCGGTCGTATCTCCTACGGTAACTTTTCCGAATATAGCGAGGGCCACTTTTTCTGTCCATCAGAAATAGCCCCTTCGGAACCGGTTCCGCAGTCACGTTGATCGCCCCCTTTTCACAGGTTTATCGTGACTTCGAGGAGGTCGTCGACGATGGACACAGTGCGGGCCGCGGCCTGGTAAGCCCGCTGGAAAAGCACCAGCTGGGCCGCCTCTTCGTTCAGCGATACGCCGACGACACTCTCCCGTCGGTTCTCCAACTGCGAATCCAGCAGCCGGTGATTCCGAGCCATCGTCTGCGCCTCTTTGCTGCGGGCGCCGACCTCGCCCAGCAACTCGTGATAGAACGAGTCCACCGTTTTCGTGCCGCCCGCCAGCATCTGCTTGTTGCGCAGGCTGCTAATCGCAAGTGCGGCGCCGTTGTCACCCGGCGCGCCATCCGCAGATGCCGCGATGCTGTTCAGATCGCCCAGGATCGTTTGATCCAGAGAGATGTTTCTGGCGTTGACCTTGTCGGCCTCGAAGAAATTGAGCCCGGTCGCCCCGGTTAAGCCGAAAGCCTTCTGGTGGATCAGGTTCACCTCCTCCACCATGCCGGCGGCAATCTCGTCGAGGCTGGCGATGACACCAGGTATGACCTCGTCCCTGGCCTGCATCAGACCCTGCAGGCGTCCCTCCCGGATGTCGGCCATCGTGCCGTCGTCGGCAAACGAAAGCCGGGCGACCGGCAGCCCGCCGCTGGACAACTGGCGGACACGAAGGTGCACCGCCCGATCGAGCTCGACGAGATTGTGGCCACTCAACAGCACGGAAACCTGACCGTTCGCCTTTTCCACGGTGGAAATGTCAACTTTAAAAGAGAGTTGTTCGAGCAACTGGTCGCGGGCGTCCTCGAGGTCGGCGGCACTGCCGCCCTCGAAGTTGGCGCGCGGGATCTCCCGATTGATGGTGGCTATCTGATCGAGGATCTCGTTGATCTCATCCACTTCGTCGATGATGCTGGCGTTCAACTCCTGATGTGTCTCCAGCAGCTGGTCGTTGTACTGGTGCAGCATTTCGGTGAGGAAGATCCCTTCCTGTTGCAGCACCGCGCGCGCCGCGCCACTCTCCGGCACATTGGCCAGGTCCTGCCAGGCGTTCCAGAACCGGCTGAGCGATCCACTCAATCCGGTGCCGGACGGCTCGTTGAAGACGGTCCCCACCTCGCTGGAACCGGCGCCGGCCGGCTCATTGAAGATCAGCTCGACACTCTGCAGCGATCCTTCCAGCGCATCCCAGCGGCCCAGCACCTGCTTCTCCATGCGCACTTGGGCATTCAGGAAGCGGCTGTGCTGGCGCTCGACCGTGGCCACATCGACGCCGCCCCCAATGCCGCCGCGCAGGCCGGGCCCGACACTCTGCAGATTCACCTGGCGCCGCGAGAACCCGGGCGTATTGGCGTTGGCGATGTTGTGACTGGTGGCGTTGAGCGCGGCCTGCTGCGCTTCGAGGGCGCGCCGGCCGATCTCTATACCTTGACTAATCGAGGATGTTACAGCCATCTCGTGATCTCGACTTCAGGCCGTCCGATTGAGCACCGAGCGGGCGTAGTCGCTGCGGCGCGTGCGGCCGAATTTGCCGTAGGTGCGCTGACTCACGGGCTGGCCAGTCAGGATGTCCAGGCAACGGTCGGTGTAGCGCATGGACTGGCGGATCAGGAACGCGTTGTTCTCGTTCGCCTTGCGGATCTTGGCGTTGAGGTCCAGCAGGACCCCTCGCATGCCGGCCAACTCCTCACCCTGGTTCCTTTCCAGAAGCTGAATCAGGCGGTTCAAGGAGAGACTCTCCGGCTCCAGCCCAAGGCAGCTGGACACCTCCTCGGTGACTTGGATGCGTTCCGCCTCGAGCATCTGCGCTTCGCCCGAGATCTCCTGCTGCTGTGCTACACTCGCCTCGATCCCCTCCACATCGTCGTCGACGATGGCCACCTGCTCCGCCTGCAGCAGTTCAAGCAGCTGGTTGAAGGACCGAATTTCGGCATTGATAATTTCGATCAGTCTGACGACCAGAATATCTTCCATTATCGCTATCGCTCTTTCACTGTGCCCGGGACGCCGAAGGGCTTAGCCCCGCTGGCGTCCAGGCGCACGGGATCGGACCCCACCTGACGGTTCAAGTCCGCGAATTCACTATTTCTCTCCAGAGGCACCATTTCGTCTGGAGCAGCCGTCGGAGAGCCCTCCTCGAGGCCGGCGTCCCGGCTCAGCTGACGGTAAAGCAGCTCACTGAGACTGTTGTGGCCACCCCGCGCCGTCAGTTTCTTGCTCCATTCCTGATCGAGCATCGACTCGAAGATCTTCTCACCCTGGTTCTTGCGCATCAGGCCTCCGTCGGAAACCGTCTTGCGCATGGCGGAGATCATCTGATTGACGAAAATCGCCTCGAACTCCTTGGCCGCGTGGCGTAGACTCTCGCGCTTCTCTTCAATCGTGCCGCCACCCGCAGCTGCTGCGCGCACCGCCCTGCCGGCCGCGGCCGCGCGCCCCGGATCGGCGCTGGTCTGCGACGGCATCGCCGCCGGTGCCGCTGTCCCCTGCAATTTGGTCAGATCCATGGCTGCCCTACTGGATGATCAGGTCGGCCCGCAGCGCGCCGGCCGTCTTCAATCCCTGCAGGATCGAGATCAGGTCGCGCGGCGTGACGCCGAGGGCGTTGAGGCTGCGGACGAGTTCGCGAACCGTCGGCATCGCCCCAACGTTAAAGGAGTTGATAATCGGGTGCAGGTGGTCCGGCTCCTCCTCCACCTCAGCGCCGCCCCCACCTAACATATCGCCCTGTGCCTCCCCCGGGATCTTCAGCTTCAGGCTGCCATGGGAGAGCGCGACTGCCGAGACAGATACGTTGTCGCCGATGACGACAGTACCTGTCTTCTCGTTGACCACGACCCGCGCCGGGAGATCGGGAACGATGCGGATTTTCTCGATCTCGGCAATGAACTCGGACAGCGCCTGGGCGCTGCCCCGATGGGGTCCGACCTGAACCTCCACCGTGCCCGCGTCCAGGGCCTGCGCCAGCATCGGCTCACCAAAATAGCTGTCGATGCCGAAAGCGGCGCGCGTGGCCGTGGTCCAGTCCTTGTCGTAGAGCATCAAGGTGATCTTGCGCTCGATCTCCTCCAGCTTTTCCAGTTCGTCAATGACCAACCCGCCGTTCGGAATGTAGCCGGCCACCGCGTGGTTCTTGCTAACACTCCCGCCGCCCCCGCCACCCAGATTGAAGCCACCGATGGAGAGCGGCCCGGAAGCGGTAGCGTAGGTGCGACCATCCGATCCCACCAGGTTTGTCAGCAGCAGAGTCCCGCCCTGCAGTGAACTCGCGTCACCCAGTGAGGCGACGTGGACATCGAGGCGGCCCCCGCTGCGGTCGAATGGGGACAGCGTCGCAGTGACCGCAGCGCCGGCGACGTTGCGCACCCGAACCTGGGCCGGTGTTACGCTGATACCCTGGCGCACAATCATGTTAGACATCATTTGAAACGTGAATTCGGCCCGCCGCCCGTCGCCGGTGCCCTCGAGACCAATCACGAGGCCGATCCCGTAGAGCAACTCCTCCTTCCCCATCTGCACCTTGGCCAGGTCCTTGATCCGCACGTCGCTCTGTGCTTCCGTTGCCACGGCGGCGACCAGCATTACCAGAACGGCGAAAATCGCGGTGTCCAGGTAGCGCTGCAGTGTCGTGGGAAACCCGTATGCTTCGTTCATCTTGTCAGAAGACCCAGTTGACGAAACGCACCAGTAAACCCGGCCGGGCGCCCTGCGTTATGGTGCCTTTCCCCGTGTACTCTATGTGCAGGTCGCCGATACTCGAGGACAGAATCGTGTTGTCGCGGCGCACCATCGCCGGGTTGACCGACCCACTAAGATGGATCGCCTCAGTCTCGCCGTTTATCTTCACGGTGCGTACCCCCTCGACTAGCAAATCGCCGTTGGCCTTCATACCAATGACGGTCACGGTCATGCGCGCCGACAACTGAGCATTCCGCGAAGTCTGGGCGCGCCCCTCGAACCCGCTGCTGGCATCGCTCTGCAGCGAGTGCAGCGGGACGAAGTCGAGCAGGTTGCCGCCCCCCTGCGGGACGTTACTGCCGACGTTGAGAGCGTTCGATTTCTCCGTCGTCGTTTCGGCGCTGTTGGTAGCCGAGGCGTTCTCCTGGATGATCACCGTCAGGGCGTCGCCGATGTGGGCCGCCTTCTGGTCGGCGAACAGGGAGCGCGGCTGTCCCTGGGCCAATCCAGGTGCCGCAGCCATCGCCAGCATTACCAACGAACAAATCCAGTTAATCACCTTGCTCTCTCCTGTGCTGCCTACAGATCGATGCGTACCGTTCCCGCATCCACTACCTCGCCGCGCAGCAGCTTACCGGTGTCCTCATTCTTGACGCGGACCTGTTCCCCAACGCTGCCGTCCTGCAAGGCCTTGCCACGGGTGGTGATGCGCATAAAGTCGGTCTCCAGCAGCAGCGTCACCTCCCCGCCACGGAGAATCGCCGGGATTCTCTCAGCGTGGTCGGAGGCGATCACCCGATCGAAGCCGATCGTCCGGCTGGCCTGAAGGCCGGCCAGCTCGGCGAAGTGACTGAAGTAACCGCTATTCACGCCGGTGACATCCCGCTCCCGGTAGTCGAACATGTCCTCGGTGAAGACCTCGCCACGGCGTATGGTTCGCATCGTGACCAGGACGCCACGGTAGATCCGCGTGTCTGCGGTCAGAGTCAGCACACGCACCGTCTCCCCGTGGAGCTGGATCTCAGCCCGCATTACGGTCGGACCGCGGAACGGCTGGCTCGAGATGCGGCGGATGGCGATCTCCGGATCCCCCTCGCCGAGCAGCATCACGTCACCTTGCCAGCGGATGTTGATTTCGTAGCGCTCCTCGCTGGTGTCGATACCCTCCAGGTGGTCGCGCACGAACTCCCGGGCAGCCTCGTGGATGGCCACCTCGGTGACGACGGTCTGCCCCTGGGCGCTTCCGGCCGCCACGAGGGTGCCGGCGAGGGTGGCTGCGATGATGGTGATGAGCGTTCTCACGGCTTCACGAGCTCCGGATCAGCGCTTCAGGTTGTTGGCGTTGGACAGCATCTCCTCGGACGTCTGAATGGCTTTGGCATTGATTTCGTACGCCCGCTGGGCAACGATCATACTCACCATCTCGTCGACGACTTCAACGTTGGACAATTCGAGGAACTTCTGCGACAGCTTGCCGAACCCTTCGCTGTCGGGAGGCCCGATGGTGGCGTTGCCGGATGCCTGGGTCTCGAGCATCAGGTTGCGCCCGATCGACTTCAGGCCGGCAGGATTGATGAATCGGGCCAGCTCGAGCTGACCGACCCCCTGGACGTCGGTGCTGCCCGGGATCAGCACCGCCACCTCGCCATTCGACGAGATGTGGATGGCGGTGGCAGCCTGCGGCACCGTGGTCTGGGGCTCGAGCATATAACCGTCTGAGGTCACGATCGACCCCTCGGCGGAGAGCTTGAGCGCGCCGTCGCGGGTATAGGCGGTGGATCCGTCGGGAAGCGTCACCTGCAGGAAGCCGTCGCCGTCGATTGAGATGTCGAGCGGATTGCCGGTGGACACCACCGTGCCCTGCGAGAACATCCGCTGCGTCGCGACCGGTCGCGTACCGTAACCGATCTGCAGCTCGACAGGGACCTGAGCCCCCTCGGCCTGGGTGGCGCCAGCGAGCCGGATCTGCTGGTAAAGCAGA
>CAYWBJ010000369.1:0-4504 GCA_964456165.1 uncultured Gemmatimonadaceae bacterium | reverse complement strand
CGTCCATCGCGGCCGGCATGGACGCTGCCGGCGTGGAGGTGCAGTTCTCCGAGACCCGGATTGCCGGGTCGTTCCCGCGCCTGTTCTACATCCGGGCGTCGCTGCTGCCGCATCTGGTGGCCATCGCCCGGGACATGAACGACCGGGGCTGGATCCTGCGCCTTGAAGAGGGGTTCCGCACCATCGAGATGCAACGGGCGCTGATCACCAGCCGACGAATCCGGCTGTCGCGTCGGACAATGGGCTAGTCCACTTCGCCATCCGCGAGGCGCAGGAGCGGGGCATCAAGGTCTGGCTGGGCGCCGTGGTCACGCAGCATATAATTGAGAAATACGGCGCCTCGATACACCGCCAGTACGAGATCTTCGTTGACGGACAGCCGCGGCGCGCAGCCATCTACGATCTGGACATGCCCCAGGTCGCCGAGCGGGCGGTGGCGATTTTCGACGAAATCGTCGAACTCTTTCCGCAGGCCGACGGTCTCATGGTCGAAGTCGAGGGGGGCGACAGGCTCGCGCCACACCGCGTCGAGCCTTACGACACTTGGGCGGTGGAGCATGGCAAGCGGGTCGCAGATGAGGGTGTCTGCCCCGACTGGTTCAAGTACGCCGCCTACCGCGCCGCGTCCAGGTCCTGCGCGCGGTCGAAGAGGCGGTGCATGCCAGAGGCTACGAAGGCAACTTGGCGACGATATGTGAGATCGACAACGGGGAGTACAACACGGGGCAGGTCGTCGATCTAGCCGAGCTGGCCAGGGGTTTCCCCGACATCGGCGTGGTGACCTTCAGCTATAGCCGGTGGCTTCGCCGCCTATCGGTGGCCGATTACTGTTTCGTTCAACCGCGCGAACTCGGCTTTCCGACGTATTACCTCGGGCGTGGCGTCATGAGCTGGAACGGATACTGGCGCAGGCCGCAGCCGCCGTTGCCGCTGCCGCTGACCGACCAGTGGGCGATCGACGCGGAGGATGTCGAGCGCTACCAGCCTGACAGCTTCTGGTGGTTCGGCACCGGCGCCGTACGCGAGGGCGGTCACGTCGACTTGGGCGAACTGCAGCAGCTCGGCTTCAGAGACGGCCGCGACGCCAGGCTGCAGCTGATCCGCTGTGGCGAACGACTGACGAGATAGCCGACAGGAGACAAGCCGAACCTTGCGCGAGACCGCAGACCAGCTGATAAACCTGGGAATCATTGGCCTGGGATACACCGGGCGCCAGCACCTAGAAGCGGCGGCGGCGATTCCGCAGGTTCGGGTCGCAGCCGTAGCCGAATCCCAGCCGACAGCGCTGGCGTCTGCGCCTGCGGCGCTCGCGGTGTACCCGGATTGGAGGGACTTGCTGGCGGATGCGGATGTTGAGGCCATCAGCGTCTGTCTGCCGCATTTTCTGCACGCGGAAGTGGCGCTGGCGGCCCTGCAGGCGGGGAAACACCTTCTCATCGAGAAGCCGCTGGCCAGCACGCTGGTAGAAGCGCAGCGTATTGCCGAAGCCGCCGCTGCGACTGACCGCGTGGTCATGGTGGAGATGACCCACCGGTTCTATCCACCGGTGTGGAAGGGTCGGGAGCTGGTGTTAACCGGCTGTCTCGGAAGTATCTACGCAGTGGAGGAGAAGATCGTGCAGCCGGTGCCTCCGGAAGGCCTTCCGGCCTGGATGATGCAGCGGGAGCTTGCCGGGGGCGGGGTGGCGCTGACCAACGGGATCCACATGCTCGACCGGATCGGTTGGGTGTGCGGCCAGGACCTTACATACCACCATGGCGCGGCAGGCTGGACGCAGCAGCAGGGCGATGTGGAAGATACCGCGATGATGCAGCTGTCCCTGGCCGATGGTACTCCGGTGTCGCTGCTGGCGGCCTGGCCCCGAACAGACGGACCGGTGGATGATGAGTTGACGGTGTACGGCACAGAGGGGACGCTGAGAATCTGGGCCTGGCGCGGCTGGCGGTTCGAACCCATGCTGGGAGCCCCCGAAGAAGAGAGCAGCTATCCGTCGGATGCCGACCCGCCTGCAAGAGTCCGAGTGGGCATGACCGGGGCCCTGAGAGAATTCGCGAGCGCTGTCGTGGAGGGGCGCCCGGCGCGGCCTTCGGCCGGCGAGATCCTCGAGATTCAGGCTATCGTCGACCGGTTCTACAGGCAGGTGGGAACGGGGTCGTGATAACAGATGGTCTCGGGATAGCCGGTCAGGGTACCAACCGGAGCGTTACTGGTCCTTGCTGCAACCAACTTCGATATGACTGGGAGGTGAACGATGTCCGGAACAGACACCCAGAAGCGAGAGGTCATCACGGTTCTCGGAACCATAGCGCCCGAGGAGATGGGGATCACCCAGACGCACGAACATCTTCTGATCGACGCTATGGACCATTACGGTACGTACGATATGGTTATCGATGATGAAGGTCTCGTCGTCGAAGAGCTCGAGGCCTTCACTCGAAACGGGGGGAAGACTATCTGCGACGTCACCGTGGACGAGATCGGCAGGAGTCCGGCTGCCCTAACCCGCATCTCGAAGGCGGCAGGTGTCCACGTGGTGATGGGCGCGGGGTGGTACCGGGAGTTCGGCTATCCCCCGCTCGTCGCTGAGCACACCAGCAACGAGCTGGCCGACATCCTGGTCCGTGAGATCGAGACCGGAGTCGGCGACACCGGAGTGCGCGCGGGGTTCATCGGCGAGATCGGCACGGGACGGCACTACGTCAGGCCGGCTGAGGAACGGGTGTTTCGGGCTGCGGCGCTGGCCCAGGCGCGCACGGGCGTGGTTGTCAGCACTCACACGACGCACTGGGGGACCCTTGCCCTGGAACAGATTGGGATGCTCAGGGAGTTCGGGGCGGATCTGTCGCGGGTGATTATCGGCCATCTGGGTGACCGCAGGGGCGTGCACCACCTCCTGCCGATTGCCGAGACCGGGGTGATTCTGGAGGTGGACAACATCGGCTACCTGGACTACCAGCCGGAAAAGGTGCGGGCCGACAACGTCGCTGCACTGGTCAAGGAGGGGTTTGCTGATCGGGTGCTTCTCTCGGAGGACATCTGTATGCTGAGCCACCTGAGCTTCAACGGCGGCAAGGGGTTCGGCTACCTTCTCGAAGTCTTCGTGCCCATGCTCCAGGCGCGGGGCGTTTCCGACGGTGATATCCACAAGATGCTGGTGGAGAATCCCGCCCGCGCCTTTTCACGGGTGGTGGAATAAGGTGTTGAGCGGCAAGCCCGGCCGCGCGGCAGATCGCGGGAGGTAGTGCTGCAGGTCATCTGGGACGGCAGGGAGGCGGCCGGGCAGGTGGCGGCGCCTGGGTTGTACTTGTGTCGGATCGCGGTGGGGGGGACACCGACAGCTTCGGGGTCGGCAGAGAACGCAATCGATTGCCGTTGCCTACTACTGTTTTCCGTTTCCTATAGAGCGCTCACGGAGCGCCCGGATATGAGCAGGTCGAGTGCCACAGCAGCCATCGACGAACGCGGCTCCCTGGGCGATCCAGGCCCGAGCATGTTCGGCGTATCCCCGGGATCGAGCCAGGCGCCCTTCGGGTTGTTGGCGTAGCCACCGACCGGCGAGCTTTGTAGCTCGCTGCATCGCTGACATCGCCGCCGGCACCATCGTAACCGGTGTCTGCATGGCCAACAGCGCCGCGGCAGGCAACACCAACCGTGCCGCATTCCAGCGATCTGGACCCGCAACTATCGGGGAAAGCTGCAATGCTGAGGATCGACTGCGCCAGCCCGCAAAGTACCTTGTGACCGGAGTATCGATAACGCTCTTTATCCGCACTTGTGCGCCGTTAAAAGCAGCCTTGTATTCGGCCGCCGATTCCTGATAGCGAACTGCGATGCGCGATGAACAACACCGGGCCCCTCGATACGGCTCTGATCCATGGCCACCACGGCTTCCCCGACTATTGATGAGCGCATAGCCGGCTAATGAAGATTGGCGTCTGCGGCGCACGGTCGCATGGATTCAGCTTTCTCGAGCTGTTCGGGCTGCACCCTCTCGTCGAGGCGGTCTCCCTGGCCGATATCGATTCCGAAATTCGCCACCGGGCCCGTCAGGCTGCCTGTGTCGATCGTGTCCACGAAACCTTCGACGAGCTTGTGGATAGTGACGTGGACGCTATTGGGGTGTTCACGCCACCCCGGGCGCACGCCGAGCAGAGTATCCGCGCCCTCGAAATGGGAAAGGCGGTTATCTGTGCTTGTCCCGCTGCTCTGACCCTGGATGAATTGCGCCGACTGGTCGATGCGGTGGAACGGACCGGACGCATCTATATGACCTGCGAGACCAGCCACCGGTTTCTAGCCGACGAGTTCGTGCGCGCCGTCGCTGCCGATGCTCGGCCACACAATCACGTCTGGATCGCCGCCAGGTACTGCGCCCCCGGGATCGTCGCCTATGATTCTTTTTCTAAAGGATCCGAGTGGCGGGAGGTGCCCGATTTCGGCTCGCCCGTCGATCGCCGGAAGGAATTGGGCTGCTGAGATAAGCGCTGAGAGACCCGGGCTCACG
>CAYWBJ010000368.1:0-2828 GCA_964456165.1 uncultured Gemmatimonadaceae bacterium | reverse complement strand
GCCTCCACGCCCGGTCCCGACCCGGTGAGGGGCTCGGCGCGCACGCGCATGGTCGCGGGTCGGTCCGATCGGGCCCAGACCACAGCCGACACGCTCGTGACATCGCCGGCGGCGATGCCATGCGTGATGCCAGGCCCGGTCTGGGCGCCGGCCGATCCAGTGGCCACGATGACCGAGGCCAGGCCGGCGCACACAAGGCGGCTCGTTAGCTTGCTCATCCGTTGCTCCCTCCTCGATGCTCCAGGGACGGCCAAGCCGATGGATATGAAGGCACGTGTGAAGCGGGGAAACTGGTGTACGCAGTGTCCGAGAGTCGCCTAACGCCGCGCACCCGCGCTAGACGCATTGAACTGTGTGAACCGAGGGAGATTATACGGCCGCAGTCGCCGACGATCCTAGTTGTGCACGCCGGGCGCCTCGTGTCCGCTGCGCGCCACGTAGTCGACGTACGACCCGGGATACACAAGTGGCTGCGAGTCGGTCCCGGACTCGCCGCCCAGCTCGAGCACGCGACTGCCAAGTCCACGCAGGAACGACCGGTCGTGCGAGACGAAGATCATGGTGCCCTCGAAGTCACCGAGCGCGTCGATCAGCATCTCCTTGGTCGCCAGGTCCAGGTGGTTGGTCGGCTCGTCGAGCACCAGAAAGTTGGGCGGATGCAGAAGCATGCGCGCGAGCACAAGCCGCGTGCGTTCTCCGCCCGAGAGCGCTCTGATGGGCTTGTCCGTTTCGTCGCCGGGAAACTGAAACGCCCCGAGAAGCGTCCGGAGCACGCCAATCGACTCCTGGGGGAAGTCCTTGATCATCTGCTCTTCCACCGTGAGCTTGGGATCCAGGATCTGCAACGCCTGCTGCGCGAAGTAGCCCATCTTGACGCTGGCGCCGATGCGCACCGACCCGGCATCCGGCTCCAGGGCGCCCGCGATGAGCCTGAGCAGTGTCGTCTTTCCCGCGCCGTTCCGGCCCATCACGGCCCAGCGCTCGCCGCGCCGGACGTTGAGGTTGAGCCCGTCGTAGATCACGCGCGACCCGTAGCGCTTGTCGATACCCTCGAGTATCGCGACGTCGTCGCCCGAGCGAGGCGGCGGCTGAAAGTTGAACTTAACGACCCGACGCTGCTTGGGCAGCTTGATCTTCTCGATCTTGTCGAGCGCCTTCACTCGACTTTGGACCTGCGCCGCTTTGGCGGCATGGGACGCAAAGCGATCGATGAAGCGCTGCTCCTTCGCCAACATGGCCTGCTGGCGCGCGTGGGTCGCCTCACGGTTGGCCTCACGCAGCGCACGCTCCCGCTCGTAAAAATCGTAGTTGCCGGAGTAGGTCCTGATCTCGCCGTCGTCTATCTCGGCCACACGCGACACGATGCGATTCATGAAGTCGCGGTCGTGGGAGGTCATCAACAGCGCACCGGGAAGCGACGTGATGAACGCCTCGAGCCAGAGGATCGACTCGATGTCGAGGTGATTCGTCGGCTCGTCCATCAGGAGCACGTCCGGTTTGCCGAGCAACGCCCGCGCCATGGCCACGCGCATCTTCCAGCCGCCGGACAGCGCGCCGACGTCGCCGTCGATCTGCTCGTCGTCGAACCCCAGACCATGCAGTACCTCGCGCGCCTGACTCACGAGCGCATAGCCGCCGAGGTGCTCGTACTTCTCCTGCACCTCGCCGAAGCGTGCGAGCAGGCGATCGAGCTCAACCGCGCGGGCCGGGTCGGCCAGCGCATGCTGCAGGTCGTCCAGTTCGTGATGGAGCGCACCGAGGCGCGTGCCGGCGATCGCCTCGTCGATCACGGAGCGCCCGGACATCTCCTCGACGTCCTGCCGGAAATACCCCACGGTGAGCTTCTTTGGCACCGACACCGTGCCATCGTCCGGCGCTTCCTCGCCGACGATCATGCGAAACAGTGTGGTCTTGCCCGAGCCGTTCGGGCCGACAAGTCCGACCTTCTCTCCTGGGTTGAGCTGGAACGACGCGTCGACGAAGAGTACCTGCCGACCGTACTGCTTGCCAATGCGATTAAAAGCAATCACTGCAACAAGTTTAGTCGAGACGATAGACGGCGAGTATCTGCCACAGAGTCAGTGGTGCGGACCGCGCTCCGGGTCTAGCTCACCGAGCACGGCTAGCTGAAGAAAGGGGGCACGAGCACTGGCGCAGCCCGACCGGGGGCCTAATCGAAATCCCCACTCATCCCGGCGACCTGAAGAAGGGGACGCTCCGGAGTATCATCAGACAGGCCGGATTCAACATGTCGCTCTCTCAGTTTCTGCAGGTCTAGGGGCTCCTCCCCGCGCGCCAGTCGTCACGAGGTCCTCTTCCGCAGTACCACCCGGGACTCTTCGCTGCACTCCAGATACTTGGCCACCCCTTTCCGCTGCTCCTCGCTCCAGGTGTTCGAGTCGGCAAGCTTGGTCAGCTTGCTCGCCGAGAGCTGGTCAACCTGTTCCCAGAGTCCTGATGCCTTCAGCGGGAACCGGCTGCGGGAACAGTTGTCGTGGGCGGAGTTGGCACTGCAGGAGGCCGAGCGTGACGACGTCGATGTGGCCGGGGTCCTAGTGTTTGCCGGGCGCGTTATGGGTAACGCGGCTCAACTGTGGGTGGACCTAGATGTCGGCGGCAAACACGCGTTGCAGGAGGCGCTGTTCCCGGAGGGACTGTCGTTCAATGGGCAGGGATTTTGAACCGCGGCAACATCCTGTGTGTTCAAGGAGTTAAGGGTGATTCAGAGCGCTGAAACAAGTTTGGCGTCCCCAAGGGGACTGGCACTTATGCGGAGACCTGCAGTGCGGGGGCGAGTGGCCGCTGTAGCCTAATCAAGGGAGAGACGG
>CAYWBJ010000367.1:0-1694 GCA_964456165.1 uncultured Gemmatimonadaceae bacterium | reverse complement strand
CCAACTGCAAGATCTTCAAGTAGCGGTCATCTCGCCGCCCCACCGCCGCGACCACGCGATAACCGGAGTCACGCCGCGAGCGAGGGGCGGGGGCGTGGTTCGGATCTGGCGGTTACCGCCGGTGAGTTGAACGCCGGGGCTGGGGTGGGGAGACTGGGGGGACGTGTCCGAGCCTGGGGAGATGTGATGCGAGTTCTGCTGGTGGTGCTGTTGGTTCCCTGGGCCGTCGAGGCGGCCGACGACGAGCGGCCGGTTTGTACGATCGCTGCGATTTCCAATCCGTACATCACCACGCTGTCGGCCGAGGAACTGGGCGAGCGGAGTTGGCTGGCTGCCAGCAGCCCGATCGGGTTGCGGAACGCGGTTGCCGCGGTCAAGAGCGGCAAGCCGGACGCGTTCGTTGTGCTCGGGTCGCTGACGTGGACCGGTTCGGATGCCGACTTCAGGAAGCTCAAGACGTTTTTTGCCGATGTCGATGTGCCGCTGCACCTGGTACCAGGTCCCAAAGACCTGGCCGACGGCGGTCTTGAGCGATTTCGGCGACACTTCCCGAAACAGCCAGGCGAACGCTCTTCGGTGAGGATTCGTGGCGTCCATCTGCAGTTGGCGTCTCCCCTGAGCCAACCGACTCCGGCCCAGGCCACCGAGCGAGTGGACTGGATGGAACAGGACCTCAAGCAGGCGGGCGACTCGCGTGCCGTCCTGATGTTCGGCGGCCTGGGATATCCCGCGACGAAGCCGCCGGCCAAGCCTCGACCTCTGCAGAAGAGGTACTGGGAACTGGTCGAGCGTGCCGGTGTGGCGGCGAGGTTGATCCCCAGCCACTCGCACTATGTCGCCTACGAGAACAGCCTGCCGATCTGGAGCGTACCGGCCACAGGTTGGAGTCCTCGGAAGTGGACGGTGGCGCTGATCCGGGTGTTTGCAAAGCGGATCGAGCTATCGGTGGTACGAGGTGCCGGCCAGCCGCTGCAGAGTCTGGTGATTCCGAATCCGGTCGCGGCTCCGCGGCTACCCACCGCGGCGTCGGATCCCTACGGCGTGCCGACCTACAGCCAGGATCTGGCGCTCAAGCCCGAACTGACCTTCGTGCAGTTGTCCGACTCGCAGTTCGACGACAAGACAGTGGACCGCTACAAGGCCCGGTTTCGCTACGACCAGCAGATGAACAAGCTGGCCGTCACGCAGGTCAACCGCCTGAATCCGGCGATGATCTTCATGACCGGCGACCTGACGAACAAGAACACGCTGACGGAGTGGAAGACGTTCGAGAGCATCTACTCGAAGCTCAAGCCGCCCTTCTACACTCTGCCGGGCAACCACGACATGTCGGCGGCGGGCACGCCGGATCGGATCGCGCTGTATCGGCGGTTCACCCGCCGTGAAGCCTACTACTCGGTGGAAAAAAACGGCTGCGTTTTCATCTGCCTCAACACCGGCACGGCATCAGTGGATCGCGAGCAGATGGCGTGGTTCCGTCGCGAGTTGGAACGGACTCGCAGCGCGAAGCACGTGTTCGTGCTGGGCCACTACCCGGTGCTGGCTGCCTTTGGGAACAACGTGAAGGGGCCCGAAGCGACCGAGATCCTGACCTTGCTGCGGCAGTACAAGGTGGCGGCCTACCTCTCGGGCCACAGGCACCGCTACGACTACCAGGTCCACGACGGAGTGGCACACGTGCTGTGCGACTGCCT
>CAYWBJ010000366.1:0-15513 GCA_964456165.1 uncultured Gemmatimonadaceae bacterium | reverse complement strand
GGAGGGCTGTGCGGCCCTCGTTTCCTGCAACACAGAATTGTTGCATCTGGGCCTGGCCCTTGAGATCCCAGTGATCGCAATCCTCGAGGAGGATCCGAGGCGGTGGATTGCCTCGGAGCACAGCCTGGTCAAGGCGATCCGGGTCAGGGAACTCAAACAAGTCGATCTCGGCGAGATAATGCAGGGCGTGGAGGCGGCCATTCAGGCGCGGCGGGGACGCACAGTAGCCGGCCCTGAGATTTGACAATCGACGACGTCGCAGCCGCAGCTGCGGCGTTTTTCGTGGAGGGGGAATGTCAGACCGAGCGGTAACTACCGCGGCCGCGCTCCTGGTCGGCGTCTGGATCTCGTCCTGTGCCTGGTTGGACGAGATGCGCGAACCGGATCGGACCATAACGATAGTGTCGATCATCGGACTGGTGATCATCTGGGGCAGTGTCGCCTACCACAAGTTCGTGCAGGGAGGCGCAGCGTTGCCTTCCGAGGAGGAGCCTTCAGAAGACGGAAATGAGCCTGCCAGCCAACCCCAGAGCCCCGGCGCGGCAGCCACAGCAGGAAACGAGAAATCCAAGAAACGGCGTTGAAAGAAACGGAGTTAGATGGCAACTGAAGTAGTCATGCCCAAGCTGGGCCTCACGATGGAAACCGGTACTCTCGGTGTCTGGCTGATCGAGGAAGGTAACTCCGTCACCAAGGGTGAGCCGCTGCTCGAGGTGGTTACCGACAAGGTGACGATGGAAGTGGAAGCCCAGGTCGACGGGATCCTGCGGAAACAGCTTTACCCGGCGGGTGTCGACGTCGAGGTAACCAAGGTAATCGGCATCATCGCTGATGCCGACGAGGATATTAGCGCCCTTCTGGAGGCGGCTGAGTCCGCTGCGGGTGCTCCCGTTGCCAAACCGGCTACCCCTGCTGCTGCCGCTGCCGCCGCTCCGCCGGCGGTTCCGGCAGCAGCGCCGCCGCCTTCACCGGCACCGACCACGTCGACCGTGAGCGACAACGGTAAGCGCCATAAGGCCTCGCCCAAGGCCCGGAAGATGCTGGCAGACCAGGGGCTGACCGCCGACCAGGTAAAGGGACGCGGCCCTGGAGGCCGCGTCCTCAGCGCCGATGTGGAGGCCTACCTGGCCAGCTCGCCCCAGATCGCGCCGGCAGCCGGTGGGGGAGCCGCGGCGACGCCCGCACCCGCGGCACTGGTCGAGCTGACCCGTCCCCAGAAGGTTGCCGCCGAGCGCCTGACGTTCAGCTCGCGCGAGGTCCCCCACATCCACCTGACCATGGACGTGTCAGCCGTCTGGCTCCAAAAGCTGCGGGAGGGGTTCAAGATCGAGGGTAAACGCATCTCGCACAACGACATGATCGTCCGCGCCACCGGGAGGGCCCTGTCCGACTTTCCCCGGCTCAACAGCATGCTTGAGGGAGATGACCAGGTGCGCCAGTTCGCCCAGGTGGATATCGGTGTAGCTGTCGATACCCCGCAGGGGCTTCTCGTGCCGGTGATCCACGATGTGCCGGGCAAGTCGCTCGAGGAGATTGCCGCCGACAGCGCCCGGCTGGTCGATGCGGCTCGGCGCAGCGAGTTGCAGCCCGACGACCTGGTGGGGGGGACGTTTACCATCTCCAACCTCGGTATGTTCGGCGTTGCCCACTTCACGGCGATCATCAACCCGCCGCAGGTAGCGATACTCGCGGTCGGTGCCATCGAAAACCGCGTTGTCGCCATGGACAACAACGCGTTGGTCGCCCAGCCGCGGCTGACCTTGACCCTGGCGGCTGATCATCGCGTCGTCGACGGCGCGTTGGGTGCGCGTTTCCTGCAGCGCCTCCGGGAGGTGCTGGAGACTCCGGGCCTGCTCGGCTGACAGACAGCCGGGGGCCTCTGGGGCTCGCGCAGGTGATAGAGAGAGGTCGATCCGGATCGGCTGACAGTCAGAATCGGCGCCATGCCGAAATCCGGAAGCTCGTCCGGGACACCTACGAAGATCCCGAGGTTACCGGCCGCTACGGTGAACTCGGACTTTGGCCTTCCGAAGAATCCCTGATCCTCGAATTCGTCCCCGACAACGCCCGGATTCTCGACCTGGGCTGCGGCGCCGGCCGCACGAGCATTCCCCTGGCCGAATTGGGCCTGACGGTGACCGGTATCGACATCAGTCAGCGCATGGTCGACCTGGCACGGCAGCAGGCGCAGCTGGCCGGCGTCGAAGCCCACTTCGAGCAGATGGACTCCGAGAGTCTGACCCTGCCCGACGGCAGTTTCGACGTGGCCCTTTACTCATACAACGGGATCGAGCTGATCCCGGGCACAGCCGGCAAGCTCCGGGCCATGTCCCAGGTCCACCGGATTCTCAAGCCAGGCGGCCGCTTTATCCTCAGCTCCCATTCTATATTCGCCCTCAACCGCTATGCCCTCTCCCGCCTCGCCAGTTTCCTCAAGTTCAGCGCCGGCCGCCTGCTGGGTGCGCCCGTGCGCGAGCGGGAGCTGGGCGAGCGCTTCGCTGACGATGAGGAGGAGGAGGTCAAGTACCTGCAAGTGTTGCCGCCTGGTCGTCTGGTCGACATGCTCGGCGAGGCCGGCTTTCGGCTCCTCTACTTCAACACGCGGAAACGACTCGAAGCGGGGAGGGAATTCGGCTTCACCGGCCACTTCGAGGACGGCGAGCGCTTTTATGTGGGGCAAAAGGTTTAGACCGCAGGTAAGCTGCCGATAGTATGAAATATACAGTGAGGTTTATTCGTCTATGTTGCAGCGTGGTTCACTCACCGCCAGCGAAGTCAAGCGGTTCGCGAACGAGGGTTACCTCTTGCGCCTCGGGCCGCTGACTCCGCTGATGGTCGTCCAGTTGCTCGAGGTGCTGGAAGCGGTAGACGATATGCTCGGTCTCGGCGAGGCCGAGAGCCCGACTGACGGTGGGTCTTACCCTCACTCACCGTCCCTCAACTGACCCTACCGGCGCCACCCATCACACCCGCATCTGCCGCCGGGCTGATCGCGGGCCATAACTGGTCGGTTCTTCTTGACCTTATGACCCGCTCCGGTTACTTTCCACCAGATACTTCTCTCCGCAAAGACCGGTAGCTAAGAAGGACAGGTGGCTGCCGATAGCTGACCATCCGCGTGGCCTTCGGGTAGTCCGCACCTTCCGTTCACAGCACCGACGGATCCGCAGATAGATGAAGATCGACAAGAAGACCCAGTTGTCACTCGCGTACGTTCTTCTGTTTGTCCTCCTGATTCTCTACGTCCAGAACTTTTTCGTCAGCCAGGTCAGAGAAGTCGACTACGGACAGTTCCGGGAGTGGGTCGAACAGGGCAAAGTCCAGAAGGCGATTGTCAACAACGACGCCATCCGGGGTGAGAGCGACGAGTATGGCAGCTTCGCGACAGTGCGCGTCGAGCCGGACCTCGGTCTAGTGGCTCTGCTCGACGAACACGGCGTTGATTACAAGGGTGAAAAGGAACATTGGTTCGCCTCCCTGCTCGGCTGGGTGCTGCCGGTCTTCATCTTCCTGGGCATCTGGATGTTCATGGCTAGGCGGATGGGTGGCGGCTCCGGCGGGCTGATGTCGATCGGCAAGAGCAAAGCGAAAGTGTATATGGAGAAGGGAACCGGGATCACCTTCGGTGACGTCGCCGGCATCGACGAAGCCAAGGAGGAACTGCAGGAAGTGGTGGAATTCCTCAAGACTCCCGATAGGTTCCAGGCCCTCGGCGGTCGCATCCCGCGCGGCGTGCTGCTGATCGGTCCCCCCGGCACGGGCAAGACCCTGCTCGCCAAGGCAGTGGCCGGCGAGGCGGAGGTGCCGTTCTTCTCGATCAGCGGCTCGGATTTCGTCGAGATGTTCGTGGGTGTGGGTGCCGCCCGGGTCCGCGATCTTTTCGAGCAGGCCAAGAAGCACGCGCCCGCGATCATCTTCATCGACGAACTGGACGCTTTGGGTAAGGCCAGGGGCGCGGCGAGTATCGGCGGTCACGATGAGCGCGAGCAGACCCTCAACCAGTTGCTCACCGAGCTCGATGGCTTCGACACCAACGCCGGCGTCATCCTAATGGCGGCCACCAACCGTCCCGAGATCCTGGATCCCGCGCTGCTTCGGCCCGGCCGTTTCGACCGCACGGTGACTGTCGACCGGCCCGACGTCAAGGGACGTGAGTCGATTCTAAAAATTCACGCGAAGGAGGCCAAGCTGGCGCCCGAGGTCGACCTGCATCGCGTGGCGGTGCGCACCCCCGGTTTCGCCGGGGCCGACCTGGCGAATGTGATCAACGAGGCGGCCCTGCTGGCCGCGCGCCGTGAGAAGCAGGCGATCACGATGGACGAGTTGGACGAGGCGGTGGAGCGCACGGTCGCCGGGCTGGAACGGAAGAGCAGGGTACTGAGCGATACCGAGCGGTCCAGCATCGCCTACCACGAGGCAGGCCACGCCATCGTCGGCGAATTGCTGCCCAAGGCCAATCCGGTACAGAAGATCTCAATCGTTTCCCGAGGACGTGCCCTCGGCTACGTACTCAACATGCCGACCGAGGACCGCTACACCATGAGCCGTGAGGAACTCCTCGACAACATCTGTATGTCCCTGGGTGGTCGTGCCGCCGAGGTAATCGTCTTCGGCGAGACCTGGACTGGGGCCGAGAACGACCTGAGCAAGGCCACCGAAATGGCCGAGAAGATGGTCAAGGAATACGGTATGAGCGACAAGGTGGGACTGGTCGCCCATACCGAGGAACGCAATCAGAATTACCTGGGGATGCCCTCCCAGTCGCGCCAGTACAGCGAGAAGACGGCCCAGCTCATCGACGACGAGATAGCCCGCATCATTGGTGATAACTTCCAGCGGGCGAAGGACATTCTCTACGACAGGCGGGCTGAGCTCGATCGTCTGGTCGAAATCCTCCTCGAGAAGGAAGTGCTGGACGGCGACGAGTTGCGCGTGCTGCTGGGCCAGCCTCCGGCACCGAGCGGTGGCTCCGAGTCCACGGCTGCGGACGGGGACGAGGCGGCGGCCGGCGGCGGTACCGAAACGGTTGGCATTGATTCGGCCGCACCGGAGGATTCACGCGTGGCTGGACCCAACGGCGATACCGCTCCCGGTACGGATGCTCTTGCCCAAGATGCGGTGGGGGAAGGGGACGCGGAGGGTCGCCCCGAGGAATAGAAGCCTACGCCACCTCGGCGATGATCTCCAACTCCACGGCGGCGGCTAGCGGTAGACCGACCACGCCGACGGCCAGTCGGGCGTGAACGCCGCGATCGCCGAAGATCTCAGCCATCAGCTCCGATGCGCCGTTGACCACCTTGGCCTGATCGACGAAACCCGGACCAGAGGTCACGTACCCCGTCAGCCGAACGATGCGCACCACCGCGTCGAGCGAGCCGAGTTCCGCCTGTATCACGCTGAGTCCGTTGAGGGCGCACAGCTTGGCCGCCTCGTAACCTTCGTCGAGCGACAGTACCTCGCCAACAGAGCCGGAGTAGGCCACCGTTCCTTCCTGCAGAGGCAGCTGGCCGGCGACGAACAGCAGGTTGCCCGAGCGCACGGCACGAGTGTACGCGCCGGCCGGCTCCGGCGGTTGCGGCAGTGTGATCCCCAGTTCATCGAGTCTTTCGCGGGTTCCCATCTCTCACTCCGTGTGGTCGTTGCGGCACTGCAGCCTCAGGTAAAGATCGTGCCGATCTCCTGTAAATATACCGCGGCCACAGGGGCGGGGGAACTGTTTGCCCGGGCTGGCTTGAGCCGCTATAATTGGCGCGCTCGCCAAGCAAGGTGGGGCGCCCGCGTAGTGGGGGCTCCCACGTAACCTGGCAACGGAGCTTCCAGCCGTGACCGATTCGCTAATTGCCGCCCAGCTGTTCACCCTCAGGGACTACCTGAAGACCCCTGACGACATCCGCGCCTCGTTGGCCCGAGTCCGCGAGATCGGCTACACTGCAGTTCAGGTGTCGGCCCTGGGCCCGATCGCTCCTGACGAGCTGCAGCGGGTGGCTGCCGAGAACGGGCTCGAGATCGTCGCGACCCATATATCTTACCAGCGCATCGTCGAGGAACCGCAGGCGGTCATCGATGACCACAAGCTGTGGAACTGCCGCCATGTCGGTATCGGCTCGATGCCCCCCGACTACCGAAGTGGGGACGGCTTCGCCCGGTTCGCCGCCGAAGCGTCGGCGGCGGCCGCGCCTCTCGTCGAGGCCGGACTGACGTTCAACTACCACAACCACAGTTTCGAGTTCGAGCGCTTCGCTGGTAGGACCGGTCTTGAGATCCTGCAGGAGGACAGCGATCCCCGCGTGTTCTCCTTCGAAGTGGACACCTACTGGGTCCAGCACGGCGGCGCTGACCCGGCCGCTTTGCTTCGGAACCTGGTTGGGCGTATGCACGTGGTCCACCTCAAGGACATGATGGTTCGTGACGGCGCGCAGAGCTTCGGCGAGGTGGGGGAGGGCAATCTGGATTGGCCCGCGATTCTCGCCGCTTGTCGGACAGCGGACATCGAGTGGTACATCATCGAGCAGGACACCTGTCCGGGTGATCCGTTCGACAGCCTTGCCCTGAGTCTGCGCAACCTGCGCGCGATGGGGCTCCAATAATTCCTCAGGAGGAGTACTTGGCACCGCTCAGTCGTTTTGGTCTCAATGGCAAGATCGCGATCATCACTGGAGCCGGCCGCGGCATCGGTCGGACGATAGCGCTCGAGGCGGTGCAGTCCGGGGCCCGCGTGGCGGTTGGGAGTCGGACCATTGATGAGCTGAACACCCTGAGCGCTGAAATTGCCGAGATGGGGGGTGAGTGTTTCGCCCACCTGCTGGATGTGGTGGACCTGGACTCCATTCACGCCTTCTTCGGCGCCGTCGTCGACCACTTCGGTCGCCTCGATATCCTGGTGAACAACGCCGGGTACAACAAGGTGGGTGCACTGCTGGACTATGACGAGGAGCTCTACGACACGATCGTCGACACCAACCTCAAAAACGTCTTCTTCTGCAGCCAGGTCGCGGCCAGGCAGATGATCGCCCAGGGCGGCGGGGGGACAATCGTCAACATCTCCTCCCAGGCCGGCGTCGTCGGTGCCCCGGAGCGGGGGCCCTACAGCGGCGCCAAGGGTGGGGTGAACAACCTCACCCGGACTATGGCGGTGGAATGGGCTCCCCACCAGATCCGTGTCAATGCGGTGGCGCCTACGGTGACCCGGTCGCCTTTGGCGGAACAGGCGATGAAGGACAGTCAGGCCTTTGCCGACGCGGTCGCCGCAAAGAACCTTATCCGGGGCGATCTGGCCGAGCCGGGTGAGATCTCGGCCCCGGTCATCTTCCTCGCTTCCGACGCCGCGAGCATGATCACCGGCCACACGCTGGTAGTCGACGGCGGGTGGACCATCGTCTGAGTTTGGAGGCTACGGCTTCAGGGAGTCGCGGAGCCTGATGCCTCTGTGCGCCAGGCGCTGCTCTAGCATCTCGTCCACAGCCTGCTGTGACCGCCGATGTGCTCCCAGCGGTCCATTCGGGTGCTTAGCGGCCGCCACCAGCAACGCCACCAGGTTGAGGGCGTCGTCCAGGTCGACGATCTCCGGCATCAATTTCCCCTTGCCGCCATTGTGGTAGTTGACCAAAGGTAGAGCGACGGCGCCCGTCTTCAGGCCGGCGTGCATCAGCGCCGTCGCCTCGCAGCTTCCCCCATCCATGAGTTTGCGCTGCCAACGGAAGTCCGGTCGTGAGCGGAACAGCTCTGCCGCGATCGCATCGAGACCGCCGACGACGTCGGGGTCGAAGATCGACTGGCGATCGCCGACGCGCACCACTGGACCGCTGCCGATGGCGGCTCCGGCAGCCACATCCGAGCACTCGATATTGATATAGATGGCATCCCGATCGGTCAACGGACCGCGGATGGCGCCGAGCATTCCGTCGAACCCGATCTCCTCGGCCCGGGTGAGCAGGAGTCCGGTTGCGACGGGCGCACGCCGTGCGCACAACTGTTCGAGCACCGCTAATCCTACCGCGACCCCGGCCAGGTCATCGCAAGCCCGCCCGTGCAGCCGGCGACCGCGTTGTCTGAATGGGGCAAGATCCCACATGGCGAAGGTGCCGGACCCCACGGCGCCGCGGCTGGCGTTGGCCTCGACTTGAACCTGCAACCGCCCGTCGACGGCGGCCACATCGACCACCTGCCCGCGGATGCTGCGCTGCGCCGGTCCTTTACCGAGCTGGTACAGGCGGACCGGGGCACCGCTCAGCAGTTTCGGTCGCACCCCGCCGAGGACCTCGAACAGCGGCAGTCCACCGGGGTCGTGTCCGCAGTAGACCAACCCCGGGTGATCCAGGTGGGCTGTCATCACCAGCGGCGCTGCCGTGGCGTCGCCGTGGTAGAAGAGCAGGATGTTTCCGAATTCGTCGGACCGGCATGTGAGACGCTTCCGGGAGGATGCGAAGTCGATTGCGGCGCGCCGGCAGAAGTGCTCGTGGTAGGTCGCGGTCGGCAGCGCCATCACCCCGCGGGCGATGGCGAGAAAGCGGTCTTCATTCACGGTAGCGATTTCTCCTTTCTGTTCCCAATGATGAGCTGTGGGGGCCGGCAGGGCAAAAGGATGGGCAACCCCATAGCGCGTAGCCCGCCCTCACTGGACAATAGCAGGGCGACCGGTATATTTGCTTGTGGTCAGCCGGCAGCGTCGATTCCTTCTCAGAGTATGGATCTGATTCAGCGCCTCTTCCGCGTTGTGCGGGCCAACATGGACGCTGGTTACTCCCCCTTCGTGGATGCTGCGCCCGATTTCGAGATCCCCGATGACGGCTTTCCGGCTCCACCGCAAGAGCCTAGTCAGGATCCGGTCCTGGCTGGGCTGTACGCCAATCTGGAACTGCCGTACGGCGCCGGCCGCGAGGAGGTGCGGGTGGCGTGGAAGAGACTGATGAAGCGCTATCATCCCGACCTGCACGCGGCGGATCCGGATAAACGGCGCATCGCCGATCAGCTTGCGGCCGAGTTGACGCGAGCCTATCAGCAGCTCGATTCACTTCTAGCAGAAACCGCTGCCTAACGCAGGAGAGTTCACCCGCCCATGTCCGAGCATTTCGATACTGTGAAGGATTTCATCCTGGAGCTGGGGTTCCAGATCGATGAGGAGATACCGGAGGAGGAGATCGTCATCATCCACGACGAGGAGAGGGGTATTCGCAATCTGGTCATCGACTGCGAGGATGACGTACTCGTACTCGAGCAGTTGATCGCGCCGCTGCCGGCAGATGGCGACAGCGCGGTGTACCGCCGCCTCCTGCAGATTAACCGGGAACTGGTCTATGGCGCCTTTGCCCTTGACGAGGCCGGCGAGAAACTGGTATACCGCAATACGTTGGCGCTGGCCAACCTGGATCTGAACGAACTCGAGAGCACCATTAACGCCCTGAGCCTGGGACTTGCCGAGAATGGAGAGGAACTGCTCTCCTTCGTCGGTTCATAAGGAGGAGCACGATGGCTGGGATTTTTCAGCGGCTGTTCAAGACCGGCGAAGCGGAGGCGCACTCCCTCATCGACAAGTTCGAAGACCCGATCAAGATGAGCGAGCAGGCGGTCCGCGATCTGAAGAAGGACCTGCATGAGAGCATAAAGAGCCTGGCCGAGGTCAAGGCGCTGGCGGTGCGCATGGACAAGGAGGCCGAGGAGCAGAAGAGCCTGGCGGCCGACTACGAGCGCAAGGCCATGCTGCTGCTGCAGCGGGCCCAGGGTGGAGAAATGGATACCGCTGAAGCGGAGCGTCTGGCGACCGAGGCCCTGCGACGTAAGGAGGAGACCACCGGCCGCGCCGTCGAGTCGACACAGCAGGCGCAGCAGCAGCAGCAGATGGTCGCTCAGCTGCAGAACAACGTCAACGATCTGAAGTCGAAGATTGGCTCGTACGAGAATGATCTGGTCACGTTGAAGGCCCGCACCAAGACCGCCAATGCCACCCGCAAGATCAACCAGCACCTGGCCAACGTCGATTCCAAGGGGACGGTGGCACTGCTCGAGCGTATGAAGGAGAAGGCGTCCGAGCAGGAGGCTCTGGCTCAGGCCTACGGCGAAATGGCCGACGCGTCGGTGTCCGTGGACGACGAGATAAATAAGGTGCTGGCCGGCAGCAGCAGCGCCAAGGCGGAAGATTCACTGGCAGCGCTGAAAGCGAAAATGGGCATGCAGGCCTAGGCGGCGGCCACCCGGAGACTGCCGTTTGGCCGCCCTTGATCGCCGCCGCTTCCTGCAGCTGGCGGCAACAGGCGCCCTTGGCTTGGGCTCCGCCCGCTTCGCGGCCTGTGCCGGCGACGGGACGGCGGTGCGCCATTTCGAGGTGCCGGCCCGCTTCGCCAACCCCACTGTGCCCGGGCATCTGCTGCGTCGTCCGCTTCATCCTCACGACTTTCCCCCCGTCAGTGGTCCCCAGTACGACGTCGTAGTGGTCGGCGGCGGGGTCTCCGGTCTGACGGCCGCCTGGAAACTGCGACGGGCCGGCCTGGAACGGATCCTCCTGCTCGAGCTGGCCGACCGGGTGGGCGGGACCAGCATCCACGGGTTCGCCAATGGCACCCCTTTTCCCTGGGGCGGCCACTACATCAACACCCCGCCGCCGGAAGCGGACTGCATTCACGAGATTCTCCTCGACCTAGGGGTGATCGAGCGGTACGACAGTCGCGGTTGGCCGGTGATCGCCGACGGCCACCAGTTGCGGTGGCCGCGGGAGCGGCTGTTTCACGATGAATCGTGGATTGAAGGACTCGATCCCCTGGTTGGAGCATCGGCGGCGGAGATCGAGACGGTGCGCGCATTCGAGGACGACATGCTGCGCTGGTCCCTCTACCGCGACGACGGCGGCCGCCCCGCTTTCGGAATGCCCCTGCGCTACAGTTCTGCCGATGAGCGCGTCCGCGAGCTGGATACAATTTCCCTCAGGGATTACGCCCTCTCGCGGGGGTGGCGAGCACGTCAGCTCGACTGGCTGCTCGACTATGCCTCTCGCGACGACTACGGCAGCAGAGCTGACCAGGTGTCGGCCTGGGCCGGGATCCACTATTTCGCCTGCCGTCTCTACGACTACAGAGTGGCCGATCGTTATCCGGCCGACACCCTGACCTGGCCGGAAGGTAACGGATATCTCACCCAAGGCCTGGCTCAGGGCCTCGGTGCCGACCAGTTCCGGACGAACGTGCTGGCGGCCAGAATATGGTCGGAATCAGGCAGCCGGCGACTGGGCCTGATCGACCTGGTCAGCGGCAGGCACAGCACCATCGCGTCCAGGGCCATCGTCTACGCCGGTAAACTTCACGCGGTTCCACGGGTGGTCGTCGACCTGCCGGCACCACAGCGGGCGTCATTGGCCGGCCTCGAGTACAGCCCCTGGCTGGTGGCGGCGGTCCAGGTCAGCCGCCTGCCAGCGGACAGCCCCGTGGGACTCGCCTGGGACAACGTGCTGTTCGACAGCCCTTCAACCGGCTACGTGGTGGCTAACCACCAGCAGTCGCCGGCCCCGGACGCACCTTCCGTTCTGGTCTACTACCTGCCGTTCGTCGACGACGTGGTGACTGCGCGGCGAGCTCTGCTCGAGCGTCCACCCGGGCACTGGGCGGACCTGGTCATGTCCGACCTGACTCGTGCCCACCCGGATCTGGAGGAAAGCGTCGAAGCGATCGAAATCTACCGCTGGGGCCACGCCATGGTGCGGCCGCGCCCGGGCCTGATCTGGGGGAAGGGGAGTGGGCTGCGGGGAGCGCCATGCGACGGGCTCTTCTTCGCCGGGTGCGACCTGACGGGACTGCCCCTGTTCGAAGAAGCCTGCTTCGCCGGCTTGCTGGCTGCCGAGGGGGCGATGCGCCATATCGGGGCGGAGTTCGAGACCTCGTTGCGCGGACTTGCCGGTGCCTGAAACCCCAGCGGCGGTGCCTACCCGCGCCGGAGCGTTCCTGCTGCTGGCAGCGATCATGGTGGCGGCTGCCTGCGCCATCGTCTACGAGCTGCTCATCGGCAGCACCTCCTCCTACTTCCTCGGCAACAGCGTCGAGCAGTATTCCCTGACCATCGGCTTCTTCCTTTTCGCCATGGGAATCGGATCGTGGCTGTCGCGGCTCATGCACGAGCACCTGCTGGCCCGGTTCATCGCGCTGGAAATCTGGCTGGGGCTGCTGGGAGGCAGTGCGGTCGCGATCCTCTACGCTGGTTACGCCTACACGAGCCACTACCAGTACCTCATGCTCGTGCTGGTCCTGGCGATCGGCATGCTGATCGGCCTCGAGGTGCCCCTTATCACCCGCATCCTGCGCGGCTTTGGGCCGTTGCGCACTACGCTGTCCGACGTGCTTTCCCTCGACTACATGGGGTCCCTGCTGGCAGCCCTGCTCTTTCCCTACCTGCTGCTGCCGTTCCTCGGCGTTCTGCACACCTCTGTAGCCGCCGGTCTGGTAAACGTAGGGGTCGGGTGCGGAGTGCTGGTGAGCTTTCGGCGCCACCTTAGGCGTGGGGACCTGTTGCGACTATCGGTACTTGGAGCTCTCGTCACGGCCGCGCTCGTGACCCTCTTGGCAGTATCTGAGCCGCTGGTTCAGCGCTGGGAGAGTTCGCTCTACGAGGATGTCATCGTCCACAACGAGCAGTCGTCATACCAGCGGATCGTGCTATCGGCCTGGAAGGATGAGGTCAGGCTCTTTCTGGACGGCCACCTGCAGTTCGCCTCCGTTGATCATCATCGCTATCACGAATCACTGGTGCATCCGGCCATGGCCGCCGCCGCAGGTCGGGAGCGGGTGCTGATCATCGGCGGGGGCGATGGACTCGCCGCCGCGGAGGTGCTGAAGTATGCTGATGTGCGGCAGCTGGACCTCGTCGACCTCGACCCGGCGGTGACGATCCTCGGAAGCCGCGACCTGCGACTGACGCGGCTCAACGCCAATTCACTGAACGACCCGCGGGTGACGATCGCCAACGAAGACGGTTTCGTCTACCTGCAACGTTCTCATTCGGCCTACGGGGTGATCATCTTCGACCTGCCCGATCCGCGCGAGGAGGCACTGGGTAAGCTCTACTCGGTTTCCGGTTACCGTCTCAGTCTGCGGCATCTGGCGCCTGGGGGCGTGATCGTTACCCAGGCCTCGAGTCCGTACTACGTCCGGGAGGCCTATTGGAGTATCGCTGCCACGCTCGAGGCGGCTGGGTTGGCGGTGGTCTCCTACCACCTCTGGGTTCCCTCGTTCGGCGATTGGGGTTTCCATCTGGCCCGGCGGCGGCCGGTGGATCCGCTGGCACTCGAGTTCGAGGTCGAGCGCCGCTTCCTGCGGCGCGAGGAATTCCGCCGAATGCTCCATTTCGACGCCGAAACGGCGCGCATTCCGGTTGAGCCGAACCGGCTTGATCAACCGCGACTGAGTGGTTATTATCGGCAAGGAATGGCCAAATGGTGACGTTGAACGGGACCGTAGCCGTTGACGGGGTGCCGACTATGGGGTTGAGGAAATGGTTCGGTAGGGGTGGTGAAGAGGGGGAGACCTTCGAGGACTACACCCTTTCTGCCATGAAGTCGGGCTACATGGTGGACTACGACCTGCGGACCTGGCAGGTCACTGCCTACCAGACGTACGACTACGACGGGTTCGTCACCACGGAGTGGGAGCTGGTCCAGGGAAAGGAGATTCGCTTCCTGGAGCGCTCCGAGGATGACGGCCGGATCGAGTGGACTTTCACCCAGCGCATCGAGATCAACCAGATCGAAGAGCCGGTGATCGACCACATCGTCACCCACGAGGATCCGCCCGAGACGATCACTTACCAGGGCCGCAGCTATCACGCCGTCGAATCCAGCGCCGGCCTCATGCGGGAGCAGGGCGAAGGCGAGGGGGTCGAGTTCGTGAGCTGGAGCTACGAGGGCGAAGGCGACCGCCTGTTGTTCATCACCCAATGGGGCGAGCGGGACTTCAAGGCTTACGAAGGGGTTTACGCCGAAGAGTATCAGTTCTCCGACATCCTCCCGGGACCAGCCGAATGAGCGTGTGTTGCGGTGGCCGTGTTTGCCTTCGCGGGGTTGGGAGAGTGGGCCTCCTGGTGCCGATCTGGCTGCTATTTTTTCTGGTCGCCTGCGGTGCTGGCCGGGATCCGGTACAGCAGCTCAGCCGCGAGCTGAGCCGCTACCCAGAGTATTCGGTGATCGTCGACGACCTGCGGGTCGACGAGGGTTTTTCTCCGGACTACTACCTGCAGTTCAAGGTGATGACCGCCTCCGGCCAGCGTGTTGCCGGCGTCGATACACTGGAATACAAGCAGCACGTCACGCCCTGGGAGCCGGTTTCAGAAGAGGTGTTCGCCCGCTACGAGAACTACGTCGGCATGGTGGTCGCTTCCAAGGACCTCGAGGGGCGCACCACCGGGCCAAGCCAGGCCTACCCGGCGGGCTACCAGTATGTCGGCAACCCGCACTACGGGTCCTGGGGAGGGGGCGGATTCTGGCAGTTCTACGGGCAGTACGCAATGATGCAGAACCTGATGGGCGGGTGGCAGGTAAACCGCAACGACTTCGGCGACTACCGGCGCAACCGCGATCGCGGGCAGGCCTATTACGGCCCCGAGCGCAACGGCCGCCGCGCCTTCGGATCGCAGGGCACGGTTACGGAGAAGAGCCGTCCAGGGTTCTACAAGCGTAATCACCAGCGCCTCAGCAGCGGCCGGCAGTCCTTTGCATCCCGGGCGCAGGGCCGCATGGGGCGGACCAGCTCGAGTTGGGGGCGCGGATCGTCGCGCTTCGGCAAATGAGAGGCCCACCGCACAGCACGGAAAGGCTTGATCATGGTTGAGGAGTTCCTGGTGCCGATGGCGTGGTCGGTGGTGTACATCCTGGAGGGATTCGTCCTGCTCTGGATCGCCAAGACGGCATACACCCGCATCTATCGGCGCGTCGACCTGAAGGCCGCGCTCTTCGACCGCAACAACCACGCCCTGGCGGTCTCTACGTCCGGCTACCTGCTCGGTGTAGTCATCGCCCTGGGTGGCGTGCTTGGCGGTAGCTCGGGAGGGTGGCAGGCCGACCTGGCATCCATCGCCCTCTCAGGCGGCGAAGCGATCGTGCTTATGCTCATCGCCAGCTTCCTCTGCGAGAAGCTGCTGTTGCCCCATTTCAATAACACGGTCGAAGTCGTCGACAAGGACAACCTTGGCACCGCCTTCGTCGAGGCGGGTGTGCACGTTGCCAACGGCCTAATCGTGCTGGCGGTCAATCAGGGCACGGGAGAGCATTGGATTGGCCTGATCTTCTGGCTGCTGGCACAGGCAGTGCTCATCGTCTTCGGTCTGCTGTACGAGTGGATGACGCCACACCGGATCCACGACGAACTGCACCAGGCCAACACCGCGGTCGGTCTCGCGCTGGGTGGGGCGCTGGTCGGCATGGGCAACGTGATCAGCCTCGCGGTCTCCGGGGACTTCCTCGGCTGGCAGGACAGCCTCGTCTCCTTCCTCGCCTACGCCGTTTTCGGCTGTCTCGTCCTCGCCATCATCAAAAAGCTCACCGAC
>CAYWBJ010000365.1:0-13349 GCA_964456165.1 uncultured Gemmatimonadaceae bacterium | reverse complement strand
CTCCACCACAGGGCTGCCGGGCAGCCGGCGTAGGCGCCAACCACTTTCTCCTCGATGTCCCGCAGGATTGTCTCCGGTGTCGAGCTGTCGAGGATCCAGCCGTCATCGGTGCAGATGATTGGCGGGTTCTGCGGGCGCGTGCTCATCGCGGCTGGTTCCGGGTGGCAGGGGGCGGGGCGGTCATCAGTTCGTAGAAAGCGGACGCATTGTCACCCACGGGGAAACGCGAAAGTTGCGGTTGCAAGTGAGGATAGCGCGAATGAACTGGTTGACCTGCTCTGCGGTGGTCGGACTGCGATACACGCGCGGATCAGTGACCACGCGCAGGAACTCGTAGATGACGCCGCAGGTCAGAAACCAGGCCTCGCAGCCGTTGGCTAGATTATGAAGGAGTGCAGTTGCTCGCGCTCCCTAACCGGGGCGTAGATCGCGTCGGGTATGATCAGGGTGGTTCTCAAGGCTGTCTCCGATTCATTAGATAGCAGGCTGTATGACTGAGCATGCTATCCATATGTCTATGTTGATCTACCATGGAGTCGGGATGGAAAACTCCGCGGCCACCTCTTCCAGGCCCAGCACCGCGTCCGCCGGGATCGGCACCCCGTCGCGGCGGTACTCGGTCTCCAGCCCCAGCTCCTGACCGCCGGGAAGGTGGGATGCGGAGAATCCCGGGAAAGGCTTCATCTGCGCCGTTTCGTCTAACAGGTGATCCATGTCGGCCGTGAAGGCGTCGAGATCGGAGAAGCAGTTCACGTCCAGCGCCAGGAAGAAGCCGGACTGGTTCGCCCCGGCGAACTCGAGCTTCTCCGGGGCGAACTCGGGCAGCATCTGCCCGCCCAGGGTGCCGGAGAGGATGTTGCCTACGTGGGCCATGCCGATCGCCTTGATGAAGACAGCCGGGTATTTCTCGAATGTTCCGTCGTCCTCGATCGAGTAGTGGCTGGCGTAGTCGAGGAGGAAGGTGGAGTGGCCCGCGCCGCCGGGAAAGCCGAAGGCCAGCGGCGGGCTGCCCTGGATGGAGCCGCGGATCGTTTCGTCGCGAGCGTAGGAGGCGGCAGTGCTGCGTCCGGATGTGCAGATGCCGACCAGGCCCTCCCGCATCGCCATCCGGACCCAGTTGCCGGCGCTGCCGAGGTGGTCGTGATAGGTGGTGGTGGCCGCGCCGATGCCGATCTCCTTCGCTCTAGCGATGGTCATCTCCATGGCGCGGTGGGAGACGATGTATCCCATGCCGCCGTCGCCGCTGAGCGCGGTCGTGGCCGGCCCCTCCTTGAGCACGCGGATCTCTGGTTCGGGATTGGCGGTGCGCTGCTGCAGACTGCGCACGTAGCGCTTGACCTGCAAGGTGCCGTGACTGACGACGCCACGCAGGTCGCATTCGACCAGCTTGCTGGCGATCAGCGCGGCGTGCTCAGCGGAAATGGGGACGGCCTCGAAGATGGTGGCGGCCAGGTCAGTCAGGTCGTCGACGGCGACGCGAACGCCATCGGTTGGCGGCCGATTCACGGCTTCCGCTCCGGGTCGACCCGCTCGAAGTGAGTCGGGTTGTTGCGCATGTGCTGCAGAATGCATTCGGCCTGCTCGCGGGTCGCGGTGGGCAGCGGCGAGCGCATCCGATAGGTCTCGGCGAAGCCCATGCCGTAGTAGACGACGTTGTTCTGCGCCATCCAGTGCGGCGGATCCTGGAGCGAGCCCTGCAGCGGCTCGTGCATCATCCGAATGACCTGCTGGTAGTCGCCCTCATCGAGCAGCTGGTACATCCGGTGGCCGCGCTGCGGATCGTAGATGCCGGAGAACTCACCCTGGTTGGGCAGGTGGTGGAAGAAGATGTAATGGGCAAAGATGCCGCCGCCGGTTACGCCCATGCGGCCCTGCAGAGCATAGGAGATCTCCTGACGGTTGTCGAGGACGTAGATGTCGTCCTTGATGCCGATGAACTGCTCGTCGGCGCACAGCTCTTCCAGGCGCGAAAGCGGCAGCATGGTCTCGATCGGCGAGGTTCCAGGCACGCCGAGGGCCACGGCGAGCAGGGGGATCTTCGACTCGGCGGCCACGTCGCGGATGTACTTCACGTAGATGTCGCCGGCCATGAAGCTGTTCTGCAGGCAGTGCTCAGGCAGGTGGATGAAGGTGGCGTGGCAGCCGGTAGCCTCGATCTGCTGCGCGGTCTCGATGCACTCGTGCACCGGGCCGCCGCCGGTGCACGAGATGAAAACCGCCTCGTCCTTCACCACTTCCATCACGTTCCGGGTGATGTCGACGATCTCCTCCCGCGAGATGAAATCGAGCTGGCTGTAGGTGAAGGTGAGGCAGAAGTTGGTTGTCCCGTTCTCTATCTGCCATTCGACGAAGGCGGCCATGCCGGCGTGGTCGATGGACAGGTCGTCGCGGAATAGGATCGGCAGCGGCACCATCTGCCGCTCGATGCGGTTGCGGATGTCGTCGTAGTGACTCATCGAATCTCCTGTGATTCAGAAGGCGGCGATGTTCAGCACCGCCTTTTCCTCCGGGGTCAGGGCGGCGAGCTGTGCCGGCGTCATGCCGCGCAGGTGGGTGTTGGGCGGGACCTTGGACTCCAGCCCCCAGAAACAGCGCTCCTCCTCGTTCATCTGCTCGCGTATCTGTACCGGCATCAGGCGATAAGCGTCGTTGAAGCCCTTCAGCCACCAGCGGTGGAAGTAGTAGATCAGCGAGTAGCGCGGGGCGTCGGAGGAGTTGGCGCCGCTGGTGTGCCAGAGCGCAGAATCCCACAGGACCACTGAGCCGGCCGGCGCCCCGGCCCGGATGTAGCCGCCCGGCAGTTCGTTCGGCTGCTCGGGCGGGATCTCGTTTTTCAGATGCGAGCCGGGCCACAGGTAGGTGGCGCCGGTGGCGGCGGAGAATTCGGATATCGCCCAGGCTGACTGCACGGCCAGGGGATAGTGTCTGCCGCCGACGAAGGGCTCGACGGTGAAGTGGTGCCAGTCGGCGTGCAGGTAGCCGCCCAGCTTGGTCGCGTCCTTGCGGCCGGTGGGCATTGGCTTCCGCAGCGAGACGTTGTGGGCGAACATGTCGTCGCCGAGGACCTGGCGCACGACCTCGACCGGTTCCGGGTAACGCAGGGCGAGCCCGTAGAAGTAGGGATGCTTGCCCTGCGCGTTGAAACACATCTTCAGGTCGTCAGTCTGCAACCCGAAGCGCTCGGCGATCTCCCGCTCGGCCTCGTAGACCGCGTCCATCGCCTCCACGGCGCGGGCGATCTCCTCGGCGGGCAGCAGTTCGGGGAGGATTGTGTAGCCCTCCTCCAACAGCTGCCGGCTGTGTGCATCAATGTCATACATGGTTTGCCCGCGTGCAGCGGCCTGTTGAAAAAAGCCCCACGTTGCGACGGCAACGCGGCTTTCCCAACGCGCTCCCCGGGAAAAGGGCGCCCAGGCGCCCTGGCAACTGGCTAATTTGAGTAGAAGCGGACCGGCTCGCCAGGCGCGGGGGTGTAGCCGTAGTCGCCGCGCGCCCGCACCGCGTCGGGGCCGCCGTGGCGCTCGATCAGGGCGGCCTGGTCGGCGAAGGCGTTCTCGTCGGCCGCCTCGGGATCGACGACGGCCCGCAGCTTCGTCTCGCATTGCGCGACCACGTCGGCGTGGTCCGGGCTGGTGCCCAGGTCAATGGTCTCGTGCGGGTCGGCCTCCAGGTCGAAGAGCTGGGGGTCGTAGCCGACGTAGTGGACGTATTTCCACCTGCCGTCGCGAATCATGTAAAAGCCGGTAACCGAGCCGGCGGCGTGGTACTCGCTGAGTATCGTCCGCCTCGGTGGGTCGCCGTTGGCGATCCCGAACAGGGAATGCCCGGGCATGTCGAACTGCTCCTCCTCGGTCAGGTTGAGGCCGGCGTTGTCAAGGACCGTCTGGTAACAGTCCACCAGGTTGACCGGTGTGTCTACCGCCTTGCCTTCCGGCAGCTCGGGGCCGGCGATGATCAGGGGCACAGCGGCCGACTCCTCGTACATGTTGCACTTGCCCCACATGCCGCGGTTGCCGAGGCACTCGCCGTGGTCACTGGTGTAGACCACGCGGGTCGAATCGGCCAGGCCGGCTTCCTCGAGTGCATGCAGGGCGCGGCCGATACAGTGATCGAGCATGGTGACCATGCCGCAATAGGCGCGACGGGCCACCTGGATGCGCTCGGCGTCGAAATACCGGTCGTAGGCCATGATCTGCATCATGTCACGGATCACCGGGTGGTCTGGCCTCTCCTCCTCGCCGTACATCCGCGGCCAGGGGACCTCGTCGTAGAGGTCGTAGAACTCCGGCGGTGCGACGAGCGGGAAGTGGGGCAGGACGAAACCCAGGAATAAAACCCATGGGCGGTCGTCGCTGCCCTGGCCGCGCCGGTGGAGCCACTGGACCGCATGGTCGGCGGTGCGCGCGTCGTAACGGGTGTAGGGCGACTCGCCGCGGCCGGCTTCGGCGGCGAACTTGGCGGCGCTGAGGCGCGCGACTTTTTCACTGCGGATGCTGCCGCGCAGATCGCCTAGGCCGTCGACCACGTGCAGGGTGTCGATCTGCTCGCTCCAGCCGGTGGGGGCGGTGGCGTTGCGGTAGTGGAGCTTGCCGATGGCGGTGACCTCGGCCCCGGCGTGCATCAGGCGCTGGCCCCAGCCGGGCGGATCGCCAGTGTAGGGATGGGCGTTGTCCCAGTAGCGGATCTGGTGCACGTAGCGCCCGGTGGCCAGGCTGGCGCGCGCCGGAACGCAGATTGGACAGGGCGTGTAGGCGTTGTCGAAGCGGGTGCCGCGGGCCGCCAGCGCGTCGAGGTGTGGGGTCTGCGCCAGGTCACTGCCGTAACAGCCGGCGAACTCCCGGTTGTGCTGGTCGGAGAGGATGAACAGGAGGTTCTTCGGCTCCATCGGCGCGTCAGTCCAGCAACCGCGACCGCAGGGCGGCCAGGTGCGCGGCGGTCAGGCCGATCGCCCGCATGTATCCCTCGACACTGCCGTACTCGCGATCGAGGTAGTCGAGCACCAGGGACATGCCTGCCGGCGGGCAGCAGTAGTTGCGGTAGTTGTCCTCGGTCTGGACGTTGCTGTCCTCGGAGTCGGGATCGAAGCTGTACTTGGCGGTCAGGCCGTAGTCGGCGGCGATGGTCTCGGCTGGGACGCCGGCCAGGCTCAGCAGGAAGGCGGCTACCAGGCCGGTGCGGTCCTTGCCGGCATGGCAGTGAAACAGGGCGCCGCCGTTGGCGCTGGCGAGGGTCGCCATGATCTGGGCGATGTTCTCTTTGCAGCCCTCGAGGAAGCTGGTGTAGGAGTGGGCGATTCGCTCGGGTACGCCGGCCGCTTCCGGTGCCGGATCGTAGCCGCGGTCCTCGTCGCCCAGGAAATTGAGATGGTGGAAGGTGACCGCATCGGAATCGGTGAAGACGTTCGGCGTCTCGACCACCTCGCGGGTCAGGCGCAGATCGACGACGGTCTCCAGTCCGTAGTCCAGGAGCTTGGACTGATCGGGGTCGGTCAGATTGGCCTGGTTGTCGGCGCGCAGAAAACGCTGCCACTGTGTTCTGGTGCCCGACGTCGTCGAGTAACCTCCGAGATCCCTGATGTTTCTCGCGCCCTCCATGGGGAGGTGGCGCCGATGATCGAGCAGCTCGTCCATGACACTCCTTTCGTCACAAGATGGCCCGGGGAGGGTACGAATCCGTTGCGATGCCTCAGGAAAAGAGACCGAAACAGCACTTCTTGTATTTACTGCCGCTGCCGCAGGGGCACGGGGCGTTGCGACCGACTTTGGCCAGGGTGCGCTGCACGGTGGCGCCCCGGACGCTGCCGTCGTCGCGCAGACGCTCGTGATAGCGCTCGGTGATCGCCGGCAGCGCGGCGGACCAAGCGCCGGCCCGCGGGTTTTTCCCCGAGCTGAAAAGGTAAGCGAAGTACCCCTCTACGATGGCCGGCGCGTCGGCCCGCGCCGCAGGCGGAAGGTCGAGGCTCAGGAGTGTGCGCTCGAGCAGGTCGACATCCCGCTCGTCGGCCCCTTCTAGGGCGCTCGCGAGTTGGCGCAGCACCGGCGCGGCGTGCGCCTTGCCCTCGTCGGCGAGCAGAAAGTGCTCGGATGCGAGATAGTCGTCGACCTGTTCGTCAGCCCGTTTCACAAGGGATGAAACCTGCTCATTAAGCTGCCTTCGTGCAATCGCCCGCCGCCACAGTTCACGTGCCGACTTCTGGGACAGGGCACTCAGAAGAGCGCGTGCACCTCCAGCTTCTCGAGACTCGCCGGGCCGTCCGCCGAGGGCGCTTCGAGCGCGACACCGATCAGGTTTTCGCCGCTGGCCAGGGCGGTGGGCGGCAGCTCGTAGACGATCCAGCCGGCTTCGATGCGGGGGACGGCCAGGGGATAGTTGTTGACGCGCACCTGCAGCCTGTCGACGGCTACGGTCGCGAGCGGTCGGGTGAAGAGCTGGTCGCCATCCCAGAACGGGTTGATCGAAACGGTCTCGAGCTGTCCAAGGCCCGGTTCCGGCTTGTTCCTGTCAGGTCGTGACGCCGAGAGGAGCAGGCGTAGCGTCAGACTCGACAGGTGCTCGGCGTCGGCCCGCAGGTCCTGTTCGACGCGAAGCCGCACGAGGGTGTCGACGCGACCGCCCGGATCCAGGGGCGCGGGCAGCTGACCGAGCATGTTGGTGTTCTGGTAGTTGTGCCGTGGCGTCACCCACTGGTCGATGTCCATGCCGCCGGAGCCGCCGCCGCCGCGGCGCTGCACGATGAAGTGCTTGTCCCGGAAGCGCAGTCCCTCCGGATCGCCGAGCTCATGATAGGCCTGCTGGTAGACCGGGATCTGCCGGCCGCCCTCTTCGTAGGCACCGCGGAAGCGCAGGCCGAACCGCTCGGCCATGGCCGGCGGCGCGACGCCCCAGTTGAAGGTCTGGATGGCGTCGGCGCCCTGGCTCCACCAGTTGTAGACGCTGCCCCGCCACACTTCGATCGGCGGCCAGCTGTAGCCGTCGCTGCAGTGGTGGTCGTCGAGGCAGGCGTAGACCTGGACCGGCCGGTCGCCGATCAGGGGCGTGAACTGCTCGATCTCCAGCTCGTGTGAGCGTACCCCGACGACGATGATGTCGGCGAGGTTCAGGGAGACCCACGCGGCCACGTCGAGCCCGTCGAAGGTGCAGCCGAGCAGGCGGTCGGGGACGCGCACCGCCACCAGGACTGGCCGCCCGCGCTGCCGCTCGACCTCGAGCGTGGCCGCGCGTACCTCGTGCAGGAAGCGGGTGACGACGTCGCGCATCTCCCACTGGTGGCCGACCGGCGTGTTGATCGTGCCGCGGGCGAAATCGACCTCGATGCCGTCGAAGTCGTAGCGCTCCACCAGTTCGCGGAAATAACCCACCTTGTGCGCGCGGACGTCGGGAGCAGCTAGGTTCATCAGGGGCTGGTCCCACTCTCCCGGGATGATCCAGTCGTCCGGGGTCTGATCGCCCTCGTCGTTCTTTCCGATGTCCTCGTTCATGCGGAAGGAGTAGAAACATTCAAGTCCGCGCCGCTTGGTCTCCTCGATGTAGATCTCGGCGATGTTGATTCCCTCGTCGGCCCAGCGCTCGAAGGTCTTGACCTTCTCGGCCGAGAGATAGCCGGGCACCGACGGGGCGTTCGCGTTGATCATTTTGTGGTGGTCGAGCGGGAAGACGTTGTCCCACGACCACCACTGGGCGTCGATGTGGGTCCCTGCCTCGTCGGCGAAGGCGAACTCGTACTCCATGATCTCGGCGATCGACATGTCGGCGTTGACCGCCTTGAGGAGTCCGTCGACCTGATGGTTCACGACGATGCGGCGGCGACGGGTGGCGGCCGCCGCATGCAGGGTTGACAGCTCGAATGGCTTCAGATCGGCGATTTGCATGCCTATATTTCCGTGTTGACGTCCAGGAAGAAGCCGGCGCGGGCCGCCAGGTCGATGGCCCTTTCCGGATCGATGACGCGGGGTCCGGTGGGATTGAGGCAGATGCGCACGGTGGTGCCGGCCGGCACCGCCGTTTCGCGCTCGCCGTCGTAGGCAAGGGTGCTAGCTGCGTCGATCGCGATCGTGATTTCGTCCCCGGGCTCCACGACATCCTGGGAGACCAGGCTCAACGGCACGACCAGCCCGGGCGCGATCGGTGCGATCACCTCGCGGCCGTCGGGACCGAAGCGCAGGTGGACCCCGCGACCGTCGCCAATCGGGGCGCCGGCGTGCGCCCCGATTGAGGACAGGCCGATCGCCCCCGCGCGCGCCTGCGTCAGCACCAGCTCGAGGATCTTGTCGGTGTCCCAGACGGCGCGGGAGCCGACGTAGCTCTCGTCGTAGACGGCGGCATCGATCAAGGCGATCTCGTCGGGGCTTTCGCTAGCGGTGACGTATATGTCGAGCTGGGGGTGGTGGCGGACGGCGGCGTCGGCGAGACCACGCGCCACCAGTCCGGCCGCCAGGCCAGCGATCGTACCCTCGATCATGGTGGGAAAGGTGTTGTTCGTGCCGGTTGAGATCGGCATTAGCGGGACGGGACCGCAGGTCTTGGCAACGGCCCGGTTGGTGCCGTCACCTCCGAGCGTGACGATGGCGTCGGCCCGGCGCTCGGCGAGCAGGGCGCCGGCGGTCGTAGTGTCCTCCTGCGTGAACCTGAGGTTGATCGGGAGGAAGTCGACCTCCAGGTCCAGGTCGATGCCGTCCAGGGCGCGCCGGCCGATCTCGTAGGACTCGGGCATGATCAGGGCCTGGTCGACACCAACCGAATCGAGACCGAGGAGCACCCGGCGTACGATGTTCACCTTCTCCTCGTTGTCGAAGACGGTGCCGTGGGCGACCAGGCGGCGGATGTCCCGGCCCGAGGCGGGGTTGGCGACGATGCCGACTTTGGTCATGCGGCCGACTGCGCGGGCAGGAATTCCTCGAGGAAGCGAACGGTCGATCCCATCACGCGGGAGAAGCCCTCGCTGTCTGGCATCACCCAGTCGAAGTGATCCATGCCGGCGACCAGATCGAGGCGTCGCGGCTCGCCGGCGCGGGCGAAGAGGCTACGTGACTCGTCGACGGCAACCTGGCGGTCGGCTTCCCCGTGGATCAGCAGCAGCGGACGGGGGGCAAGGTCGCCGACGTGCATCTCGGGGGCGTACTCCAGCAGGGCGTCGGCGGTCTCCAGCGGCAGGTCGCACTTGATCTGCGGGTACTTCCGGTGGACGGCCTCGAGGAAGCGCTGCGAGTCCGGGTCGGGGACGACGATGTCGTGGGGATTGACGCGGTCGGAGCGGCCAGTGCGCACCCGCTGCAGCCGGTCACGCTGCAGCCGCTCGTGGAACTCCATCCACTCCCAGTGACGCCGCAGGCTGCCAAGCCAGCGCTCGCCGTCACCCATCGGCTCGATAGCGACCACCGCCCGCGCGCGGGCGTCCTCGGCGCCGGCGACGATGGCGTTAGAGCCGCCGAGGCTGACGCCCAGCAGTCCGATGTTGTCGGGATCGACCTGGGGCAGGGAAGAGAGGTAGGTGAGGGCGGCGCGGATGTCGGTGACCTGCTCGCGCGGCATGAGGCGCCAGCGCTCGCCCCCGCTGTCGCCGAATCCGCGGTAGTCGAATGCCATGGCGACGTAGCCGGCCGCGTTTAGGGCGCGGGCAATATCCGGCATGACGAGCGTCTTGGGGTAGGTGTAGCCGACGCAGAGCACCACGGCTGCACGACGCTCGCCTGGCGAGAGGTCGGCCGGGGTGTAGACCAGGCCGTCCAGCTCGTGGCCTTCGCTGTAGAAAGCGGCGCGCTGGAGTGACTGCAGCGGAGTGCCGTGTCCCTCTACGTCGTTCACCGTGATGACCCCGGCGGGACCGGTGCCGGTGACGGCGGTCAGGTCCAGACCCGATTCCCGGGCGATGCGGCGGGCGGCGGGCATGGCGCGGACGACGCCAGGAGCGTCCGGAGGGGCTGCCTGCTCCGGCAGGGTCGCTTGTGGCGCGGCCGGGGCTTCCGCCGGTTCGGCGGAGGCGGCATCGGCAGGTGCTGGCGCCGCGTCCGTGGGCGCCTCCGGGATTTCCTCACCCGGCTCGGTGATGACGGCGATGACCTCGCTCACCGGCACGGTAGAGTCGGCGGGGTGAAGGATGCGGCCGAGGATGCCGGCCGCCGGCGCTTCGACGACGGAGACCATCTTCTCCGTCTCGACTTCGAGCAGGGGCTCGTCCATGGCCACTGGCTCGCCCTCCTGCACGAGCCACTGGATAATGGTGCCCTCCTGCATGCTGAGCCCCCACTTGGGCATGACGACTTCGAAGGCCATCAGACTCAGTACGCCATGGTCTCCCGCGCGGCTGCGGCGATGCGCTCCGGCGAGGGGATGTAGGTGTCTTCGAGCGACGGACTGAACGGCACCGGCGTGTGGGGCGGCGTGACCAGCTTGACCGGTGCCCGCACGTACTCGATTGCCTGCGTGGCGGCAAGGGTCGCGATGTCGCCGGCGACGCTGCAGCGGGGGTTGTCCTCGTCCACCACCACCAGCCGTCCGGTCTTGCGGATGGAGGCGAGGATGGTTTCCTGGTCCAGCGGCACCAGGGTGCGGGGATCGACCACCTCGGCGTCGATGCCGTCCCGCGCCAGCGCCGCCGCCGCCGCGAGGGCGAAGTCGACCATGCGGGAGATGGCGACGATCGTGACGTCGGCCCCCTCGCGCTTGACGTCGGCCTGACCGAGCGGGACCAGGTGCTCGCCCTCCGGGACCTCCCCGGTGTTGTCGTACATCGCCTTGTGCTCACAGAAAATGACCGGGTCGTCGTCGCGGATGGCGGCGGTGAGCAGACCTTTGGCATCGGCCGGGGTCGAGGGCGCGGCGACCTTGAGGCCGGGGATGTGGACGAAGGTGGAGTAGGGGGAGTCGGAATGCTGGGCGGCGGCGCGCAGACCGGCGCCGATCATCGTGCGCACCACGAGCGGGATGCGGGCCTTGCCGCCGAACATGTAACGCATCTTCGCCGCCTGGTTGGAGATCTGGTCCAGGCAGACGCCCATGAAGCCGATAAACATCAGCTCGACGACGGGGCGCAGGCCGGTGGCGGCGGCGCCGACGCCGGCACCGATGAAGGCGGATTCGGTGATGGGGGTGTCGCGGACGCGGTGGCGACCGAATTCGTGGATGAGGCCCTTGGTGACTGCCAGAGGGCCGCCCCATATGTCCATGATCTCGGGGTCGTCGCTATGGGGGGCGCCGGCGACGTCTTCGCCCATTACGATGACGGTTTCGTCGCGGGCCATCTCCTGATGGAGGGTTTCGTTCAGGGCTTCGCGGAGGGTGATTTGTCTGGCGGGCATGGGGGTCTCCTCTACGGAGCTAGCTGCTGACGGCCCGGGGCCGGAAGGGTGTGATGCCCAACAAGGCCTGAAGGATTGCAGCCATCGAATGGTCTAGACCGGGGATTCCTGAAAGGGCCATAGTTGGGATTCTGGGATGTTTACGTAGACGTCGGTCAGGGTGTTGGCCGGATCGGGTAGGGGGCTCTGTTGGGCGTGGCTTACGGCTTCTTCGACCAGGTCGGCGATCTGCTGATCTATTTCGTCCAGGACCTGCTGGGTGAGCAGGTCCTGGGTGAGGACGGTGGTCTGGAATTGGTCGATGGGGTCGCGGCCGAGGTGGTGGTGCTCTTCGGTCTCGTCGCGGTAGCCGAGCTTGTCGCCTTCGTAGTGGCCGTACTTGCGATAGGTCTGGGCTTCGATGAAGGCGGGGCCGCCGCCGTCGCGGGCACGCCGGGTGGCCTGGTGGGCGGCTTCGTAGACGGCGAAGACGTCCATGCCGTCGACGGCGACGCCGGGGAGGCCAAAGCCTCGGGCACGGGCGGCGATGTCGTTGCCGCTGACCGAGTAGGAGGCGGCGGTGGTCTGGGCGTAGCGGTTGTTCTCGCAGACGAAGATGACGGGGAGTTTCCAGACGCCGGCCAGGTTCATCGCCTCCATGGTGGTGCCCTGGTTGGAGGCGCCGTCGCCGAAAAAGCAGACGGACACCTGGCGCGTGCCCTGGACGCTGGCCTTGAGCGCGGCGCCGCAGGCCAGCGGCGGGCCGCCGCCGACGATGCCGTTGGCGCCGAGCATGCCCTTGTCGAGATCGGCGATGTGCATCGAGCCGCCCTTGCCGCGGCAGGAGCCGGTCGCCTTGCCGTAGATCTCGGCCATCATCGACTTGATATCGACGCCCTTGGCGATGCAGTGGCCGTGGCCGCGGTGCGTGCTGGTGATATGGTCTTCGTCGTCGAGGTTGGCGCAGATGCCGACGGCCACGGCCTCCTCGCCGGCGTAGAGGTGGACGAATCCGGGCAGGGTACCGCTGGCGAACTCCACGTGGACCCGCTCTTCGAACTGGCGAATTGCCTGCATGCGCTCGTAAATCGTCAGCAGGGTCGGTCTGTCGATATCCATTCTCGTTGCCTCATCAGCTGTGCCGGCGCGAGTTTTCGGCTCAGCCCCGGCCGGGATCGAACAGGTCGCGAAAGGCGGCGATCGCCCGCATCGAATCGGTGGCGGGAAAAGCCTCCATGCAGACGGCGCCCTGGTAGTCCATCGTGCGCAGGAAATCCACGATGGCCGGCCAGCCTATCTCGCCGGTGCCGGGCTCGTGGCGCCCGGGCACGTCGGCGACGTGGATGTTGCCGATCACGTCCCAGCAGTTGCGCAGGGTCGGGATGATGTTGCCCTGCTGGACCTGGACGTGGTAGATGTCGCACAGAAGCCGGATGCGCGGGCTGCCGACCTCGCGCACGAGCTGGGCGCCATCCTCTGGCAGGGGCAGGGGGTAGCCGGCGTGGTCGACCTTGGTATTGAGGGTCTCGAGGTGGAAGAGGACGTTGTGCTTCTCCGCCAGCTCGGCGATGCGGCTGAGCGTCTTGTAGGCGCTGATCCAGAAGTTGGCCGGGTGCTCGGCGATGGCGTGTCCTGGGCTCAAGTCCGGGGCGAAGGGGCCGGTGGTGATGCAGAGATTACTGCAGCCGCAGCGGGCGGCGGTTTGCAGTCGCTCCTCTACGCCCTCTAGGTAGGCGTCGACGCCGTCGGGATGGACCATGCTGCCGCCGATCCACCCGGGCATGGAGGTGACGGCGACGGTGGGGTCGGCGCCGATCCGGTCGATTGCATCCTCGTCCCAGTCCCACAATTCGGCGGTGAACCCTGCGGCGGCGATCTTCCGGAGACGCGCCTCGAAGGGCAGTTCGGTGAGGATGGTGCCGGCGCAGAGGGAAAGGGTGTACAAGGTTGCCCTGCTGCTGGGAGTGGGGTGGAGCGGAATGATAGACCAAAGCGATCGCGGGTGTCAACCGTGACTCGGGATGCGACGTCTGTGGCGCCAGCGAGAGCGCAGCGATCCCGCTGCGGGCGTCTGAA
>CAYWBJ010000364.1:0-2668 GCA_964456165.1 uncultured Gemmatimonadaceae bacterium | reverse complement strand
CTGCGACGTCATTGTCCTGAATCTCCCCCCATACCTGCTGAACGGCGCTGTCAGCCGTTTCCCGGTCATAGCCACGGCGCGAAAGGTAACCGAGCATGCGGCGCCTGGCTGTGACCTGATCGAGACCGCGGTAGCGCCACTGCTGCCGCCGCAGCAGGTCGACGACTACCTCTCCGGACTCAAGGCGCTCCCGGTACTCATCCATCACAGTGGCGATCCGTCCGGGATCGACGCCTTTGCGGCGCAGGTCAAGGGCGAACTTGCGCCGACCGGCCGGCCGCTTCTCCCGCAGCCGGGCCTCGACCCATTGTCGGGCGTACTGCTCGTCGTCGAGCAGCTTCAGCCGCGTCAGATCAGCGATGGCAACCTCGACATCCTCGGGCTCGAACGCAGCTTTGCACAGGTGTCTCCGAACCTGCGCCACAGTGCGATCTCGTCCGCTCAGGTAATCGAGACCTGCCTGACGGGCAGTGAGCTCAGAGCGGGCCTTTGCCGGCCGTCGCAGCCGCCTGATCACCTCTACTCCTCCGCGCCGGTGTCCTGCTCCGGCGCATCCAGTCCCAGCTCGATCCGGAGCTTACCCTGCAATTCCACCGCTACCTGAGGATTGTCGCGTAAGAAGAGCTTGGCATTCTCGCGCCCCTGCCCCAGCCGCTCGCCCCCGTAGGAAAACCAGGCTCCGCTCTTCTCCACGTGCCCATGGGCCACGCCGATATCGAGCAGGTCCCCCTCCCAGGATATACCGATCGTATCACCGTGGAAAATGAAGTCGAACTCGGCCTCGCGGAATGGCGGCGCGAGCTTGTTCTTCACGACCTTGGCACGCGTGCGATTGCCGATCTCGGTCTCCCCGTCCTTGATCCTGGCGATGCGACGCACGTCGAGGCGGGTCGACGCATAGAACGGCAGCGCCCGTCCCCCGGTCGTCGTCTCGGGATTGCCGAACATCACGCCGATCTTCATTCGCAGCTGGTTGATGAAGATCAGGCAGGTGCGCGACTTGTTGATCGATCCGGTCAGCTTGCGCAGCGCCTGCGACATGAGCCGGGCGTGAAGGCCCATGTGGGAATCCCCCATCTCACCCTCCAGCTCGGCCTGCGGCACCAGTGCGGCAACCGAGTCGACCACGATGATGTCAAAGGCGCCGCTGCGCACCAGCGTATCGACGATCTCCAGTGCCTGCTCGCCGCTGTCGGGCTGAGAGATAATTAGGTTCTCCATGTCGACGCCGATGCGCCTGGCGAACTGGACGTCGAGAGCGTGCTCAGCATCAATGAAGGCAGCCGTGCCGCTCGCCTTCTGTGCCTCGCGCACCGCGTGCAGCGAGATCATCGTCTTGCCCGCCCCCTCGGGCCCGTAGACTTCCACGATGCGGCCGCGGGGAAAGCCGCCGATCCCGAGGGCTGCGTCCAGCGCCAGAGACCCGGTGGGAATCGCCTCCACCCCGGCCAGCGCACCGTCGCCGCCCAAGCGCATGATGGCGCCCTTGCCGTGCTGCTTCTCGATCTGGGCCATGGCCGCATCGACCGCTCGCTCACGTTCCTTGTCGACCGCCTCGTCCGACTTGCCGCGCTTGCCTGCCCTGTCCTCTTCTCCGCCCTGTCCGTTTCGCGAGTTGCTCATTCTCTGCTGCATCCCCCCTATAACATTCCGGCCAGCACCGCCAGCTGGAGCACCAGGTTGCCGTATACACCCGCAGCCACGTCGTCCATGACGACCCCCCAGCCGCCTGGCAGCGACTCCAGACGTCGGGCTGGTGGCGGCTTGGCGATGTCGAAGATCCTGAAAAGCACGAAACCGGCGATCGCCGTAGCCAGGCCGGGCGGCAGAAACGCCACGGTGACCAGGAAACCCACTGCCTCGTCCACGACCACGCGGGATGGATCCTTGCCCCATTCCCGCTCCATCGCCTGGGCCGCGTACACCGCGACAAAAAAAACGGCCGTGAGAACTGCAAGCCATTCCACGACCCCCAGAGACGGTGCGACCATGTAGTAGCCGGCGGCGACCAGCGCACTGCCCACGGTCGCCGGCGCCACCGGGGCGTAACCGCTGAAGAACAGGGTAGCGACCAACCTGGTCAGGGAATGGACGAACCCCCCTCTTGCAAGCCCCAAGGCACTCAGGACTTGTTAAATGTGAAGTTGGAGCGGAACAGGTAGTGCAGCCCTGACAAGACGGTGAGCAGGAGCACCGCTCCCATAAGGCCGTTGCTCAGCAACTGGATCGCGTCGTCGTCGAGCGGTACGACTCTGAGCCAGTCGAACCTCTCAAGAAACCCCTGCAGACTGATGCAGAGCAGGATGATAGCGACGGCGAAGAGCTGTGTTGCCGTCTTCCACTTGGCCAGCTGTGAAGTCGCGAGTTCGCGTCCGTGGTAGATGCTGTAGAGCCGCAGTCCGGTGATCACAACGTCGCGGACTATGACCGGGACCACGAGCCAGACGTGGACCCTGCCGCCCCACACGAAAGCCAACAGTGCTGCGGTCACCAGGATCTTGTCCGCTAGCGGATCGAGAAACCGGCCCAGCGGCGTGATCCGGTCGCTCGACCTTGCAAGCCGACCGTCGAAGAAATCGGTCACAGCTGCCACGACGAAGACGACGAAGGCCATGCTCTTCAAGTACCAGACTTCGGTAAACAGGAGCAGCACGAACAGCGGCGTGAG
>CAYWBJ010000363.1:0-2562 GCA_964456165.1 uncultured Gemmatimonadaceae bacterium | reverse complement strand
CTTGCCGTCCGTACCTCTGTTGAGGCCGCAGATATCGGTGGCGACGCGCGGCCGGTAGTCGCTCTGGCGCGCCTGGCCATTGATCACGTAGTCGGCGGCTAGGCGGAAATTGGGTTTCACGTCGCGGATGGCCGGCGGCCGGGGCGCCGCCGGCGGACTCTCTTCGAGGACCCGGGTCTGCCCGGTGCGCGGATTCAGAGAGACCTGGGCCGGAGGGGCCCGGTTGATCGAGCAGACGATGTCTCCGTCCTCGGTTTCCTGCCGGGGATAACACCAGATGTGCTGCCCGGCAACGATGGGATCTGGTGCCTGGCAGCCATGGTCGCGCCAGTTGCCGTCACCCGGATCGAAGCTGAACAGGGACCCGTAGGGATGCGATCCCAGGTAGACCCGGCCGTCGCTGGCGAGGAAAGGCTCGCCAGCAAAACGGTGGCCGGCAACGGCTGGGAAGCCGTGGGAGGTGATCTCGCGGGTACGCGGATCCCACGAGAGCAGCAGGTGGCCCGACTGACCGATGCCGTGGTTGGTGGCGATCCACAGCCGGTCGGCATCGGCATCGACGGCGCAGTTGAATTCGCGGCACCCCAGGCGGTACTCGTCGACGACCCGGGCGCTGTCCACGTCGATGGCGAACAGCACTGCCCCTTCCTGGCCCATCTCCGCGCCCCATAGCAGGTCGAGGTTGCGCACCGGGTCGCGCATGAGCCAGCCGCCCTGGAACCAGCCGCCGACGATGGGGCGCCCGAGATCGAAGTAGATACCCATTACAGCGGCTCGAACTGGACGCGCCGGCGCCCGCCTTCGAATCCGGCCCGGCCCACGTACTGCACGGCTCGTGTGTTGATGGTGTCGGCGTGGGGGAAGTGGATGTGACCGCAGAATACGGCAACCAGGTTCGGAGCCGTGGTCACGAGGCGCACGAACTCCAGGGTCTCGGGGGTGTCTTCGCTGACCTGCCAGGTGGTCCGGCTCTCGGTCGACCAGTCCGGATCGCCGATCATGGCATAGGAGCCGACGAACTCGAGGCAGGGCTTGCGCAGGGTGGGCAGACTCAGCGGCCAGTGGGTTAGCACCACGGCGGGTGCCCCTGTCCGCAGCTGATCGGCGACGAACTCCACCTGCTTTGCGGAGATCTGCGGCACGGCGCTGTCGACGCTGACGAAACGAATACCGCCGATCTCTCGCGCCTGGCAGTCCGGATCGCCGTCGTGCAGCGGCTGCAGGGCATTCAGTCGCGTCAGCCTGATCTCGTCGTTGACCGGCTCGTTGGTGTAGTGAACGTCGTGATTGCCGCAGGTGTACATCATCGGGACGCCCAGAGCCGCGACTTCGTCGAGGACGAAGTCGACTGAAGCCGGCGCTGGAAAGTGTACTATGTCGCCGGTCAGGGCGAGCAGGTCCAGCTCTTCAGTCGCCGCCCGGGCCAGGTGCTCGCGGAAGGTGTCGCCCGGGACGTAGTGAACGCCTTCCCGCTCCATGTGTGCCTCGCGGCGCCTGATGAAGTCGACGCAGCCGGCGGCCATGTCGCCGTCCCGTTCGTCGTAGTAGTGCATGTGGGTGTCGGTAAGGTGCAGCATCCGCACGGGGCCCGGCAGACCTTCGATGCGGATGGTGGCGCTGTCGTCGGTGAAGCGGTGGGTGACGCGCATCGTCAGCTTTCCTATAATCCGAGTCAGAAATTGAGGCCGTGACGGACCAGGTCCGCCTCGACCTGGTCCGGTTTTTCGAAGGCGATTACCGTCATTCCCATTTCCCCGGCAGGAACCAGCATCGACGGCTTGTCATCGATTTAGATGCAGGCTGTGGCAGGGTGGGCTGCTTTCTCGAGGAGGAGCTCGTAGATCCTGGGATCGGGCTTCCGGACGTCCGCGTCGTGGGAGAAGAAGCCGGCGACGAACCGGTGCAGAAACGGGTAGGTCGCTTCCAGGTAGTCGACCTGATCCTGGGTGTTGTCCGACAGGTAGAGCAACTCGTAGCCGGCGGCCTGCTAGCCGGTCGATGAGGCCCAGCGTCCCGGCAATCGGTTCGTAGGCCTCGAGCCAGAGGGCTGTGAGCCGCTCCTCGTCAATTACCCCGCGCACGGCCAGGTAGCCGAGAAATTCCCAGAACCAGAGCTCGGCCGGGTCGGGCAGGCTGCGCTCGTCGATGTTGAAGGTCATCGATGCCGGCTGCTCGATCTGGTCGGTGACCCAGGTCTTCTCGCGGTCGGAGATCACCTTGCCGCCGCTGAGGAAGTTCGGCGCTGGTGGCACTGCCCGCTTGTGAGTCGCCGGAACCAGGACGAGGCCGTCTTTCGCGGACGACGGTGCCAGCGCGACGACGACGTGAAGGCCGTTGCAGACGCGGACCTCGGCGTGGCAGATGTACCGCAGAGGCTGCTTGGTCTCCGGGTCGTCAGCCGAGAATGCGACAGCTCGGTCGTGTGCCGATAACAGCGTCGGCGGTTGATCGAGCCAGTAGCCGGCCCTGCCGAGGGCTTCGACATAACCCTGCAGCACCGGATTCTCCAACAACGTCGGAATGTCGAGCTCTTCGTCCGCGTTCATCGTTCGAATCTCGGTG
>CAYWBJ010000362.1:0-15100 GCA_964456165.1 uncultured Gemmatimonadaceae bacterium | reverse complement strand
TTCGGCCGCGAGGTGGTGGCCGAGTGCGGGCGCCTAGGCGTGATCGTCGACGTCACCCATATTCCGAGGCCGGCCTTCGCCCAGGTCCTGGCCGCGGCCAAGAAGCCGGTCATTGTTTCCCACGGCACCGCCGCCGCCGTCAGAACCGACCTGGAGGACGGCCAGATCCGCGACCTGGCCGCCACCGGCGGGGTGCTGGGCGTACACTTCTACATCAGCTATCTGGGCCCCGATCCCACCCCCGACCACGTGGTGCGGCACATCGACTACGTCGCCGCGCTCGTCGGCATCGAGCACGTCGCCCTCGGCGTCGACTTCTTTCCCACCGATGGCGCCTGGTACGACCTGCAGGCCGCTCAGGGCACGACCAACCTGCAATGGGCGGTCGACGACATGAGCGGAATGCCGAGGATCACCGAGGCACTCGCCGCGCGCGGTTACTCGGAGGAAGACATCCGCGCCGTGCTCGGCGGCAATTTCCTGAGGGTCTGCGAGGCGACCTTCGGGAGCTGAAAGGCAGAGTATGATCATCGACAGCCATATCCACGTCTTCGCCCGCCGCGTCGCCGGCGCCGAGGAGAACTTTCCGCTGTGGCCGGGCAACGAATGGGGCGGCGACGAAGACAGCCTGCTGCGGCAGATGGACGAAGCCGGCATCGAGCGGGCATTCCTCATCAGCTACACGCCGGTCGACATCATGGCCCACTATCCACCGGAGCGCCGCGATCATATGGTCGCCGTTTTCCAGCACTACCTGCGGCGCGACTACTTTGTCGAGGTCTGGCAGCGCCACACGGACCGCCTCTACTGGTTCGCCGACTCCATCGACCCCCGCGTCCCCGGCTACGTCGAGCGCGCCGCCCAGGATCTGGATCAGGGTGCCGCCGGCCTCAAGCTGCTGCCCCTCTTCGTCGACACCGAGATGGGTGACGAGCGCTGGCGGCCCATCTTCGAGCTACTGCGCGAGCGCCAGAAGCCCTGCATCATCGATCTCTCCTGGTGGTACGCCGACCAGGCCCACTTCGCGCCCAGCGTCTACGAGGTGTACGACAGCTTTACCGACTACGTCGAGGGCTTCGGGCGGCTGCTCGCCGACTTCCCCGATCTGCGCATCCAGCTCGCTCACTACGGCACCCCGCGCCTGGTCGACCGCACGGACGGCAACATCCACTACGACCGTCTCGACGAGGTGATCGCCTTCATGAATAGGTTCCCCAGCCTGCACTGCGACCTGGGCGCCTACCAGCATCTGATATCCAAGGACGAGCCCTATCCCTTCGAGTCGGCGCTGCGGGTCGTCGAGTTGCTGGTTGCCGGGATCGGTGCGGAGCGCATCCACTGGGGCACCGACTGGCCCTACCTGCGCTTCAAGCCCTATACGGACCTGCTGCAGGCAATCCACGAAGCGCCGTTTCTCGAAGCGGCACAGGTCGACCTGATCCTCGGAGGGAACGCGCTGCAGTTCGTGGAGGGATGAGACGGGCGGGAAACACCGCACAGCAACCGATCGAGGACTTTGCTGATGAAATTCGGCGCCCGTGCTTTACTGTTGGTCCCTGTTCGCGAGCCCGGTCGTCCAGTTCGTGATAGATCAGGTGCTGATTCCTCTTCCTAAGCCAGCTCGAACGCGGACGAGCCGGCGCCGGTGGTAAGGAACAGGGCCTCCCCTCGCTCCGGGAAACGGGCCCGGTAGTCCCGCTCCCACTGCTCCAGGAAAGCGGGCGCCTCGGCCGCCCTCACCAAGGCCCAGACGCTGCCGCCGAAGCCGGCACCGAAGCCAGAGGCCCCCTCCGCGTAGCGGTCGCAGGCCATGGTCGCCAGCGCTACCGTTTCCTCGACCTGGTTCTCCAGCATATCGGCGCCCGCCCGTTGCGACCGGATGACCAGGCGCTTGAACTCGCCGAGGTCGCCCCGGTCCAGCGCCTCCCCGGCCTGTCCCACGATCTTCAGGTGCTCCAGGCAGAACTGATCCAGCCGGCGTTGCAGCTCACCCTCTGCGAAGCCGGCGGGCGGCTGGCGGCGGACGATGGCGCCCAACTCGGCAATCGCCTCCTCGCCCTGCTCGACGATCGCCGCCAGCGTCGTCGCTTCCCGGCCAGTGGAACTGGTCCAGGCATCAACCAGCGCCGCGGCCCGGGCGGAAACGCGGTTGTAGCGTTCCAGGGCTGCCCCGGTCTTCTCCGCAACGACGCCGCTGGAGCCGATCGCAAACACGTAGCCTTCGGGCACCGCGACCCGGCGCTCGAACCGCGTGGGACAATAGGCGAACTGGCCCAGGGAACCCGGCTCGGAGCAGAGGATCCCGGTGTGATCCTCGCTGCCGCCGAAGGTGCCGACGCCGCGGTCGCCCTGCAGCTCCCGGTAACTTTGGCCGTTCTCGTTCGTGCCCAGGTACTCGGCCAGACTCAGGTCGTCGGGGATGTTGCGCCGGTAGTCGGGGTGCGCGGCGAGGTGGTTGACCGCACGCAGCGCCAGAAAAGCCGCGATGATGAAAGCGCTGGAGCTGCTCATCCCCGCCGCCGCGGGCAGGTCGCTGCAGAATGCCAGGTCGACGCCGCGGCGGGCATCCGGAAAGTTGCGCGCCAGCCGTCGGGCCACCGTCATCGGGTAGTTGGACCAGTGTCCCCGTGGCGGTGCCAGCTCCGGGTCCAGGTCGAATGTCGCTTCCTCCCGGGCCGCCGCGTCAGTCACCCTGACACGGGCGTCGTCGCGCGGCACCGCGACCAGGCAGAATCCCTGCTCGGTCGCCGCCACCAGCGAGCGCCCCCCGCAGTAGTCGGTGTGTTTGCCGAGAACTTCGATGCGGCCGGGCACGAAGAAGGCGTGCGCCTCCCGGGTGCCATCCACGCCGGCCGCGGCCAGACGGCGCGCCGCGCGGGTCAGCTGCTTGGCTTTGTCGGCCGCCGACGCAAACCCCCTCGACGCAAAGGCCGCGGTGGCCGCCTCGGGCTCTTGCCAGCGGTCGAGCCGGCTCACAGCCGCACCTCGGCGTCGCGCAGTCGCGCGGTCACCGCCGCGATGTCCGCCCGGCTCGAGAGGTCGAGAACCGGCACCGACAACGTCACGACGCGGAACCGGGTTCCAGCCGCCATGGCGTCGCGCACCGCGTCGGGCAGCTCCAGCTCGCCGCGCGGCGACGGCGCGACAGCGCGGCAGCAGTCGAGGAAGCCTGCACCGAAGCGCCAGCAGTTCATACTCACGCGAACCGGGCTGGCTAGGGTCGCCACCTTCTCCGGAGTCGGCTTCTCCACGATCCCATCCAGGAAGCCATTCTCGTCTGCTTCGATCACCGCGTAGCCGGACACCCGATCGGCCGGGATGCCCCCGGCCACCAGGCCGTCGCGGACGAATCCGACCAGACCTGGCCCCTCGACTAGGCGCAGGGCAGACAGGGCTTCGGCCGGGTAGTGGTTGTCTGAATTGATAACTACGAAAGGGTCATCGCCGATGCAGTCGGCTGCCGCCGCGACGGCGTCGGCGGTCCCGCGGGGCTCGTCCTGGACGGCGAACTCGAATGCCAGTCTCTCGAGCGCCAGCTCGCTGCAATAACCCCGCACCGGGTCCGGGTCCGGCCCGACCACCAGGCAGCCCCGCCGGAAGCCGGCATCGGCCACCTGGGTGAGCACGTGGTCTAGGAACGGGCGCCCCACCGGCACCAGCGCCTTGGCTCCGCTGTCGGCCACCCGCTTCTGGTCCAGATCCAGTGCCGCCCCCGCGTCGGCGCGCCGCATCCGGCGCCCGAGGCCGCGGGCCATGACGACGGCTCTGTCGGTCATCTGTAGAGTCTCGTCGGCATCGAGTAGGCTGGGCTGCGGGGCCCTTGTCAGGCCGGCGCGCCGGCTGGCAGCTCCGGCGTGTACTGGTAGTCCGGCTCCACCCTCTGCCGCTTCATGACCGTGGCGATCTCGCGCCAGGTCGCGATCAGTCCGTCGGGGCAGTGCGGCAGCTCGTGCCGGATCGCCCGGTGCAGCCGCCCCAGCTTGTAGCAGGGTACAGCGGCGTACATGTGGTGCTCGATGTGGTAGTTCATGTGCCAGTAAAGGAACTGCACCACCGGGTTGAGCAGGATCGTGCGCGAGTTGAGGCGAAAGTCGGGCACGTTGTCGGTGAGACCAATGTGCTGGCTGGAGTTGCACAGCAGGAAGAGCCAACGGCCGTAGTAGGAAGCCAGCGTGAAGAGCACGATTACCTGCCACCAGCCCAGGTAGCGGCCCCCCGCGGCGATCGCCGCGTGCCCGATCACCAGCGTCCGGTCCCATCGCCGCATCCGGCGGCGACCATCGGCGTTCTCCGGCGGGAACAGCACCGACTCCCATCCCGGCGCGATACAGCCGAAAAAGCCCCGCATGAAGCTGGCCCTGATCCGGTTGTAGCAGCTCAGCGGATCGACGAAAGCCCCCCTCAGGTAGCCCTTGAGCGTCATGTCCACCGGCAGCACGACTTCGCCGTCCTCCGGTGGATAGAGCGTGTACTTGTGATGTTCGGCGTGGCTGGCCCAGAATGAGACCGGGTTCCACCACCCGATGAAGCTGAGTACGTGGAGGAAGAAGACGTTGAGCCGCGGCGTGCGGAAAACCGAGCTGTGGACGAGCTCGTGGAAGCCGTTGATGGTGAAGCTATAACAGGTGCCGTGCAGAAAGGCGGCGAGGAGGAACCAGTACCACGCCTGGTTGAGTGACACCCACCAGGCCAGAGCCCCGGTGGCGACCAGAGTACCCAGGTAGCCCAGGGTCTGGGCGAACCCCCAGAAATCGCTGCGGCGGTTGAGCTCGGCGAGAAGCTCGCGGTCGATGCGGGTGCGGTGCCAGGGAATTCGGCGCTTGGTCTGCTTGAGCTCGGTCATCCGACTGCGTCCGGCTAGGACTCGGAGGGAGGAAGATACACTCGGAGCTCGGATCCCTCAAAGGTTCGCGGGGACGGCAGATGGACGATATTAACCGCAACACAAACCTGGAGGAAGCCGTGATCGTCGAGTGGAACGAGCACATGTTCAGCACCGACCTGGAGCGCTTTCCGATACATCCCGATTCACCGTATGACCCCGAGCCCCGTTACGACGACCCACTCGCCGTGTACCTGCAGCGCCTGGACGACGACGGCATCGACCACGGTGTGATCGTCCAGCCGACTCCCTACTGGGACGACCACAGCCTGCTGCTCGACTGCCTCGAGCGCGAGCCCCGGCGACTGCACGGGACCTGCCTGTTCAATCCGCAGGACCTGGATGCCGGCCGCAAGATGGTCGATCTGGTCGCACAGCAGGAACGCATCATCGCCTGCCGCTTCCACGGACTGGGGGGCATGGACCAGCCCGCGCCCGCAACCTACGCGGCCGGGGTGCTGTCGCAGTGGCGGCAGGCGCTGGAGCTCGGGCTAGTCGTCGAACTCCACATTAACGCCAAGTACGCCAGGGCGACCGCCGCCGCGCTGCGCGAGATGCCGGAGTCGACGGTCCTGATCGATCATCTCGCCGAGCCCCACACCACCAGCGCGGTCGACTATGCCGACCTGCTCGATCTCGCCTCATTCGACCAGGTCTTCATGAAGCTGTCGGGGCTGGGTCACTTTGCCGGAGACGCGCCCCTGTACGCGAGCGCCATGCCCTTCACCGCCCGCGTCATCGCCGCCTACGGACCGGACAACCTGGTCTGGGGCAGTGGCACCCCGGACATCGTCGACGCCCACATGCCCCGCCACACGGAAGCCGAGAGAAAGCAGGTCAAGGGAGACAACCTGGCGCGCCTGCTCCAGGTTGAAGATCAGAAGCCGTAGTTGTTGAGGTCCCTCTGGCAGGTGCCGGTTTCCACCCCCTGATCGAGCGCCTTCTGCCATTCGGCGCGATCGGGCCCAGGTCCGGCGAGGCCCAATCGCCACCCTCTCCGAATCAGCGGCGTCCGGAGATCCGGTAGCCCGGCCGGCTGGAATCGAAGAGCTCCGAAGCCAGACGCACGCCCAGGCCCGGTTCGGTCGGCAGCTCGACGAAACCCCCATCGATCACCACCTCCACGTCGATCAGGTCGTGGTAGACCGTATGGATGTGGGCCCGCACCGTTTCCTGGAAACAGCAATTGGCCACCGCCGCGTTGACGTGGATGCCGGCGAAGAGGGTCAGCGGCCCGGTGCAGTCGTGGGTGGAGACCGGCACGTTGTAGGTCTCGGCCAGGTGGGCGCCCCGGGCGGCCTCGGAGATGCCACCCACCCAGGTCGGGTCGATCATCACGTAGTCAGCGGCCTGGCTCAGCAGCACGGCATTATAGTCGGCGCGGCTCAGCAGCATCTCGCTCACCGACGTCGGCATCCCGCTCTGCCGGCGGAAGTCGGCGACCGTATCCAGGTTGTCCATCTTGATCATGTCCTCGAGCCAGAGCGGCCTGACCTCCCGCAGTGCCGCAGCGATCCGCAACGCCGCCGGCAGCTGAAAGTGGGCGTGCCCATCGATCATGATCTCCAGATCCATCCCCACCGCCTCGCGCACCGCCCGCAGCGGCTCCATCGCCCCCTCGACCGCGTCCTGCGGCACGTACGCCGGCCCGTAGAGGGTGGCGGCCTGGTCGAACGGCCACACTTTCATGCCGCTGTAGCCCAGCTCTCGCAGCTCCCGCGCCAGCGCCGCCGGTTCGTTCCAGAACTTCCAGCTGTCGCCCAGCGGCCCCGGCTCGCCGATCGGCCCCATGCCCGGCCAGCCCCGATGGGTAGTACGCACCCCATACTGGGGGTTGCCGCAGCTGTTGTAGACCCGCACCCGGTCTCGCACCGGTCCGCCAAGAAGGCGGTAGATCGGCTGGCCGCAGACCTGGCCTAGGATATCCCACAGCGCCAGGTCCAGCGCCGAGATCGCCCGCAGCTCGGTGCCCCGGGCGCCGATGTTCGCCGCCCGCTCGTAGAGGAAGCGCCAGTGCGACTCGATCGCCGTCGCGTCCTCGCCCAGCAGCCGCTCGGCCATGCGCTCGTGCAGCATCGCCTGCACCGCCTCGGCGCAGTAGTAGGTCTCGCCGTGTCCGATGATGCCGGCGTCGGTGTGGATACGCACTAGCAGCAGGTCGGGGAACAGGTCCATCGGCTGCACCGACTCGATGGCCTCGACGGTGACCTTGCTCTGCTGCAGCGGCGTGGGCGGCAGGTGGGGCTTGGATGGTTCTCTCATCTCAACCTCGGCTCCCTGGCTCGATGAAGTAGTTGACGAACAGCCACAGGCCGACCGCGACGAACTGCCCGGCGATCATGCCCAGGAAGAAGGGGCAGCTCTTGCGGAAGAGCGCCACGCCCCCGTAACGCAGCACCACGGTCTTGGCCAGCCAGGCCAGGAATACGCTAAATGAGATTCCGTTCGTCAACGAGCTGGTGCTGATCACGAATCCCAGAGGGTGCAGTGGCCACCAGAAGATCTGCTGCCGCGCCAGCATCAGCAGGCCCATGACGCCGCCGCCTATTGTCGTGGACACCCAGCCGGCGATGTCGGGGCCGTCCGGCTCGAACAGCTCCCTGGTGACGAACTTGAACGGCAGCACCGGCGCGCCGCTGGGACCGAAGAGCCAATCGTTGAGGTTGATGCCGCCGTAGGTGTACGGAATGTAGAGCATCATCCAGGTAGAACCAGCAATGCTGATTATCAGGGCCAGCAGCATGGCCCAGAACAGGCCCCGCTTGCGCCGCGGCAGGAAGTCCTCGGCCAGCTTCAGGCCGGCGCCGGCCGACACCATCACCAGGTTGCGCATGCCGGTCAGCCAGCAGTTGCTCAGCCCCAGCACCGTCAGCGACGAGGTCGACAGCACCCGACTGCCCACCGACGAGGCGACTAGATCCGGAGGGATGATCGGCGCCCGGATCGCTGCGACCCCACCCTGGCAGACGACGCGGGTGACGCCGATCAGGATCAGGTACATGCCGGCCAGGTACGCGGCCACCACCCAGGGAGTCATCCCGGCCATCCACAGCCAGCCCCCAGCGAACGCGACGCAGCCAGCTAGCCCGATCACCGCCACCCGGTACGAGACGATCTCGTCCTCGTCCCCGCCGGCCGCCCTGCCGGCGAAGTGGGCGAAGACGCGGCACAAGTGGTGGCGGCCGGTCCAGAACCCGAGTAGAACAAGAACGAGCAGGGCGCCCATTCCCTGGTGTGACAGGACCGGCGAGGGCGGCATGTAATAGAGGGTCTCGGTGAAGTCGAGCCCGAGGATTCCGAAAACGCCCTCTTCGACCCGCCCCACCAGGTTGAACACCCAGATTCCCAACGCGATGTCGAGGTTGACGAAGTAGGAGAAGCCCACCATGGGAAAGCTGAGGGCGATGACCAGATCGGTGCTGCCCCGGAACAGCGGTATGGAGGTGGACAGGTTCAGCGTCGGCACGCTGGAGTCGTAGACGTGCAGCTTGCCGAGCGACTCGATGATGAACGGCGGCACGAAACCCGCCCACATCACCGGGCTGCGGAAGAACGGCGCCAGCAGGCCGCCGCCTTCATCCTGCTCGACCATGGCGTGGGGCAGGCGCACCAGCGGGAACGGGAGCCGCTCGTTGGCGATCCACTGGCGCCGCAGGATTACCATCATGAAGACAGTCGACAGGTGCAGGACCAGAATCAGCGCGAGCCAGGGAAGGAGCGAGCGTCTCCATGCTTCCCAGGGGAAGGGGGCGTCCTGCGGCAGCCCCTCGAAGAGCTGGACGACCGCCTGGCCGCGCGGCGCAATCCAGGCCGGCACGTGCGGATGCACCAGCGTCGCCCAGCCATTGTCCGGGTTGGCGTAGTAGGTGAAGCCGCCGAGGATGACGACGCATTGCGCGACGTGATCCGGAACCGGGCTGGCCACCAGGACCATGGTGTAGATCACCACCAGCTCGCCGGGACGGAAACCCAGCGACGGGCGCAGCAGTTGGAGACCGGTGTGCAACAGGAGGACGGTGGCAAAAAAGAGAAAACCGACGCCCGGATTGAAGAAGTCGGTGGCGATCCAGGCGCTGCGCAGCCCCAGGGCGGCGTACGGGGTGCCGGCGCCGATGGTGAACGCCAGCAGCGCCCCGACCGCGACGCTGCGGGCGGTGACGCCGCGCTGATTCATCTGCTCGTGCCGCCTGTCATCCCTGCCAGATTGAGAGCGTCGTGGCACCGGCCAGCGGTCATGCCGGTCCCGGGACTAGGGTCCTGCCGCCGCAGGCCGACAGCGTCTGCCCGGTGATGAAGCTCGACTCCTCCGACAGCAGAAACTGCACCGCCGCCGCCATCTCTGCCGGGGTGCCGATGCGTCCAAGCGGGGTGTGCTCCACCAGGGTTTGGACCATCTCCTGGTTGGCCGTTCGCGCCATGTCGGTGTCGATGAGCCCCGGCGCCAGGCAGTTGACCCGCACGTGCGGGGCGAAGGCGTCGGCGCATTGCCGCGTGAAGGCGACCACCGCCGACTTGGCGGTTGAGTAGTGGATCAGGTTGCTGCGGTGGATGACCGCAGCCAGGGACGAGACGTTGACGATGCGGCCGTACCCCCGCGCGATCATCCCGTCCTTGACCGCCCAGGTGGTCAGGAAGGGACCGTCGACATTGACCTCGAACATCCGCTTCCAGCCGGCGAAGTCCAGCTGCCCGTGGTCGCCCCGCTCCACCATCCCGGCGTTGTTCACCAGCAGGTCGACCGGCCCGAACCGGTCGGTGAGCGTCGCGATCATGGTGTCCACTTCGCCGGGGCGGGAGACGTCAGCCTGTACCGCCAGCGCTTCCGCTCCGTCCCGCTCGATCGCGGCGACCACCTCGGCGGCGGCGGCTTCGGCGCTCACGTAATTGACCGCCACGCGCGCTCCCTGCGCGCCCAGCATCCGGCTGATGGCGCGGCCGATGCCGCGGGAGCCCCCCGTCACCAGAGCGGTGCGGCCGGCAAAGAGTCTGTCTGCCATGTCGATCCTCCACGGTCCTGGAGAGGCGTCCGGCGCCTGCAGGCAGGCGGTGAGATTTGACGCCGGTCCGCTTTCTGTGAATTATTATTGGTTGAACACTGCTGAATATCCTCTCCTACATCCGGTTCCATAACGTGATAAAGCTCGGCGTCCTGGACCAGTCGCCGGTCCGCGTCGGCGCCACTTACGCCGATGCCATCAATGAGTCGGTAGAGCTCGCCCGGGCGACCGAGAAGCTCGGCTACTCCCGCTACTGGGTCGCCGAGCACCACGCCGCCGACGGCTTTGCCGGCAGCGCCCCCGAGATTCTCGTCGGCCGCATCGCCGGCGCCACCGACTCCATCCGCGTCGGCTCCGGCGGCGTCATGCTCAGCCACTACAGTCCTTACAAGGTGGCCGAGACCTTCAGGGTCCTGGAAGTCCTCTACCCTGGCCGCATTGACCTGGGCATCGGCCGCGCCCCCGGCCGCGACCGCCATACCGCCGTCGCCCTGGCCTACGGCAACCAGCTCGGCATCGAGTACTTCCCCAACAAGGTCCTGGACCTGCGCGCCTTCCTCAGCGACGAGAAGCCGGTCACCGAGGCACTGCACGGCATCCGCGCCACCCCCGAGTCGGAGAGCGACCCCGAGCTCTGGATCCTCGGCTCCAGTGCCGAGAGCGCCAGGATGGCAGCCCAGTTCGGCATCCGCTTCTCCTTCGCCCACTTCATCAATCCCTACGCCGGCGGCGAAGTCTCCCGCGCCTACCGAACCGAATTCGAGCCCACCGATCCCCTGCCCGCACCGCGAACTAACGTCGGCGTCTTCGCGATCTGCGCCGACACCGAAGAAGAGGCCACTCGCCTCGCCAAGAGCCGCGACCTCTGGCGTCTCCGTGCCGACCAGGGTCGCCTCGGCCAGATACCCACCGTGGAAGAAGCCGAGAGCACCCAGTACACCCCGGCCGAGAAAACCCAGATAGAGCACAACCGTATCCGCTACGTAGTCGGTGACCCTGACCAGGTAAAGGCGAGGTTGACCGAAATCGCCGAAGAGCACCAGGCCGAGGAACTCGTCCTCCTCACCATCACCCCCGACTACCAATCCAGACTCAGATCCTACGAGCTCGTAGCCAAAGCCTTCGGCGTGCAGGGGGAAGGAAACCAGAATTGAGGACTATACATACCTCTACTTCTCACAAACGGTTTCGAACACAGACGCTCCTGAACGCGGTAGGAGGCCGGCAGGGGGTGTTGTTGGAGATGCGTCGTGGACGGGGGGCAAAGGGGCAAAGGATTGCGGGGTTCCGGCGCGCAGCGCCGGCCAGGCGGTGGCGGAGAACGCGATTTCACGACGAACCGCAGGCAATACACCCTGCCGGCCGTTCCCTCCATACTCTACGAACGACACATACAAACGCCTCCCACAACGGAGACCAAAATGCAAGCTGACATCGGCCTGATCGGCCTAGCCGTAATGGGCGAGAATCTGGTCCTTAACATGGCCAGTCACGGCTTCACGGTAGCCGTCTACAACCGCACGACCACCAAAGTCGACTCCTTCCTCGCCGGACGCGCCCAGGGCAAGGCCATCCTCGGCGCCCACACCCCCGAGGAACTGGTCGCCCGACTCAAGCCGCCGCGCCGCGTCATGATCATGGTCCAGGCCGGCGCCGCGGTGGACGAGGTCATCGACGACCTCGTTCCCCTGCTCGACCAGGGCGACATCCTCATCGACGGCGGCAACTCCAATTTCAACGACACCGTCCGCCGCACCCGCGAGCTGACGGAGAAGGGCCTGCTCTACATCGGCACCGGCGTCTCCGGCGGCGAGGAGGGCGCCCTCAAGGGACCCAGCATCATGCCCGGCGGCAACCCGGACGCCTGGCCTCACGTGAAGGAGATCTTCCAGAGCATCGCCGCCAAGGTCGCCGACGGCTCGCCCTGCTGCGACTGGATCGGCAGCGACGGCGCCGGCCACTACGTGAAGATGATCCACAACGGCATCGAGTACGGCGACATGCAGATGATCTGCGAGGCCTACACCCTGCTGCGCCAGGTCGCCGGCATCGAGCCCCGGGAGATGAGCGAGATCTTCGTCGAGTGGAACCGCGGCGTGCTCGACAGCTACCTGATCGAGATCACCGGCGACATCCTCGCCCAGGTTGACGACGAAACCGGGAAGCCGATGGTGGACGTCATCCTCGATACCGCCGGCCAGAAGGGTACCGGGAAGTGGACCGGCATCGAGGCACTGCAGCTGGGCTCCCCGACGGCCACCATCACCGAGGCCGTCTTCGCCCGCTGCATCTCCGCCCTCAAGGAAGAGCGCGCCGCCGCCGCCGGGCAGCTGGCCGGCGTGGAAGGCGCACCGCGCGTGGACCGCGACGCCTTCATCGAGGACGTGCGACAGTCCCTCTACGCCTCCAAGATCTGCTCCTATGCCCAGGGCTTCCAGCTGCTGAAGATGGCCGCCGCCGAGCACGACTGGGACCTGAACTTCGGCAGCATCGCGCTGATGTGGCGCGGCGGCTGCATCATCCGGGCCCAGTTCCTCGGCGACATCAAGGCCGCCTTCGACGCCGATCCGGACCTGACGAACCTGCTGCTGGCCCCGTACTTCGCAGATGCCATGGCACGGAGCCAGGCCGCCTGGCGGCGAGTGATCGGCACCGCAGTGCAGGCCGGCGTGCCGGTCCCGGCCTTTAGCAGCGCCCTGGCCTATTATGACGGCTACCGCAGCGCCGTGCTGCCGGCCAACCTGCTGCAGGCACAGCGCGACTACTTCGGCGCCCACACCTACGAGCGCGTCGACAAGCCCCGTGGCGAGTTCTTCCACACCAACTGGACGGGTCGCGGCGGCGACACGGTGTCGACGTCGTACACGGTCTGAGGTGCTCCCGCGTCGCCGTGAGTGATCCCGGCCCCGAGCTCATCGGCGACGCGGCCCCCTGGTGCGGCGGCGCCGACGACCAGCTGCGCTTCATGGTCAGCACCGAGCTGCCAGGCTATGAGGGCCGGCAAGGGCGCCCAGGCGCGGGACTCACGTAAACGCCGGAACCAACACCCCCTGCCAACCATCCGCAGTGCCACCTCCAACACAACACAGGCCCCAGCACATGCCACCAACAATCCTCGCAGTCGACAAAATTTGGGACCAAGCCCCTCACAGTGCATTCACCGACCTCATCCGCTTCCAAAACCACTGGTGGTGCACCTTCCGCGAAGCCACCGATCACGGCGAGAGCCTCGGCACCACCCGAGTCATCTGCTCGCAGGACGGCGAAACCTGGGAGTCCACCGGCGAGCTGGCTGAAGCCGGCACCGATCTGCGCGACCCCAAGCTTTCCATCACCCCAGCCGGCCAGCTGATGCTGGTTATGGGCGGCTCCAAGTACCGCGGCAGAGAGTACCTGACGCGCTCGCCCCGGGTCGCCTTCTCCGACGACGGGCACGACTGGTCACCGCCGGTGCAGGTGCTGGCTGAGGATCACTGGCTCTGGCGCGTCACCTGGCACGAGGGGATCGGCTACTGCGTCTCCAAGCTGGGTGAGGGACAGGACCCGAGGCGGGGTTTTCTCTACTCCACCACCAACGGACTCGACTGGGAGTGGATCACCGAGTTTCGGCTGCCAGACGACGAGTGGACCGCGAGCGAGACCACCCTGCGGATCATGCCGGATGGCGAGATGATCGCTCTGATCCGGCCGCACTGGATCGGCACCAGCCGCCCCCCATATGTCGACTGGTCCTTCACCCGGATCGACGCCGCCCTGGGCGGCCCCAATTTCATCCGCTGGTCGAGCGGCAGCCTCTGGGCCGCCTCGCGGGGCCGGTTCGACCAGGCGCGCGGCACCGTGCTCGCCCGCATGACCCGGACTAGCTACGAGCCGGTGGCGCTGTTGCCCAGCGCCGGCGACTGCAGCTACCCGGGTATGGTCGAGCACGACGGCCGGCTGTGGCTCAGCTACTACTCGACTCACGAGGAGAAGACCAGCATCTACCTGGCGCAGATCGAACTCCCGGATGACTGACCGGCCAAACATCCTCTACATCCTCACCGATCAGCAGTCCGCCAGCGCCCTGGGATGCGTCGATCCGGAGAACCTGACGACCCCGGCGATGGACGGTCTCGCCGCAGGCGGCGTCCGCTTCGACCGGGCCTACTGCACCTACCCGCTCTGCTCGCCGTCCCGCGCCAGCATGATTACCGGACTGATGCCGCACCAGGTCGGGGTCTACGACAACGAGCAGACCATCGCGGAACCCTGGGCGAATCGGGAGCTCGGTCACGTAATGGCCGCAGCCGGCTACGATTGCGCCTGGGGCGGCAAGTGGCACGTGCCGGAGATGTCCCTTCCCGAGGGCCACGGCTTCCGCACCATCTGTCCCTTTGACGACCTCGACCTGGCGGATCGCTGCATCCAATTCCTGGAACGGCCGCGCGACGACCCGTTCTTCCTGGTCGCTTCCTTCGACAACCCGCACAACATCTGCGAGTGGGCCCGGCAGCAGCCACTGCCCTGGGGGGCGGTGGCCGAAGCACCCATCGCCGACTGCCCGAACCTGCCGCCCAACTTCCTGCCGCCGGCCTACGAGGCCGAGGCAGTTGCCGCCGAGCGCACGCCCCGCCCCCGCAGCATCTTCCGCGGCGGCAGCCTTACCGAGGACGAGTGGCGCCTGTATCGGCACGTCTACTTCCGCCTGACCGAGAAGGTGGATGCCGAGATCGGCCGCATCCTCGCAGCACTGCGCAGCAGCGGTCTCGAGGAGGAGACCCTGGTGATCTTCTCGAGCGACCATGGCGACGGAATGGGCGCCCACCGCTGGAACCAGAAGTCGGTGTTGTACGAGGAGTCGGTGCGCGTGCCGCTGATCCTGAGCTGGCCCGGCCGGATCGAGGCCGGCATCGTCGACGACGAGCACCTCGCGTCGAACGGTCTAGATCTCTACCCCACGATCTGCGACTTCGCCGGCGTCGAGCCGCCCCGCGATCTGATCGGACGCAGCCTCCGGCCGCTGGTGGATCGCGCCGAAACTGAGGAATGGCGCCATTACGTCGTCGCCGAGACGCTTTTTGGAGCGCATATCGGTGGCTTGGGCACGGAGGGCCGTATGGTCCGCAGCGCTCGGTTCAAGTACGTGCGCTACTCCTGGGGCAGGAATCGGGAACAGCTCTACGACCTCGCGGCGGACCCGGGAGAAATGGTCAATCTCGCCGTCGAATCCCGATTTCGCGAG
>CAYWBJ010000361.1:0-48391 GCA_964456165.1 uncultured Gemmatimonadaceae bacterium | reverse complement strand
CCAAGTGGTACGTAGCCGCTGCTGGCCCCCTTGCCGAAGACGAGCAGGTCGGGAATCACGTCCCAATGCTCGATGGCGAACAGCTTGCCGGACCGGCCGAAGCCGTTGACGATCTCGTCGGCGACGAAGAGCACGTCGTAGCGATCGCAGATCTCGCGGATGCGGGCATAGTACTCCAGCGGCGGCAGGCCGCAGGCGATGGTGGCGTTGGGGACCGGTTCGCAGAAGAAAGCAGCGACGTTCTCCGGCCCGCAGCGGATGATGGTCTGCTCGAGATCGTCGGCGCAGGCCAGATTGCAGCGGCCGCCGCAGCCGGCCAGCCGGCAGCGATAGGGGTAACAGGGGGTGATGTGCGGGAAGTCGGCCAGCCAGGGTGCGAAGGGGGCGCGGTTGCCGGGGATGCCGGTCAGTGACATGGCACCAAGGGTGGCGCCGTGGTAGCCGCCCCAGCGGGCGATCATCACCTGCTTGCGCGCGTTGCCCCGCAGCAGGTGATATTGGCGCGCGACCTTCATCGCCACCTCGATCGCCTCCGAGCCACCGGAGACGAAATAGGCCTTGTCCAGGTCGCCGGGGGCGACGGCAGTGAGGCGGGCGGCATACTCCTGAGCCGGGGCGTTGTTGAAGTGGACCGAGAAGGCGTAGGCCAGGGTGCGGGCTTGCTCGCCCAGCACCCGGGAGATGTCCTCGCGGCCGTGGCCGAGGGTGACGTTGCTGGCACCCGCGGCACCGTCGATGTAACGCCGGCCCTGCTCGTCAAAGAGGTAGATGCCCTCGCCGCGGACGATGGTGGGATAGTCGAAAGCCGGGTCCTTGAGCAGCAATGCGTCTCTGTTGTCAGCCATGAGTGATCGCTCCCGGTGTGGCAATGATCAGGTGGCCTCGAGTGCCGCCAGCTTGGCGCCGACGAAGGCCACCGACTCGGGTACCTGCGCCTCATCCAGACTGTGCAGGATGAGGGCGCCATCGAAGCCGGCGTCGCGCAGCCGGCGCAGGTAGTGGGCGTAGTCCAGTAGCCCGGTGCCGGCGGCGACGTTGCCAGCCTCGCCGTCGCGGAGCAGGTCCTTGGCGTGCGCCATCTGGATGTCGGGCCCGAGAAGCTCGAAAGCCTCGTCGAGGATCTGGTGCATGCGCGGCAGCGCGCCGGCGTGGAACAGGTTGGCGCCGTCGATGACGACCTTCAGGTAGGGCGAGGCGCAGTGATCCAGCAGCAGCCTCGCTTTGACCGCGGTATCGACGATGTTGGAGACCTCGGGCTCGAAGACCAGCGGAACGCAAAATTCGGTGGCAATCGCGACCGCATCCGTCATTGCCGCGAGCATGTCCGACCAGGCCTCGGGGGTGTCGTTGTCGGGGTGTCCGCCCCACATGTAGTCGGGATTGCGGGTGCCGGTGGAGAAGGTAATGCGCGGCGCTCCCATCTGAGCGCAGGCTGCGGCCAGCACCCGAAGCCGGGCAAAACCGCGACCCCGTTCTTCCCGATCGGGGTGGATGATGTTGAAGGTGCCCGAGACCGCGGCCAACTCGATGTTGCGCGCGGCCAGGTCGCTGCGAATGCGACTGCACGTGGCCGTGTCGAGGCGGTCGGGCATGGGCTGGCCGACCACCGAGTCGAGGTTGAGTTGGACGGCCGCGAGGCCGTGGGCGGCAACTGCGTCGAGCACTTCCTCGAAGGAGTCGCGGACGAAAGTCTTGGTGAAGCTGCCCAGCCGCATGCGCTACCTGTTCGGCTTCTGCCACCAACGGTCGATAATCTCGCCGTCGACAGCCACCGCCTCCCCGTGCAGCCTGTCCCCGTCGAGCCGGAAGCAGGTGAAAGAGCGGCGCTCACTGTTGTCGATGGCGCGGCGGTACCGAGAGGCGCCGCTCTGCATGAACTTGAGCGCCGGGCCGTGGCAGGCCGGCATCACCTGGGTGAGGCGGCGATAGCGGCAGCGCTCGTAGGAGTGGTAGTGACCGCAGAGGTAGAGGTCGACACTGGCATCGTCCAAAAGCGGCAAAAACGGTCCCCGACCGCTGCTGGGTTCGTGGAAATGGAGCCGATCGTCCTCCACCAGGTCGGGCGGCGCGAAGATTGGGTAGTGGCCGGCGACCACGATGCAGCGGGCGCGGCGAGGCCGGGCGAGGTGGCGGCGGAACCACCGGCCCTGCGGCGATGCGGGGAGGAAGCCGCCCGTGTGCCGTTCGGGCGTTAGGTCGAGTCCGACTAGGTGGACCCCCTTCACCGTGGCGGCGAACCAGGGCGGCTTGCCGGTACGACCGGTCTGGCGCAGGAAGGTGGCGATGGATGAGGTGCTGCCGGTGCAGTCGTGGTTGCCCGGAACCTGGAAGAGCGGACAGGCCTTCAGGATCGGGCGCACCACTTTCCGGTAGCCGGCCCAGAGCGTCTTCACCCGCTCCTTCTCCTCGGCCGTGTCGTCGACGGCGCCGTGGACGCAGTCCCCGGTGTCGACGACAAAATCGGGCTTTCGCGCCACCGCCATCTCGACGGCCTGGGCCGCGCTCGCGTCAGCTGCGGAACTCTGGCCGATCTGCAGGTCGCTGAGGTGGATCCAGGTGGTCATCCCGCGCCTCGTCGGTTGGTGCTGTTTTTTCGGGGGCATATATTACTCCGCCCTCCTACGCGGGTCAACGCGGTCATTTGCGGAGAATGCGCCGATGAAACTGGGTGTGAACACCGGCTTCATTACGAAGTTTCCCTTCGCTGAGGGACTCGACTGGTGCCAGCGGTTCGGCGTCGTGGCGGTCGAGGTAAGCGCGGTGGGCTCGACCAACGAGTACTGTCAGACCAAGAAGCTCCTGGCCGACGACGGCGCCCGCGAGCGCTGGCTCGAAGCCTACGCCAGCCGCGGCATCGAGCTCTACTCCTTCGGTGGCCACGGCAAGCCGCTGCATCCCGACCGCGAGATCGCCTCCACCTACACCAGGGACTTCGCTGCCGCCTGCCGGCTCGCGGAGAAGGTGGGTGTCACCCGCATGACGCTGGTCAGCGGTCTGCCGGAGGGGGGCGAAGGCGACAGGGTGCCAAACTGGGTGACGCACGGCGACGCCCAGAACTTCGACCAGGTCGTGGAATGGCAGTGGCAGGAGCGCCTGCTCCCCTATTGGCGCGAGCAGGGCAGAATCGCGTCCGACTACGGGGTCACCCTCTGCTTCGAGATGCAGATCTGTGACATGGTGCACACGCCGGCCAAGCTGCGGCGCCTGCGCGACGAGATCGGCCCCGTCGTAGCCTGCAACTACGACGTCTCCCACATGTGGGTGCAGGGGATCGACCCGTTCGAGGCCATCCACTACCTGGCTGACCTGATCCAGAACGCGCACATGAAAGACACCCTCATCCACCAGCCCAAGTGCCGGCTTCACGGCATGTTCGACACCACCGGCTTTGACGACTACCGGGAGCGGGCCTGGACCTTCGCTCAGCCCGGGTACGGCCACGGTCCGCAGGTCTGGCAGGAGTTGATCGCCACCCTGCGCTTCATCGGCTACGACGGCATCCTGTCGCTGGAGATGGAAAGCGACTACCTGGAAGTGCAGGAAGGTCTGGAACAGGCCGCCCGTCTGCTCGGTCCGTTGGTCACCACCCAGCCGCTGGGCGATCCGTGGTGGAAGATCCTCGAGGAGGCCCAGGCCAAGGGTGCGGCGTCCGCCTAGCTACCTGCTGGTAGCGGCGCAGTTCGCCGGGCTGCTGATCGCCGTTGCCGACGCCGGTGCGGTCGCTGGCGGCGGTGCACAACCCGCCGCGCTGTGGCGAGCGGCCGCAGTGGAGATCAGATGAAAAACGACGTCGGTTTCTTTCTCAACCTCGACCAGGGCGAGCTGAGCAACGAGCAGGTGCTGCAGATGCTCGCCGAGATCGGCTATCAGTGCGTCGAGTTCGGCGTCGGCCACCTCAATCCTCAGGAGCACACTCCGACTCAGATGCGGGAGCTGCTGCGCCAGACCGAGGCCGCCGGCCTCCGCGTCTCCGAGTACGTGGTGCAGCGGGAGCTCGTGCATTTCGAGGAGGGTGTGCGCCAGCGCGAGCTGCAGCTGACTGAAGACTGCATCCGCGCTGCCGGCGACCTGAACGTCCCGATCGTCAACTGCTTCACCGGACCGGCACCGTTCATGGGACTGGGGGCGCCGACGCTGCACCGCGACATCGACGAGGGTACCGCCTGGGGCATGGTCTGCAACGGCTGGGACCGTCTGATTCCGGTCGCCGAGAAGGCGGGGGTCCGCATCGCCATCGAGGCCGTCTACGGCATGGTCTGCCGCGACTACTACACCCTGGCGGAGCTGATGCGGCGCTACGACTCTCCCCACTTCGGCGTCAACTACGATCCCTCCCACATGGCCCTGCACTACAACGCCGTTCCCTGGACCATCCACCAGCTCAAGGACCGCATCTTCCACTGCCACGTGAAGGATGTGGCCGGGGTGCCGGGCAAAGTGATGGGCGACACCTTCCTCTTCCCCTTTCTCGGCGAGGGCCGGGTCGACTGGCCCGGGTTCTTCCGGGCGATGCGCGAGATCGACTACACGGGCGTCCTCAGCGTCGAGTTCGAGGCCTTCGACTACTTCGACACAACGCTGAAGCAGGACCTGCGGCGTGCTGCAGCGCTTTTCTACCGCGACTATCAGAGCCTTAATCGTCAATACGGGAGTGGGCGTTCCAACTAGCCGGGCCGTCGTCGCTGGTCGAGATCGTGGAGTGCCTACCTGCCGATGTGGGCGGCGCTCGACTACCGGGTCATTATCGGGATGCGGGATGATGAGGTCGTCATCTGGAAGCGGGCGCGGTGCGCGCCCGCCCTTCAGTCCTGCAGCTCCCACAACACCACGTACACATTCCCCAATCCGATGTAGTTGGCGTACGGCAGACCGAGGTTGTCGTACCAGCCGTCGGGCGAATCCTCTCTCTCCAAGTCGGACCACGTATAAGAGGTATAGTTGTATATGGCCGTCATCAGCCGACCGTCGCGCAACAGTATCGTCCGCGGGTTGAAGAGCTTGTAACCCTGGGGGCAGCGGAAGAGGATGTAGCGGTTGTCCCAGTCCCAGGTGCGGCCATGATCGTGGCTGAGGGCGGCTTCGACGCCGCCGTAGATCCGGCCGTCGAGCTCGCCGACGCGGGCGGCATGGGTCATCAACAGCCGGCCGTCGGGCAGCGTCGTGATGTTGGCGTGGACGCGGCCGAACAGGTAGTAGGCCTGGGGCTGGGCCCAAGTCCGGCCCTCGTCGGCGGAGTAGGAGGTGACGATGTTGCGCCAGCCGTCGTTCTCGGCCGGGATGCGCGGGTCCTTGTGGCGCAGGGCGACGACCAGGTCGCCGTTACCGGCGCGGGCGACCGAGCACTCCGACGTGTACCAGTCCGCGGGCATGAAGACCGGGTCCTCCCACCGGTCTGTGGCCATATCCCAAGTGCGCAGGAGCGAGCGGCCGTTGAGGCGGCCCTCCGGATAGTCTTCGGCCGCAGTCTGCGCTGGGACAGCGCCCCCGAAGGTCAGTCTCGTGTCCTCCACCAGCGGTTGGTGGCACAGATCGGCCGCCGGTTCGCGACCGTCGTCGAGGGGGGGCTGCGGCATGATCTCACCCCAGGTTCGGCCGCGGTCGTCGCTGCGGCAGTAGGCCCAGATACATTTGCCGTCATCCGGCGCGTAGGTCAGGCTTTTCTCCTTTTCCGTCAGGTATACGCCGCGCGCGATGACGGTGTCCGGTCCGAGCGCGGGCACGGCCACCGGAGCGCAGTAGACGAACGGGGTGCGGCGCGCCGGCTGCTCCCAGGTTTCGCCGGCCGGGTCACCGGTGAACAGCAGGCTGTCGTAGCGGCTGCGGTCGCGGAAGTCGCGGCGCCGCATCGACGCGGTCATCGTGATCACCGGCGTGCCGTCCCCCATCAGGTCCAGGCCTTGCGACTCGGGCAGGTTGGGTAGGAAGTGATAGAGCAGGCCCTCGAAGTAGTGGTGGTTCGTGCCATTACGCCGGATGGGATGGGGAAAGGCCTCGGTAGTCAGCCGCCTGTGCTCGTGGATGCGGAGCTGGTCCCGGTGAACGAAAGCGCTGACCTCTTGTGGATCGAGGGTGTTGAGGCGGCCGTTGATGGCTTCGTCGTAGTGCGCTGGCATCCCGTATCCTCATGAGAAGGGTTGGAGGTCGATCCAGGGCTCGCGGTGTTCAAGGTAGAGCCCGCCCTGGTGTCGTCGGGCAAGCGTCCAGGCAAACATCTGCCGCAGGCATTGGGCGGACAAGTAAGGCCCGCCCGCATGGCCGGCCCAACGACATTTCCTTACTCTGATTCTTCCGACGACCCAGGGTGCCGCCGGCTGCGGCCTCAGCACCACCATCGCGAAGAAAGGATGCGGTTGAGTACGCACGGAGACGAGGCGGGATTACCGTACACCCCACCCGACCGCCTGATAGCGGACTTCGTCAGCCGGGGCATGGTCCTCCTGTCACCCGATGACGTTGGCGTGGCACCCGAGGTCCACCAGCGGATCTACGAAGCGGAAAAGGCGGCTATGGCCCAACGTCAGTCGCTGAAGCCGGCCGATGTGCCCGAGATGCTGGAGGTCCTCGATGCTCCGGGACTGGTGGCGGCCTGCGATCGACTGGTGGGGCCCAACTGGGCGATCGTGCCCAGCATGCACTGCTCCTCCTTCGTTCGGGGTGGGCGCAACCAGCACTGGCACAAGGACGACAACGGTCCCTACAACTCGCGCAAGCAGCGCCACCACCAGGCGGTGCAGTTGGAGTTGCTATATTACCCGCAGCCGGTGGGTGCGATGATGGGGCCGACAGCGACGATTCCCTACTCCCAGTACTGGGCGCTCAACCACGAGGAGAACCACGACAATTTCGCCGGCGCCGATCACCTCGACTTCGAGTACCACATCGGCGGTATGGAGCGCGAGGATATCAGCGGCCCCGACTCACCCTATTCCCGCGAGCAGATCGCCGAAGCCCAGACCCCACACGATCTGCGCACGCGCGAGGCGGTCAAGAACACCGGCTGGCCACTGGTGACGGAGTTCGAGGCGGCGCCGCTGCGCGCCGGCAGCGTCATCATCTACTCCCACAACCTCTACCACCGCGGCAACCATCGTCGCGACGACTGGCACACCTGGGAAGACAATCCCCGTTTCATGTGGCGGTTCTGGCTCTACCGCACCACCGATCCGCCGACCGTCACCGCTACGGTGGTGGCTAACGGCTGGAGCCGCGACGCCGATCCGCTGACCGGTACCGATCTGTCGGTCGCCGGCACCAACGTGATCGCAGTGTGGGACTATCACTACCACTGGATCCAGACGGGCCGCCGACCAGCAGCGTGCCGGCTGGCGGCGGTCGACGAGGACGGCTGTTCCGATGCGGACGCACGCGCCGACCGGCTCCTGCAGCAGCTGCACACCACCGGCGAAGCGGCGGAGCCGCAGCGGGTTGGCGCGGCCTATCGGCTGGCGGCGATGGACGGTCCGATGGGCCTGGACCGGCTCGGCCGCGCCCTGCACACCGAGCGCGAGAGCGTGCGCCGGGCGGCTACCTACGGACTGGTTGCCGCCGGCGCCGCTGCCACGCCGATCCTGGTGGAGGCGACGCACTCTCCGGTCAAGTGGATTCGCAAGGCCGGCGCCTATGGCCTGGGCGACGCGAGCGTGCTGACTGCCGAGGTGCTGGAGACGCTCGAGGCGCGCCTGGTCGAGGATCCGTCGGTCTACGTGCGGTCGGTGGCCGCCGGCAGCCTCGGCTGCCTGGGCCGGCGGGCCATCGCTAGCGGTGGCGGCTGCGACCTGGTGCCCGCCTGCGCTGCCATCCTGGTGGCTTGCCTTGACCGCGAGGAGAATCGGCCGGCTATGGATCAGGCCCAGGGACGGTCTATCAAGTTCGTGCGCCCCACTGACGAGTGTGACGTCTGCGAAGGCAACGGCTGGACGTTCGGTCACGACCGCTTCGCCCTGGTGCGCTCGGCGGTGCGCGAGAACGCGCTCTGGTCGCTGGTGATGCTGTGCTCCCACGGCGCCCAGGTGCTGGGCGGGGAGCTGGAGAGGACGATCGCCGCACTCGAGCGGGTCATCCGCGCGGACGAGAACGCGATCTGCGTTGGCTTCGCCATGGACGCGCTGAGCCGGCTCGCCCACCTACACCCGGACGCGGAGGCGGTGCCGCCGCACGTCGCCCGGTTGCGCGCGTCCTTGCGCGAGACGCTCGACGCCTCGCCGGTCTGGAGCTGGGAGTCACTGGTCCGCACCGGGCTAGCACGGGAGGCTTAGTGGATCGTCGCGTTCTGGTGGCAGCTGCGGTGGTGGCGGCCCGCGGGGCGCGGTCGACGACGGCACTGCCTTCCCATCCTGCTGACCGTCGAAGCCTTCGTCGACCTCGCCATGGACGACATCGAGGCGACCCCCGGGATCCACGGCTTCCGGCTACCGGTCAAGGCCCGGTTGGCGGCGGTCGCCCACGCCGTTCTCCGTTTCCTAGACCGCGCCTACGTGCGGATTTTCGACAGCGCCGGGGACCACCTCCTGATCCGCATTGCGGTGCCTGGCAACATGGCGCCGGTTGTTGGCAGGAAACTCACCGGACACCTTCATCACCATGACGGCGCATCAGGACCGGTCCGCTGCAACTAGCGCGGATACTTTCCCGCAGATCTTCCGCGTGCGGCAGAAGTTCGAGGCGCCGATGGTGGACGACGTCCCCGGCCAGGTCGAGGCCCAGCTGCAGCGCCTGGACCTGGGCCGAGCGATCGCGCCCGGCCAGACGGTGGCGCTCGCCGCCGGCAGTCGCGGCATCCACCGGATCGGCGAGATCATCAGGACCATCGTCGACCACGTGAAGGGTCTCGGCGCCGCTCCCTTCATTGTGCCGGCGATGGGCAGCCACGCCGGCGGCACAGCCGCCGGCCAGCGGGCCATCCTGGAATCGTTGGGGATCACCGAAGTCTACTGCGGTTGCCCGGTGCGCGCGTCGATGGAGACCGTGATCGTCTGCCAGGCGGCCGAGGGTTTCCCCGTTCACTTCGACCGCCACGCCCACGGTGCCGACCACGTCATCGTTTGTAACCGCATTAAGCCGCACACCCAGTTCGTCGGTCAGATCGAGAGTGGGCTACTCAAGATGCTGTTGATCGGGTTGGGCAAGCTCGACGGCGCTACCGTTTACCACCGCGCCATCAAGGACTTCAGCTTTGCCCAGATCCTGCGCTCGGTCACCGATCAGGTCCTCGCCCGTTGCCCGATCACCGCCGGCGTGGCCATCGTCGAGAACAGCTCCGGAGTGACTGCCCGCGTCGACGCCGTGCGGCCGGAGCAGTTCGCCGAGTCGGACCGCGAGCTGTTGGTGCTGGCGCGCGAGTGGGCGCCGCGGCTGCCTTTCGACTGCGCTGACGTCCTGCTGATCGACGAGATCGGCAAGAACATCAGCGGCACCGGTTTCGACGTTAGCGCGACGGGCCGCCGATTCCTCGATCACGAGCCGGCGCCAGAGGAGTATCCCAAGATCCGCATCATCGGCTTGCGCGATCTCACCGAGCTGAGCGGGGGCAACGCCGAGGGGATGGGGCTGGCGGAGTTCTGCCGCACCCGACTGCTGGAGAAGGTGGACCGGCAGGTGACGCGGGTGAACGCCCTCACCAGCGGTCACTACACCGGCGCGATGATGCCGCTGGACTACGAGAGCGACGGCGAGATGCTAGGCGAGATGCTGCGGGAGATCGGGCTCACCGAGCCGCCGGACGCGCGGCTGATGTGGATTCGCAATACGCTGTCAATGACGGAGGTAGAGTGTTCCGCCGCCTACCTGGATGAGGCGCATGAGCGCCAGGATCTGGAGATCCTAACGCCACTGCGCTCGTTGCCGGTCGGTGTCGATGGCAACCTGCCCGACGACTTTTTCGATCCGACCGCGGCCTGAGCTCGCCGGCGCCGGCCTCAGTCGTAGGCGTGCACCTTCCGGGCCACCTCGGCCGCCAGCTCGGCGAAGTAGTCGGTGTCGCCGCCGATGCTGAAGAAGTGGCAGCCCTTGGGCCACCAGGCATCGACCACGCTCAGGTCGTAACCTACCGAACAGCCGACGAACAACCCCGTCCCCTGCACCGCTGCGAACACTTTGTCGATGGCGGCCTGGACCTCCGGGTCGGCGTGCTGGCCCAGCTTGCCCATCGACCCGGACAGGTCGTTGCGGCCGATGACTAGCCCGTCGAGCCCGGGCACCTGGACGATGTTGTCGAGATCGTCGACCGCGTCGATGTGCTCGATCTGGACGAAGACCATCACCTGCTCGGCCGCCGCCTCGAGGTAGGCCTCCATCGAGGCGAATCCGTACATGCTGCGGATGGGGCCGAAGCCGCGGCTGCCCTCAGGTGGATAACGGCAGGCCTGCACCGCCTTGAGGGCCTCATCGGCGCTGCGGATCATCGGCACGATGACGCCGGCCGGGCACATGTCGACCACCGGCTTGAGGATCACCGGGTCGTTCCAGCTCACCCGCACCAGGGCGGCGGCGTTGGTGCCGCGCACGGCCATAATGTGGCCGATGAGCTGGCTGTTGTCGATGTGGGAGTGCTCCATCTCGATCCAGACGAAGTCGTTGCCGGCCTCGGCAGCGATCTCGGAGGAGAGCGGGTCGGTCAGGGCAATGCCGGTACCGACGCAGATCTTGCCGTCGAGCATTCGCTGGCGGAAGCGATCGACGTTGTTGTGTGAACCCATCCGTTTTCTCCTTGTCAGTTCTGTTGCGTTCGCGGGTCGGCGAGCCGCCGGGTGCCCCAGATGAAGCTCAGTATATCAGTACGGCGACGGGGGCGTGGGCAGCGGTGTTAGCGCCGGGGCCTCGGGCCGGATTCGGAAGACCACCTCGACCGCGGTCCCGGTGGCTGGAAAGCGCTCGCCGACGCGGAAGCGGGTGGTCTGGCGCACGAAGTCGCGGACGGTGTAGCTGGCGTTGCCGACTTTGCTGCCCGGGCAGCTGTAGAGGCATACGCTGCAGCCCGACTTCCAGACCGGTACGTTGGCGAGGTGACCACCGAAGCGGAAGGTGAAGCCGCTACCGCCTGGATCGAGCAGCAGTTTGTCGAGCGCTATGGGCTCGGGCTGATCTGCCCAGGAGAGGCCCAGCCAGACGGGGGTTCCCTGGATGACCTGGTCGGGGCCCCTGCTCTGCTGATCGTAGCGGCGCTCCCACGTGTCCATCCCCAGTTCGTCGCCGGCGACCGCCCCGAGGCTGGCGAGTGCGGCGTGCAGGGTGCGGTCGCTGACCGGAGTAGTGAGCAGAGCGGCGCTGGCCGCCCGTCCCTGGTCCCACACCAGAAAGTGATAGCCGGCCATTCCCATGGCTGTGGCGAGTTTCCCCTGGAAGCGATCGGGGTGGGCGACTGCGGCGACGCGGAGCTCGAGCCGGGCCGGATCCAGGATCAGCGCCGAGACTGCAGCGCTGGCGACGTTGGTACCGGTGGCGACGGTCGCGGGAATCGTGCCCGCAGCATCGTCGGTCGCGGTCTGCAGAACAGTACCCGCGCTTATGAGCCCGGCCGCTCCCACGAGCCAGGGGGAAGGGAAGGGGAACGGAATCTTCACATAGCGAATGTCTCCATTGGGTCGTGGTATCGCAAAGAGGGTGGCCTCTGGGCGGCACCTCGACGAATCCGGTGTCGGCAAGGGCCGATCCCAAGAGATCTGTGCCGTCGTCTTCGATGTACGGGACCGGGTTGTGGGAGTTGCCGTGGGTCTCCTCGTAGACAGGCACTCCTTTTTCGTGACGATCAGGCCGGACGCGGACAAGGTAGTTGGAATCGTCCGCGTCGATACTGCGATAGGTCTTGCGGTAGCTCTCCGCATGCACCTGCAGGTGCTTCTCCTCTAAGCCGAAGCCCCTCGCGCACCCTCGCTGTCCGAACGCTCGGGTCAATGCCGCCGGCTGAACGCCGTCCTGGTGATGCAAATGGGAAAGCGAGAAAGACCACGCCGCAGATCCCGACCGTGCGAGTCATGCCCACCAGTGCCTCGCGGGGTTGAGTAGGATGGGGCGTGGGGGTATTTTAACCCGATCCGGAGTGCGAAGATGTCGCGCGAGAGGCAGATGAAGTTAACCAGGAGAGTCGTGCTGGTACTGCTGACGAGTCTGGCAGCTACCGGCAGCGGCACCGCAGCCGAAACGCCGGCGACACCAATCAAGATCGGCGTCCTCTACCCGACCTCGGGCAGCGGCGCCGTCTTCGGCGCGCCGACGATGCGGGGCCACGACATGGCGGTGGAGGAGGTCAACGCCCGCGGCGGCATCCTCGGCCGGCGGGTTGTCTCGTTCGCTCGGGACAGCAAGCTCAAGCCGGCGGTAGCCGCATCTGCAGCACGGGAGCTGATCACCCGCGAGGGGGTCGACGTGCTGATGGGAGGCCTGAGCTCGGCCGAGGGGCTGGCCATCTCCGAGGTGGCGAGGCAGGAAGAGGTGGTGTACATCGCCACGATTCCCAAGACGGTGCAGCTGACGCGGGAGAAGTTCCACCGCCACGTCTTCCGCACCGCCGCCAACACCGACACCGAGGGCCTGGGCATCGCCCGCATTCTGGGAAACCTGGATGCCAGGACGATCTGCCAGATCCAGTTCGACTACGCCTACGGGCACGACCTGGCCGCCGGTATCGCCAAGGCGCTGGACACCGAGGCTCCGGGTGCCCGCATTGTCACCGACCTGAAGGTGAAGCTGGGCACCACCGACTTCAGCGCCCAGATCGCCCAGCTGATGGCTTCCGACTGCGATGCGGTCGCTAGCGGCCTGTGGGGCTCCGCCTTCGTCAACTTCGCCCAGCAGGGCAAGCCGTTCGGCCTGTTCCAGAAGGTGAAGTACGTCTCCGGCGGCGAGATTGGCGCGCACGAGATCGCCGGCAAGATGAAGGGGAACTATCCGGATAACGTCTGGGGCAATTCCTATGAATTGTGGTACCACGACCCGGTGCCGGAGGCGGTCGCGTTTCACCGCAGGCTGGCTCGGCTGGAGGGAACCGAGCAGACCTCCAGCTGGCCGGTACTGGCCTACATCGGGGTCGAGACTTTCGCGGCGGCGGCGGGCAAAGCCGGATCGCTCGAAGATGACCGGCTGATCGCGGCGCTGGAAGGGCTGACGGTGATGACGCCGGTCGGTCCGCGCACGATCGACGCGGATACTCACGAAGCCGACACCGGCCAGTTCTGGGGCCCCATGGTCAGGTCACCCGACCACGACTTCCGGATCATGGAACCGGTAACCTACATCGGGCCGTAGGCCCCGCGATGCTCACCAACCCCACCTTTCTGTTCATTCAGGCATTGAACAGTCTGGCGCTGGGGATGAACCTGTTCATCATCGCCTCCGGACTGACGCTGATCTTCGGGGTACTCCGCGTCGTCAACTTCGCCCACGGGGCGTTCTTCATGCTCGGCGCCTATGTCAGTTTCAGTGCGGCGACCTGGACCGGCTCCTTCTGGATCGGTCTGGCGGCCGCCGTTGCGGTTCTGGCTGCGTGCGGCTGGGCCATCGAGCGCGGGTTGCTGCGGCTGCTGTACGAACGCGAGCCGCTCACCCAGCTGCTGTTCACCTTTGCGCTGGTGCTGATCCTGGGCGACGTGGCCAAGATCGTCTGGGGCACCGACCAGCACACCGTCTCCTATCCCCCCGGACTGGATGGCGCCGTAGATCTGGGCATCGCCTATTTCCCGGCCTATTCGCTGCTGTTGTGCCTGCTGGGTCCGGCGGTCGCCGCCGGCCTCTGGCTGCTGGTGGAGCATACCCGCTGGGGCCGGGTGATGCGCGCCGCTACCGAAGACCGGGAGATGGTGGCGGCCCTCGGCATTGACGCGAGCCGGGTTTCCGCCGGCGTGTTCGCCGCCGGGGCCGCGCTGGCCGGCGCCGGTGGCGCCCTGGCGGCGCCGCGGGTGGCGCTTACCCCGGGGATGGACGCGACCGTCATCGTCGACTGTTTCATCATCGTCATCATCGGCGGGCTGGGGAGCTTGTGGGGCAGCTTCCTGGGAGCGCTCCTGCTGGGGTTCGTAACCGTCTTCGGGGTGGTGCTGCTGCCTGAAGCGGAGCTGGTGCTCCCCTACCTGATGATGGTTGGCCTGCTGCTGTGGCGGCCCTGGGGCCTGTTCGGCCGGGAGGAGGTGGAGCGGGCGTGAGGGCCCTGGGACCCGCGGTGGCGTGGGTGGCCGCAGTCGGCGTGCTGGCGCTGGTCCCGGCGCTGGGTTCGCGCTACCTGATGGACCTTTCGATCGAGGTGATGATTTACGCCCTCTTCGCCCTGAGCCTCAACATCCTCATCGGCTACGCCGGCAACGTCTCCTTCGGCCACGCCGCCTACTTCGCCATCGGTGGCTACGGTAGCGCCATCCTGCTCACCACCTGCCAGTGGCCGCTGTGGCTGGCCCTGCCGGCGGCGGTCGCGCTCACCGCTCTGGCGGCGCTGGCGGTGGGCTATTTCTGTGTCCGCCTCAGCGCCATCTACTTCGCGATGCTGACCCTGGCTTTCGGTATGCTCGTCTGGTCCGCTGCGTTCAAGTGGCGTTCGGTCACCGGCGGAGACGACGGCTTCCTCGGCATCGCGTTACCCGGCTACCTGGAGCAGCGCTGGGCCTTCTTCTACTTCACGCTGGCCGTCGTCGGCGCTTCGGTTGCGCTGATCCGGATGATCTGCCGGTCGCCGTTCGGGCGGGTGCTGCTGGCGGTGCGGGACAACCCGCTGCGCGCCGGCTTCGTCGGCGTCGACGCTACCCGCATGCGGCTGCTGGCGTTCGTCTTCGCCGGCACCTTCGCCGGTGTCGCCGGCAGCCTGTTCGCGCTTTACCACCGGGCCATCTTTTCGGAGTCGGCGTTCTGGACCGAATCGGCCCAGGTGCTGGTTATGGTGCTGCTGGGCGGCGCCTACTCCTTTCTCGGGCCCGTGCTCGGCGCTGCGGTGCTGCACCTGCTCGAGGTGGTCATCAACCAGCACACCGAACACTGGCCCCTGCTGTTGGGACTGACCCTCATCCTCCTGCTGCTGTTCCTTCCCGACGGGCTGGCCGGCCTGCTCAGGCGCCGGAACCGGAGGTCGGGCTGATGCTGCACTGCGACGGTATCAGCGTCCGCTTCGATGGCTTCGCCGCGCTCAGCTCGGTCTCCTTCCAGGTGGAACAGGGCCGCACCCACGCGCTGATCGGACCCAACGGTGCGGGTAAGTCGACCCTGTTCAACGCCATCACTGGGCACCTGCGGCCGGACGCTGGCACGGTGGTCCTGGCAGGCGAGCCGATCACCGGGCTCAGACCCGAGCAGATCGTCCGGCGCGGCCTAGCGCGCTCTTTCCAGCACGCCAACGTCTTCCCGCGCCTGACGGTGGCGGAAAACCTGGACATCACCCTGCTGGCACGTACTGGTCGGCACTTTGCGTGGCACCTGTGGGCCCGGGACCGGGTGGGACCCGAGCGCATGGCCCTGCTCGACCTGGTGGGGCTGACCTCCGACGCCGAGGCGGTGGCGGGGCAGCTGTCCTACGGCCGTCAGAAGCAGCTCGAGCTGGCCATCGCCGTGGCGGCGCGGCCCCGCCTGCTGATTCTCGACGAGCCGACGGCGGGGATGTCGCCGCGAGAAACCGGCGAGGCGATCGCCCTGCTGCAGCGGATCAAGCGGGAGCGGGAGCTCACCCTGCTGTTCTGCGAGCACGACATGGCGGTGGTGTTCGAGATGGCCGACGAGATCCTGGTGTTGCACCACGGCGAGTTGATCGCCGCGGGACCCCCGACCGAGGTGCGCGCGGACGTGCGGGTGCGCCAGATCTACCTGGGAGAGGGCGACGGTGCTTGAGGTTGACCACGTCGACGCCTTCTACGGCCCCAGTCAAGCCCTGTTCGGTCTGTCCCTTGCCGTTGGGGAGGGCCAGACGGTGGCGCTGGTGGGGCGCAATGGCGCCGGCAAGAGCACGACACTGCGGGCGATCCTCGGTCTGGCCCGGGTGCGGAGTGGACGCGTGGTCTGGAACGGCACCGAAATCACCGCGGCGCCGGTGCACCACCGGGCCCGCGCCGGCATCGCCTGGGTCCCGGAGGACCGCCGCATCTTCGGCCACCTGACGGTGGCCGAAAACCTGGCCATCGCCGCTCGTCCCGGCGTTGCCGGTGGTCCCTGGACCGCGGCCTGTGTGTACACGCTTTTCCCCGACCTCTGTGCCCTGCGGGACCGCCGTGGCGCCCTGCTCAGCGGCGGTCAGCAGCAGATGCTGAGCATCGGTCGCAGCCTGCTGCTCAACCCTCGCCTCCTCCTGCTCGACGAGCCCTCGGAAGGGTTGGCGCCGGCGGTTGTGGCGGGTCTGGCCGCGCAGCTGCGGCTGCTCAAGGAGCAGGGTGTGGCGATGCTTTTGGCCGAGCAGAATCCGCGGCTGGTGCTGGAGCACAGCGACTACCTGCACGTGCTCGAGAAGGGGTCGATTCGGTATTCCGGCACGCCAGCCGAGGCGCGCGCCGCTGGTGGCGCGGTGGAGCGTTTCCTGACTCTCTGAGACCTCGCGACCGTAGTCAAGGCCACCGCCGGTTCCGCAGCAACCGCAGGGTCTGCTCGTGCACCCCGGCGGCGGCAGCAGGCCGGCCGCGTCCTAGGCCAGGGCCTCGAAGTGGGCCTCCTTCCACAGGCCGTACGCCGTGGCCGAAGCCGTCATGCCGCAGCAGTTCGGCGGCGAAGTCGAGCTGCTCCGCGTCGGTTGCCGGGAGCGTCTGTTCCGGCTCGCAGCCGAAGAACACGACGGCCGCGGCGAACCAGAAAGGGCCAGCCAGGTCCAGGACCACCGCACCGAGGCTGTCAGCAGCAGGACTGCAAGCCGGCCTCGGCTGCTTCTCCTCATCGCAGCAAGGTCAGCTTGCGGCGGTGCGCCCCCGGCGCGCTCTTGAGATGGAGATGTGCAGTACCTGATTGACGGGATTTTCGCGAACCTGCTCACACGGCCGCAACCGGTGTCTGTGATCACCATGGGGGTGCTCCCTGTCGAGACCGCGCAGGCTGCAGTCGCGACAGGCGGTGGAGCACGCCTCCGCGGAGTGGGCCACGAGCTGGAGCCGGGAATCGACGTTGACAGGGGTGGTGGTGCGGGTACCTTCTCCCTTTCTGCAGGCCCAACGAACAGCCAACCACCAGAACACACCTACAGGAGCGGGCGATGGCACGTTACGTCTACATCAGCGCGGCGGGGGCGAACAAGATTGCGATCTTCACGATGGACACGGGGACGGGGAAGCTGACGCATCAGGAGGATGTGAGCCTGGAGGGGCCGGGGCCGCTGGCGCTGTCGCCGAAGGGGGACATCCTCTATGCGGCGCTGCGATCCAACGCGGAGATCGCCACCCTCAGGATCGATCCGGCTTCGGGGTCGCTGACTGAGGCGGGCAAGGTGAGCCTGCAGGAGGGGCCGGCGATGATCTCGACGGATCGCAGCGGGCGGTGGCTCTTTGGCGCCTATTACGGCAGCGGCATGATTTCGGTCAATCCGATCGCCGCCGACGGCGTCGTCGGCGGACCGGAGATCCAGCGTGACCCCAGTGCTGAGCGGGCCCACTACATTGAGGCGGACGCGACGAACAAGTTCGTTATCGTCCCGCACGTGCTGCCGGGCAACGCCCTGCACGTCTTCGAGCTCGACGCCGACAGCGGGCGGTTGACGCCGGCGCACCAGGTCACCCCGCCGGAAGGGGAAGGGCCGCGCCACTTCTGTTTCCACCCGAACCAGCAGTACATCTTCACCGCCAACGAGGACAGCAGCACGGTTACCTCCTACAAGTTCGACAACCAGACCGGGGCGCTGGAGCGGATCCAGAACGTCGCCAACCTGCCGCCGGAGGGTTACACACCCGGTGAGGAGCCCAACTCCTGCTCGCAGATCCGCATCACCCCGAACGGCAGGTTCCTCTACGCCCCTAACCGGGGCCACAACTCGATCGCCTGCTACCGCGTCGGCGAGGCGGGCGAGCTGGCCACGGTTGGCTACGTGCCGTGCGAGAACCACACTCGTGGGACGCAAATAGATCCGGACGGGAAGTTCTACTTCACTGCCGGCACCAAGTCCGGCTGGATGGCCTCGTACGCGATCAGCCAGCAGACCGGGGCGCTGGAGCCGGTCGAGCGCATTGAGCTTGGCGAAACGCCGATGTGGATCGAGATCACGGACCAGGATTGAAGCCGGACGGAGGCTGACGGCCCGGCCCGGGCCTGGTCCGCCCCCACCGATGCACCCTTCCGTCCAGCGCATCGGGCAGCGGCTGCGGAATCGGGACCCGCGGCTGATCGACGACCCTGGCAAGACCCGGGCCGCTGTTGCCGCGATCCTGCGCTGCGATCCCGAGCTCGAGCTGCTGTTGATCCAGCGCGCGCGTGTGGAGGGGGATCCCTGGTCGGGGCACCTGGGCTTCCCGGGTGGCAAGATAGAGGAGGCAGACCCCGGCGAACGCCAGGCGGCGGAGCGCGAGACCCGCGAGGAGCTGGGACTCGACCTGGCCGCGGCCGACTACCTCGGCAGACTCGACGATCTCACCGGCGCCACGCTACCGGTCCTGGTCTCCAGCTTCGCGTATCACCTCGCCGGCAGTCCGGACCTCGATCTCAGTCAGGAGGTCGAAGAGGCATTCTGGGTGCCGGCCGGGGTCCTGACCGACGCTGCACGGCACCGGCGCCACACCTTCCACTACCGCGGCGGGGAGTATGAGCACGAGGTGATTGACATCGGCAAGGGCCGGCCGTTGTTGTGGGGCCTGACCTATCGCTTCACCGTACAGCTGCTGCCGCTGACTGCAGACGGGACGGCGCCGTCCGGCTGACGAGCTTTCGATGATCCTGCGCCAAAACTGATCGGCAGGCCGAAGGTAGGTGGTGAAGCCGGCCGGGAGATCCACCCTGGCACGTGCGGGCATTCATCGACGTCGCCGATCGCAAGGCGGCTATGGACCAGCTGCAGGCGGTCCGGATTTGGCGGCGCCCACGAACGCGGCTAAGCGCGCGCGCTCATGACCAGTGTGTCGCACGAGCTGCGCACGACAGTGGGGAGATCGAATGCAGGCGCAGACGAGCACCTTGCAGGTCGACCTGGTGCCGGTCACCATAGGGGAGATCGGCGCCGTGCTGGCACGCGTTCGGGAGACGGCAGAGGAGGGCGCATGACGGCCAACGGCCAAGGTCCAGGAGCCGAGCAAGATGCTGAGGGTCATGAGGAGGATTGGGTTGAAGGGGAGTATTCGGACGAGGTCGTAGAAGTCCCGATCGACGGTACGCTGGATCTGCACAACTTCCGCCCGCAGGAGATCAAGGAGCTCATTCCAGACTACGCTCGGGAGTGCATGGAGCGCGGCATCTTCAGCCTCCGCATCGTGCACGGGAAGGGCACCGGGGCCCTGCGCAAGTCGGTACACGCCATCCTCGACCGCATGCCGGAAGTCGATTCCTACCGGCTCGCCGGCATGGGCGGCGGTAGCTGGGGGGCGACGCTGGTCGACCTCAAGCGGCCTCTACTCAAGCCTTGAGCTTACTCAAGGCGCTCGTGCACCCGCTCGAGCTACTGAAGAGCCCGCTAGGTCTGCTCAAGGTGGGTCGCCACACCGGGGAGGGCATCTTCAACCTGTTCGGGCTCTACAGCGGCCAGAGCGCCGAGCGCTTCGATCGCTCCGGCAAGCTGAACCGGCGTCCCTGCACGCCACCGGCGCCGATCGGGTCGAAGCGGTCGGGCACCGCCTCCCTGCTGTTCCCCGGTAGTGGGCGGGAGGGCTGCGCCGACGGTCTGTCGCACGAGACGGCACTGACCCAACCGAGCGGCATCACTACCGATGGTTCCAGCCTGATCGTTGCCGACAGCGAAACCAGCGCGGTCCGCGTCGCTGTCCTGGTTTTCCAGGACCAGGTGACGACGCTGACTCTCGGGCGGGCCGCTGGCTGACCATGGACGGCTACTACGACTACCACGCGACCGTCATCCTGGAACGACCGGTCCTCCTGATTGGCTTCGCCGGCGCCGCATACCGCCAGGTGGGTCGCGACACGTCGTCGCTGACGGGCCTGCCGTTCGTCGACGTTGATCAGTGGGTGGAGCACGAAGCCGGCCTGTCGCTGCGGGCGCTGGTGGCCGAGCGTGGAAAGAAGGCTTTGGCCGTGGCCCAGCGGCGGCTCACCGCCAGGGCCCTCAAGGCGCAGCCGCCGGGCATTATCGTGCTGGGCGACGGTGCCGTGGCCCAGCACGATAACTTCGCGCAGGCTCTGCAACGGGGGTTCGTCGTATATTTCAGGCAGTCTCTGTCGAACGCCTACTGGGCGCTGCGGCAGCAGGTGCGAGAGCGGGGTCCCCTGCCGCAGCCGCACCTGCCCGAGCCGCTGGATACCATTGCCCAGCTCAGGCCCCTGTTCGCCGCACGCGAGCCGATTTACGAGCAGGCTCACCTGTGCATCGACATGGAGGAGTCGGGGATCGAGGGAGCGGTGCGGACCCTGATGCAAGCGCTGCCCGCGCAACCGGATGCCCCGGGCGGCTCCGCTCTCAGCGTTGTGAAGTAAAGCAGGAGGAGGAAGGATGGATCTGGAACTGGACCAGGTGGAGGTGCGGGTGCTCGGCTCGTTGATCGAGAAGGAGGTGACGACGCCGGAGTATTATCCGCTCACCCTCAATGCGCTGACCGCTGCCTGCAACCAGAAGTCGAACCGCGACCCGGTCGTGCAGCTTGACGAGAAGACCGTGGTGCGGACCCTGGACTGCCTGCGCGACCGGGAGCTGATCCGGATGGTAAGCGGCGCCGATATGAGGGTGCCGAAATACCGGCAGATCCTCACCGAGACCCTGGGGTTTTCCCCGCGCCAGACCGCGGCGGTCTGTGTCCTCATGCTGCGCGGGGTGCAGACGGTGGGGGAGATCCGTGGCCGCAGCAATCGGCTCTACGACTTCGCCGGCCTCGAAGAGGTGGAGGAGACGATCGCCGAGCTCAATGCCCGCGACGACGGTCCGCTGATCGAAAAGCTGCCCCGCCAGGCCGGCCGCAAGGAGCCGCGCTTCGCCCACCTTCTTGCCGGGGCCGTAGAGGTGGCCAAGGAAGAAGATACCGAGGCCAGGGTGGAACAGGCCACGCTAGCGGTGCGTGGCGAGGACGAGCGGTTGGCGCAGCTCGAGGCGCAAGTGAAGGCGCTGCGGACAGAGCTGGCCGAAGTCAGGGCCGAGTTCCAGCGCTTTCGCGAGCAGTTCGAATGACCCGCCGGCTCATTTCTCCGGGATACCGCGGCTGACCTCGACGGCGGTGCAGACCAGGGTCTCTATCTGATCCGCGTCCAGCTCACCGAGCTGATAGGCGCCCTCGGCCTGGGACAGCCACTCTTCCAGATCACGCCAGGAATTGGTTGTGAGTATGCCGTAATGAAAGGTTTCGAGCAGGTCGTGGATGACCGTGCCGTTGTTTCGGGGCAGGGCACCGGGTTCGTCGTGGTGGAGCGCGGAGTGGATCTCGTCCCGGGGCGGGAGCACCGCGGGTGAGTCGAATACGGCGGTCATAGGGTCCTCCTCTGTGCCGTTGTGCCCAGAGGGGAGGCCGGGCAGCAACACGGGTATTTACAGGGAGTGTACGAGACGCTCTTCTGCATACGAGGTCTCAGCCTGGTTGAGGTTCTCCCTGAATTGCGAGCAGCAACTCTTCCATGGTGCTCGCCTCCGGGCCGCAAGATCCGGGCCAGCCGGATGAAATAGCCACGAGTGATCTATTCAACCAATAGATTCAAGGAAGGATCCTCCTCTCGGCGCAATGCCTGGGTGGAAACCTTACGCCGTCTGGCCCGACCGGTGAGGAAAAAACTGCCGGTCCTACAGGAAAGGAGACACCATGGATTATGCTGCTAGGGAGAAGTGGGACGAGCGCTATGCCACGCAGGAGATGGTCTTCGGCGCTGCTCCCGACCCATTCTTGGTCGAGCAGGTGGGCGACTTGGAACCGGGCAGTGCTCTGTGTCTGGCTGCCGGCGAAGGCCGCAACGCCGTCTACCTGGCGCAGCGGGGCTACGACGTCACAGCGCTGGACATCTCGGCGCGGGGGCTGGAGAAGGGCCAGTTGCTGGCAGTCGAGCGCGGTGTGGAGATTACCACCGTCCACGCCGACGCCATGGAATACGCCCCGGACAGGGGTTCCTACGACTTGGTCATCTCCATCTTCTTCCTGGAGCGGGCGCTGTTCCCGGGAATCGTGCAGGCCCTGAAGCCGGGCGGGCGCCTGCTGGTGCAGACCTATTCCCGCGAGCAGCTCCGGTTCGGCTGGGGCCCGAGCAACCCGGACTTCCTCCTGGGCCCCAACGAACTGCTCGAAACCTTCAAGGGGTTTCGCATCCGATACTACGCCGAGGTGATCGAAGAGCGGGAGGAGGGACGGCAGGCCGCTCTGGTCCGGCTGGTGGTCGAAAACCAGCCGGTAGCGCAATCAGTCTAGATAATGAAATAGCCGTTCCGGAGAAACTGGGGGCGAGGAGCGCGGCGATGGCCCGCCGCCCGTTGTCTTGGAAGAAGCGGGTTCCTCCAGGTGGTCCATGCCTACGGCCGGTTCCTAGCCGCTCTGGATCCACGCTCGCTGGTCTGCTTCCGCATCCTCACCGGCGCCGTGCCGCTGCACGATGTCGGGATAGCCTGGGAGTCACTGGACGAGTGGGCCGGTCTCCAGGGCTATTACGACGACCTGCCGCAGCACGTCTACGCCCACTACCTCCTGTGGCGGACGAGCGCCAGAATCCGCTGCCGCCGCTTGCCACCTACTGAACGAGAAAAGGCATGGGGGTGCCCCTGAGTTCCTCGCCGGCGCCGTCCCTGGCACTTGATTCAGGCGTCGAACTCAATTCCTAGCCCCGATCTGAGGGCGCCCCCATGCGATTGTTTCTCCCTGGGACCGGTGTGGTCGCGGCACACCGTATTTCCCAGCGGTATTTCCTGGTTTCGGTCAGGTCACGCTGCTCACCGTCTCGAAACAGTCGATCTCCAGAACGGCGATCGCGTTCCATTCGAGTCGGTCGTCGATGCGGTACACGTCCACGCAACCGGGTGAGATCCTGTAGAAGAAGTCGAGTTCAGCCTGGATCTCCTTGACGATCTCGACCTTGGGTAAGATCAGCCCGGGCATGGAGTCGAGGTGCAGGTCGATCAGATACCAGGTCAGCGCGGCGCCGAGCAGGCCGGTGTCATCCATGCCCTGCTCTCCGTGAAAGGTGCGCAAGAAGGGGGCGATGACGTTGAGGGTGGCTCGCGGCGAGCCGTGATCCAGTTGGTAGATGAGGACTTCGGATTGATCGAGGGGCACCTCGCGGTCTGCGTAGATGCCGAACTGGCAGCTCATGCTTCGGTCTCCCGGTCGAACGGGTGGGGAGGGTGCTATTTCGGCGTCGCCGGCTGGGGCCTGGGCCAGAGGGGAGGGGACTGAACTTTTGGGGCCTCAGCGACGGTGATATTTCAGGTATCGGCGGGTGTGGGAGTTTTCTGCAGTGGTATTTCGGGAGGCGTCCCGGATCGTGCAAGGGGCCGGGCGCTGGTGGACTCGCCGGCTCGGAGACGGCCTGATGTTGGAGGCAGGGAGAGCTGAACAGCGGTGATTGTATTGGCGCGCAAGCGGATCGGCCGGGCACTGGCCTCCTTCGGGCGCGGCGGACAGGGCGATGACGAGAAAAGCGTGGCGGGCGACCACGAAGCAACTGCTGGGATGCATCTGCGGCTCCTGAATGGTAACAATCTTTGTTGCGCAGCTTACTTTCTCAAGTTGCCTGCGCACGGGCGGGGCGTACCTTCATCTGCTGCAATCCCAACAGCGAGGAACATTCATGTCTGAGGCAAAACCTGTACTGATCGCGGGCGAGTGGCGGGCAGCTTCCGCCACCGGCAGTTTCACACCGCAGAACCCGGTCACCACCGAGTTGACCGGCGAGTCCTATCCGGTCAGCGATCTGGCCGACGTCGACGCGGCAGTGGCGGCTGCTGCCGCTGCCGCGGAGGAGCTGGCGGCGATGGACGGGATGGTGATCGCCCATTTCCTGGAGCAGTACGCCGGACGAGTCGAAGCGCGGGCCGAAGAGATCGTGGCGATGGCCAACGCCGAGTCGGGGCTGCCGGTGTCGCCGCGGCTGGCCGACATCGAGCTGCCCCGGACGACCGACCAGCTGCGCCAGGCTGCAGTCGCAGTTCGGGATGGCTCGTGGCGGCTGGCGACCATCGATACCGGCGCGGGTATCCGATCGATGTACGGCGCGCTCGGCGCCGGCGTCGCGGTGTTCGGTCCGAACAACTTTCCGCTGGCATTCAACAGCGTCGCCGGGGGCGATTTCGCTGCCGCCATCGCAGCGGGCAATCCGGTCATCGGTAAGGCCAATTCCTCCCACCCGGGGACCACGCGGCTGCTGGCGGAGGAAGCACTTGAGGCGGTGCGGGAGACCGGGCTGCCGAGCGCCATGGTGCAACTGCTCTACCGCACCGACCACGAGACCGGGAAAAGGCTGGTGGCCCATCCCCAGATCGGCGCCACTGGCTACACCGGCTCGCGCGCGGCCGGGCTGGTACTCAAGGCAGCGGCGGACGCGGCCGGCAAGCCGATCTACCTGGAGCTGAGCAGCGTCAACCCGGTGGTAATCCTGCCGGGGGCGCTCGAGGAGCGGGGGGCGGCTGTCGCCGAGGAGTTCCAGACCTCCTGCCTGATGGGGACGGGCCAGTTCTGCACCAACCCGGGGCTGGTGGTGCTTTTGGCGGGCGAGTCGACCGATCGGTTCGTCGACGCGGTGGCAACCGGCTTCGGCAGCGCCCCGGTGGGCACGTTGCTGAGCGAAGGGGTACAGCAGGGACTGGTGGAAAGCGTGCAGGCACTGCAGGACGCCGGCGCCGAGCTCTTGACCGGGGGCCAGGCCGGTGGCGGCAACGGCTTCAGCTACAAAAACACCGTCCTCAAGGTGGACGCGAGTCGGTTTTTGGCCTCCCCGGAAGCGCTCCAGGAGGAGGCCTTCGGCAATGAGAGTCTCTTCGTGGTCGCCGCCGATATGGATCAGGCTGCCGCGGTCCTGCGGGCTACCGAGGGTAACCTGACCGGCTGCATTTACAGCGACACCGCCGGCGTCGATGACGCCGGCTACGATCGTCTGGCGCCGATCCTCAGGCATAAGGTGGGACGGCTGCTCAACGACAAGATGCCGACCGGCGTGGCGGTGTCGCCGGCGATGAACCACGGCGGCCCGTACCCGGCAACGGGCCATCCCGGTTTCACGGCGGTCGGAATCCCGGCATCGCTGCTGCGGTTCGCGATGCTGCACTGTTACGACAACGTGCGCGAGCACCGGCTACCGCCTCAGCTGCGGGACGAGAACCTGTCGGGCAGTCTGTGGCGCCTGATCGACGGGACTTGGTCGCGGGAGGACGTGGGATCCTGATCCCGTCTCCACAACAGACGTCGATCTTACGAAGGGCGGCTCCCGAGGGGCCGCCTTTCTTCATTTGGAGGTTTGGAGGTAGGTATGGCAGAAGGGGACCGGTTCGAGCTTTCATCCCCGCATCTGGAAGCGATCGCGCGCCAGCGCCGCGTCGTGCAGAACTTCGACATCCTGCTGGTTGATCCGGATCAGTTCGACAGTATCGAGGCCATCGTCGAGAGCCGGTTCGACTTCATCGACGACCCGGAGACCTGCACCGACAGCGTCTGGTGGAACTGGTCGGAGGGCAACGCGGTGCCGTGGGCGAGCAAGCGGCTGCAGCGCTACAACGTGCCCGGCTACCTGCACTTGCTCGAGGAGGGCGTCGACATCGTCAGCGTCATCCTGGAAGAAACCCGCAGGCGTGGTCTGGAGGTATTCTATTCTCACCGGATGAACGGCGCGGACAACGACCCCCAGTATAAAGAGGACAAGGGGGCCTACATCGACGATGATGCGAACCGCTACCTGATTCCGTTCAAGGAGGACAACCCGCAGTGGATGATCACCCGGCCCCACACCCGGAGCCCGGCGCTCAACTTCGAGTTCGCCGAAGTGCGCTCCTGGGTGCTCAAGAACCTGCGGGAGGTGGCCGAGGAGTTCGACTTCGACGGCATCGAGCTTGATTTCGCCCGCAACCCGCCGTTCCTGCCGCCGGGCAGGGCCTGGCAGCTGCGCGACTGCATGACGGAGTTCATGCGCTCGGTGCGGGCGATGACGCTGGAGGTCGAAACGAAGCGGGGGCGGCCGTTCCTGCTGGCGGCGCGGGTGCCCGAAACGCCGCCCGGCTGTCACTATGACGGCCTGCACGTGGAGCGCTGGGCGGACGAGCAGGTCGTGGACCTGCTGGTTCTTGGCTGCCGCAACTTCGAGGTGGATGTGGCCGCCTTCCGCCGCGCCGTGGCGGGCACTCCGATCAAGCTCTACTGTGCTCTGGATGAACACCACTCATCCGACGGCTACACAGCGCCGCCGATCGAGGTGTTGCGCGGGGTGTTCGCCAACTGGAACCACCAGGGCGCGGACGGCATCCAGACCTTCAATTGGAAATACGGTCCGGATCCGGGTGAGCTGCACTGGCCCCTGCACCTACAGGCCTACAGGGAACTTGGAGATCCGGTGAAGATCCGGCTCGAGGACAAGGTCTTCGTCCTCAATCGCAGGGGCGGTGGACACGGGCCGAGCGTGATCCCCAACCCGGAGGATTGGAGGACGCCATGGCGCGGCTTTCACAACTCGAACATGCTCGCCCAGCTGCCGGCGGCGCTGGCCAGCGACGGCAGGGCAGACACGCTGCTCACGCTCTACGTCGGCGACGACGTCAATGCCGAGGTCGATCGGCTGGACCGGATCACGCTGCGTCTGCTGCTGAACGATCCGGGTGCGGCCGCGCTGCTCGACGATCAGCGGCTGGAGGCGATCCTAGTGCGCGAGTTCGTGGTGCCGCCCCGGGTCGGAGGACCGGGCCCGATGCACCACTGGACGACGCCGCCGAAGCGGGGCATCGAGCGGGACGTGGAGGTGCGGCTCAACAACATCCCGCTGGACGTGGGGCGCGAGGAATCGAGTTGGCTGCTGTTCGACGTGGCGCCGTCGACGCTGGCGGTGGGTGAGAACCTGGTCGGGGTCCGGGTCGGTGGGCGTTTGGGGGGCGAGGCCATGCTGGTGGAGAAGCTGGAGCTGGCGGTGACCTACCGGTAGCCGAACGGCGCGACTGGGGTCTCCCGTTTGCCAGGAGCCCCAGGTTGCCTACACTCCCTGAGCAGGAAATTCCGCCGCAGAGTGAGCCCGTGCACGACTCCTATACCGCCGCCGCCCGCGCCGTCCTCAGCCAGACCGGCATCGTCATTCCCGTCTACTTCCCGGTCGAGGGGGACAACGCGGTCGGCTACCGCCTCCTGCGCGAGACCGTTGCCGCCTGCAAGGCCCACATGGCCGATGCCACCTGCCTGTGCCTGAGCGTCGACGGGGAGGCGCACGGTGGGGAAATCGCCGAGGAGCTGGCCAGCGTCCACGGCGTCCAGGTCTGCGTCGCCGAGAGGAACCGCGGCAAGCTCCAGGGTGTCCGCAACGGGATGCAGCGGCTCTACGAGAACGAGGATCTGCGTTACCTGGGGATCGTCGACTCGGATGGCGACCATTTTGCCAACGAGATCGTCAACTTGGTGCGGACGGCCCAGTACTTCTGCGATCATGTCGGGGCCGGCGAGGTGCTGGTGATTGGCGAGCGAACGACGCGCCACCGGCCGATGGGGTTCCTGCGCGGCGAGCTGGAGGAGGTAGCCGACCGGGTGATGATGGACATGCTGGCCTACCACGCCGTGGTCGAAGGCCAGCCGTTGCGCCTGGAGGGGGTGACGACATTCGGAGAGTACCCCGACTTCCACTCCGGCTTCAAGCTCTACACCCGCGGCGCGGCTGCGGCCACCTTCCTCGGCGAGCCGCAGCTGTGCGGTGCATCGGAGGACGCCTACTTCAGGCACGGCTGCGAGTCGGTGATGTCGATCGAGCCACTACTGGCCGGCGCTGTGCTGGCCCTGGCGCGGCGCAGCACCTTCAACGAGCAGCCGGTCTCTACCTTCGGGCTGCTCGACCGGGACCGGATGGTGGCCGACAAGATCATCTGGCCGGCCAAGCGGCTCGGCATCCCGCTCCCGTTCCTCGATCAGTGGCTGCGCAACCACCTCCCGCGGTTGCTGCTGAATACCCTGGCGCCGCAGGGACAGGAGGAGCTCGTGACCATCCGCCGGCTGATCCTCGACGAGTTCGAGGGCGGCCAGGCGCTGGGCGATGACCTGGTCCGACCGCTATTCCTCTGACTTTGCGCCGGGGTTTAATCCACGGCCGTCGACGCCATCTTCTCAACTGGATAGACACCACTTGCCGATTCCAGAAACCCGGAGGAGCCACCGATGAAGATTGCCGACCGGATCCAGAACCTGGGCACCGAGACCGCATTCCTGGTCTCGGCCGAAGCCGCCGATTACCGGGCCAGGGGCCAGCGGATTTACCCCTTTCACCTCGGCGACATGAACATCATCACGCCGGCGAACATCATCGAAGCTACGCACCAGGCGATGCGGGACGGCAAGACCGGCTACTGCTCCAACTACGGCTTGGCGGAGCTCAGGGAACTGCTGGCAGCCGATATGAACGGCCCGCGCGGGACCGGCTACACAATTGACAACGTGGTCATCCAGCCGGGAGGCAAGCCCAGCATCGGCAAGCTGCTCATGGCGTTGATGAACCCGGGCGACGAGGTGCTCTACCCGAACCCGGGGTATCCGATCTACGAGTCCCAGATCGAGTACCACGATGGCGTGGCGGTCCCCTACGGCTACGTCGAGGGCGAGCGCAACTTCGAGATCGACCTGGAGCGGATCGAAGTCGCGATCACGCCCAAGACTCGGATCCTGATCGTCAACGACCTGCACAACCCGTCGGAGGCGGTGGCCACCCGGCAGGAGTTGCAGCAGCTGGCGGAACTGGCCTGCGAACGCGACCTGTTCGTGCTGTCGGACGAGGCCTACTTCGACATCCGCTACGGCGGGGAGCCGCAGTCGATCGTCTCGTTCCCGGGGATGGAGGAGCGTAGCCTGATCCTCTATACCTTCTCGAAGAAGTTCGCGATGACCGGCTGGCGGCTCGGTGCAGCGATCGGGCCGCAGGAGGTGGTCGACGTGATGGCCAAGCTCAACGTCAACGACGAGTCCTGCTCCAACCACTTCATCCAGTTCGGCGCGATCGAGGCCCTCACCGGCGACCAGTCCGGCCACCAGGCCATCGTGGCAACGCTGCGGGCGCGGCGGGACGAGGCGGTGGACCGGCTCAACGAGATCGACGGGGTGAGCTGCTACCGGCCGGAAGCGACCTTCTACCTGTTTCCCAACGTCACAGGTGCCATGCAGCGCCGGGGCACCAACGACTACGAGCAGTTCCGCAAGTCGGTGCTCGACGAGACCGGCGTGGCCTTCTGCACGCGCCTGCATTTCGGCCGCGCCGTGGCCGGCGAGACCCAGCGCTACATCCGCCTGGCCTACTCGGGGATCGACCAGGAGGAGATCAGCGAAGGGCTAGGAGCGCTGAAGGAATTTCTCGAATCCTGAGGCCACGTACTGGGCAGGGTTGTGCACGGCCGAGGTGCTCATATACTCTCAACAGCCCGAACGTGATCCGGAGTCTGCAGTGACCCAGCCCAACAGGCCAGCGCCGAAAATCGTCGCCTACCTCAGCCCTCTCTGATGGTGGACGCGAGGCGTGGTCAACGTCTTCGAGAAGTACGAGCTGGAATTTGAGTACCGCAACGTCGTCAAAGATCGCAGCCAGTTCGAGGAGATGGTCGTCAAGTCCGGCCAGTACTCCTCGCCCTGTGTCGAGATCGACGGACACATGCTGGCCGACGTGGGAGGCGACGAAGTCGAGGACTACATGCGCCAGCACGACCTGGTGGCGTGAGACTTCTGGACTGACACGGCTCGGTTCGGAGCGCGGAGTGTGGCGACGGCTCCGGAATCTGACTACAGATCGATCCCGGCGGCGACGCCGCGCATGGCAACGATGACTTCGCCGGTCACCTCGTCGAACGTCGTTCCCAGCATCTCGATCCCGTTCTCGACCACCCCGCGGTCGACGCCGGCGGCGAACGACTTCTGCTTCCACTTCTTCCGCACCGACTTGACCTCCAGGTCCATCACGCTCTTCGAGGGGCGCACCAGCGCGCAGGCGGAGACGAAGCCGGAGAGCTCGTCGATGGTGTAGAGCGTCTTCTCCAGCGGCGTCTGTGGCTCCAGGTCGGTGCAAATGCCCCAGCCATGGGAAAGGACCGCCCGAACGTAGTCTTCGGGCCAACCGCTGGCCTCCAGTAGCTCTTTCGTTTTCGAACAATGCTGCTCGGGGAACTTCTCATAGTCTAGGTCGTGCACCAGCCCGACGATGCCCCACATCTCCTCGTCTTCGCCCGCCTTGCGGGCCATGTGGCGCATGACCGCTTCCACGGCTCTGGCGTGGTTGATCAGTGAGGCGGTTTCGTTGTAATGCAGCAGCAGATCGAGGGCCTGGGCCCGAGTGGGGATGGCCATTGCTTCAGTCCGAGGGTTGATGGCGCGGTGACAGGAGGGTCATTGCCGGAGGGAAAATAACCGTTATCATATATCCTTTCAATTCAATGAGTTGGACATGCCTGAGTTCGAATTCCTGCAGCAACTTACACCCTACCTGCTCGGTCTGGGCCTGGTCGGCCTGTTCCTACTGGCGCTGATCGATTCGGCCGGTCTACCGACTGGCGGTGGACCGGATCTGCTGCTGCTGATCCTGACCGTGGATGCGGTGACCTCAGTCGCGATCACCAAGCTGGTCGCGGCGACGGTCGCCGGCTCGACCCTGGGCTGTTTGGCCCTTTACCTGGTCGGGCAGAGGGGAGGCATGCGCATCTTTGAACGCCTGGTTCATGCTCGGCGCAATGTCATCGAGGAACGCATCAAGAGTCACGGTCTGTGGGCCATCAGTCTGGCAATGATGAGTCCCCCGCCCTATCCCACGAAGGTGTTCGTGATCTCCGCCGGCGTCTTCCGGATGGCGGTCGGCGCGTTCCTGAGCAGTGTGGTTCTGGGTCGCCTACTCCGCTACGGGCTGGTAGGTCTGCTCGCCGCGTGGCTGGGACCGACGGCGGAAGCGGCCATCATGGCCCACTACCCGACCGTCTTCAGCGGCCTGCTCGTGATTGCCGGCCTCAGCCTGCTGGTGCGGCGGCTGCGCCGTCGCGCCGTCGTCGTGAAATGTTCGACGGCCGCTTCGGCGAATGCTGCAACGGCAGTGCTGGCCGCGGGCGGGGGTGTGGCCGGAGGCAACGGGGGCCGCCGATGAAACAGCTGATGCTTGATGGCTTCTACTGCTGGTCGCGGTTCAGCCAGGAACGCCAGATCGACTTCAACGGCCACCTGTGGGTGCGGCCGGAGGGCAACGTCCTCATCGACCCGGTGTCGATGATCGACTCGGACCTGGCTCAGCTCGACGAGCTGGGAGGTGCCCAGTGGATCGTCATCACCAACCGTGACCACGAGCGGGAGGCTGGCTACTTCGCCGAGCGCACGGGCGCGGCGGTGGCGACCCACGCTGCGGATGCCGCGTCGATGACGGCGACTCCGGACCGGCTGCTGCAGGACGGCGAGGAGCTGGTCCCCGGACTGGTGGCGATCCAGCTGGAGCACGGCAAGAGCCCGGGCGAGCTCGCCCTCTACTGGCCGGGGCTGAGCGTGGTCCTGGCCGGCGACCTGGTGGTGGGCGCGCCGATGGGGCGATTCACCCTGCTCATGGACGAAAAGCTGGCCGACCCGCCGCGGGCGGCGCTGCAGCTGCGCAAGCTGCTGGCGCTGGAGTTCGACGCCCTGCTGGTGGGTGATGGCCACTCGGTTCTGCAGCAGGCCCGCGAGCGCCTGATCGAGTGCCTGGAGGACCGGGCCGACATCTACGTCAACCGCATCAACGAACAGGAGGTCCCCTGGTCCTGGCACGACGGCCCCGAGGGCTACCGCTGGGAGACCAAGGAGCTCGATGCGCTGGTCGGCGCTCGTCACCTGGGTTATCGCCTGATCCGGCTGCCGCCGGGTAATGCGACCTTTCCCCAACACTTCCACTATCACGGCGAAGAGTTGTTCTACCTGGTCGAAGGCACCTGCACTATAATCACGCCGCGCGGTGTGATCGCGGTGACCGCCGGCGACTTCATCGCCTTCCCGACCGGGCCGCGCGGGGCCCACAAGTTCGTCAACCGCGACGCCGGGCCGTGCGTGATGCTGGCGCTGGGCGTGGAAATTGAGCACGAGGTGGCTGAGTACCCCGACTCCGGGAAGGTGCTCGCAAAGTCCTTGCCCGGCTGGGGCATATTCCGCAAGAAAGACCGGGTCAGCTACTTCGACGGCGAGTAGCAGCGCGGTTGCCGATTCGGGCGGGCTGTCCTATCGTTCTCAACCGTCGGGGCGGTCGCGCGTCGGGCAGCGCCGGGCGGCCAAACAGGAGACCTCCATGACGGGCCTTGCCCGCAGCACAGCCGAACAGCAGGAACGCAACAACCAACTGGTGGCCGGCGCCCGCTACCTCGGTCCGAGTATCACGTCGCAGGTGCGGCCGCTGCAGGTGGACGTGGAGGCCGCTCTCTCCGACGAGTCGGCCCTGGCGCTGGAGGGGCTGCAGGTGGAGGCGGCGCGCACCGCCGTCCGCGCGCTGGCGCAGCTGGCCACCATCGGCGAGCTCGACCACCTCGGCGGCGGCCTCGAGCTCATCCCGCCGCTGCTCCTGACCATGACCGCCTGCGACTACGAGCGGGTCGACTTCACCATCGAGCACGCTCACACCAGCATCGGCTATTACGGGGCACTGGCGGCACTGGGATTCGTCGACGCCGACGCGGTCGTCGACGGTTTCCGCCGCGGCCTCGACATCCCCGGCCACGTCGCCTGGCTCCCGGGCGGGACGCAGCTCAACGGCGGCCGTCTCGGCGTGATGATCCCGGTGGCGGTGGGACAGGCACTCGGCAAGCGCGCGCGACATGGCTCCGACGCCTGGGTGATCGCCCACTGCGGCGACGCGGGCTGGATCTCGGGGCAGGCACTGGACGGCTTCAACGGCGCCGACGCGCTGGGCGCGCCGATCACTTTCGTGATGCACCGCAACGGCATCCAGCTCTCCGGCACCACCGCCAGCATTATGGACAAGGACCCCAGGCCCATCATCTCCAGCCTGGGCGTCAACATCATCGAGATCCCCTCGCTGCACGACTTGACATCGCTGCACGCCGCCTACGGCCAGGCGCGAGGCTTGGCGCGGGAAGGCCGTCCGTCCCTGATCTACCCGACCGGCTTCAGTTCTGCAGACGGGGGGCGGGTCGATCTGAGCACCTTCGCCGGCCAGCACGGGATCGGTGCGCAGGTCGAGGCGTTCGCCGCCGAACAGGGCGTGGCCATGGACACGGACGTGTGGATTCCCGGGTCGCTGATGAGCTACCGCGACGTGGGTCCGATGCTGGAGTGTCTGTTCCTGGTCAATGGCCTGCCGGGGGGTGAGGGCCACCACGACGGCCACATGAAGGATCGGGAGGAAGCCGAGGTTCTGGCCAACCCGATGATGCAGCAGACCGCGGCGCAGCAGGCGGCCCTGGCCGCAATCGGGGCGCGCGGTCAGCGCCGCGTCGTCACCGCGGCGCGGCCGGCCTCCGGGTCGGCGAATCTCGCGCTTGACAAAGCGGCGCTGTCCGGGGTTGAGCTGCCCGCAGCGGGCACGTCGAAAAGCCCGCGCGCTGGCTCCGAGGCCGCCTACGCCGCCGTCGCCGCGGCGCATCCGGACGAGGTCTTCGTCGTCAGCTGTGATCTGGACGCCTCCACCAAGCTGGGCAAGGCCCGCGGCTTCCTCGCCCCCGATCACCAGTTCGAGATGAGCATCGAGGAGCAGGCTGCCGCGCTGATGGCCAACGGCCTGGCCATGGCCAACCGGGGGCCGCAGCTGACCGTGTTCTCGACCTTTGCCGCTTTCTTCGAGGGCATTGCCCGCGAAGGCTTCGACCTGTGGCGCTATCAGCGCAACCTTAGCGGTGCCAACGAGGGCCTCAATGTCACCTTCCACCTCTCCCATGTCGGTGCCGCCACCGGCCGCGACCACTTCTCCGGCTGGGGCCTGGACTGGATCAACGTCGGGCTGACCTACCTGCCCTATCTGCATCGCTTCTACGCGCCGGCCGACGCTCGCGCCGCCTTTCTGGCCGTGGTCGACCTTGCCGCCCACTACGGCGGCCACGTCATCGGCGTGCCGCGGGACGACGGCATCCCCATTTTGGAGAAACAGGATGGCGGGGCGCTGTGGGAGCCCGACGCGGCGTGGGAGCCGGTGACCACCTACCGGAATACCGCGGGCGCCCGCCGGGCGATCCTGGCGCTGGGCGCGCCGGCCTTTCTCGCCGGCGAGGCGGCCGGCGCGCTGGCTGCCGACGGCACGCCGGTCGACGTGCATCTCGTCAACGGTCTGCCGCTGTCGCCCGGGGCGCTCGAGAAACTCATCGCCCCCTACGACCAGGGCGTCGCGACGATCGAGGACGGCCTCATCGGCACGCCGGCCACTGGACTGCGCGGCTTTGCCGGGCTGGTGGCCACCGCGGCGCCGACCCTGCCGCGCGCCCATCTGGGCATCACCGACCCGTCCACGGCGCCTTCCGAGGGTTTCCTCGAGACCTGGACCCATTTCGGGCTCACGGCCGAGGCCCTGCGCAAGGCGGTAGAGGAGCTTTAAACGCCGAGTATCTTTCGAGGAGGATCTTACCGATGAAAAAGCTGTCGAGATGGGCCAGTTCGCTGCTTCTGCTCCTGGCTATCAATGCCTGTGGCGGTGGCGACAGCGGTCAACCCGGAGCCGTAGACGAGGACGCCTTGAGTGACCCCAAGAACCCGGTGATGAACCAGACAGCGCCGGACAAGTTCGACGTGGAGTTCAGGACCAGTAAGGGCAGCTTCGTGGTCTCGGTCGACCGCGACCTGGCGCCCCACGGCGCTGATCGCTTCTACAACCTGGTCGCCGCCGGCTTCTACACCGAGTGCCGGTTCTTCCGCGTCATCCCCAATTTCATGGCCCAGTTCGGGTTTCATGGTGATCCGGACGTGACCGCCGTTTGGGTCGACGCCACGATTCCTGACGACCCGGTGAAGCAGAGCAACGAGCGGGGCGTCATCACGTTTGCCACCCGCGGGCCGAACACCCGGACCACGCAGATGTTCATCAATTTCAAGGACAACAGTTATCTCGATGGTCAGGGTTTCGCCGGTTTCGGCCGCGTGACCCAGGGCATGGAAGTGGTCGATGCGATCCACAGCGGCTACGGCGAGAAGCCGAACCAGCAGCAGATCGGCAAGAAGGGTAACTCGTACCTGAAGAAGATTTTCCCCGACCTAGACTACATCGAGTACGCCCGCGTGATCGATTGACCGACCCGCGCGGGATCCGCAACGAACGTCTCGGCCTTCAAGCCGCCAGCATAGCCCTGCTGGCGGCTTTGCTTTGGGGTGGCAACGCCGTCTTCATCAAGATGGGGCTGCAGGGTGTGCCGCCGATGGCCAGTGCCGTCATCCGCTTCGTCCTCGGCACCGCCGTCGTCCTCTCTGTGGTCCTGGTCACCGGCATCAGCCTGCGGCTGCGCCGCGACCAGTGGCCGGGGATGGCCCTGCTCACCCTGATCTTCTTCTCCCAGATCAGCCTGCTCCACATCGGCACCGACTACACCACCGCCAGCCGCAGCACGGTTATGATCTGCGCCCATCCCATCTTCGTGGCGGTGGGTGCCCACTTCTTCGTGCCGGGCGACCGGCGCAACGGGGGCCGGCTGCTGGGTCTGGTGTTGGCCTTCGCCGGCATCGTCCTGGTCTTTGGCGATGCGCTGACCCTGCAGGCTTCTCTATACGGCGACGCGCTGGTGCTGGCCAGCGCCGTTCTGCTGGGGATGCGCCAGGTGGTGCTCAAGCGGCTCGTGCAGGACTTGGGACCATACCCGGTCTTGTTCTGGCAGGCCGTGCCCACCCTGCCGGTGTTTGCGCTGCTCAGCCTCTGGTTCGAGCGGGATGCGACCTACGTCTGGTCCGGTCCGGTGATTGGTGCCCTGCTCTACCAGGGGCTGGTGGTCGCCGGCCTCTGCTTTATCATCTGGGTGTCGTTGATGCGGAGGCACAGCGCCAGCCGGCTCGGTGCCTTCAGCTTCGCTACCCCGATCTGCGGCGTGCTGTTGAGCGCCTGGCTGTTGGATGAGGAGCTGACCGGGATGCTGCTGGTCAGCGTGGCACTGGTGGCGGTCGGCATTACCGTCGCCAACCGGGCCGACGCCGACGATCGGGGCGCCGCTGGCTAGGCCAGTCATGAGCCGGCGGCAACCGGCTCAGCCCAGCGACTGCTGCTCGTACTCCACCGCGAACACACCTTCCCCGCGATGCTCCATCGCCGCCACGTGGTGGAGGCTGATCTCAGTCTCTTGTCGCGTCATCACCGCGAAGTCGTGGTTTCGGTTGCGGTACTTCAGCGGTCCGTGGGATTGCTCGCGCGCTGCGATGAAATCGCGGTGCCGCTGCACTCGGGCATCGAGATGGCCACGGGCAAATTCGGGCAGGCCTGAGACTGCCGCCTCCAGCTCGGGCAAAAATGCCCCATCGAGCTCGTAGCCAACGCTGTGACGGCCATTAGCCATGGCCGCGAAAATGGTGGTTCCCGTACCCAGGAACGGGTCGATTACGCGGTCCCCGCGCACCGAGAACATGCAGATGAGGCGGTGGGCTAACTCGTAGGGGAAGGCGGCACTGCGCCGTCGCAGACCCGGCGTGGTCAGCTCCTGTCCTGTCCCCTTCAGGTCGGTCCACACGTCGGAATACCAGAGGTTGCGCTCCTCCCAGAACAGAGCGCTGTGCCGCCGGTTCGCTTTTGCCGCCGCGGTGGTGAACGCCCGTCGCGGCCCCTTCCGCAGGATCAGGATGTACTCGTGCTCAAGGGTGACGTAGGCGCCGGCCGGCAGCATGCCCGAGCCCATGAACTTGTTGGGGGCGTTGGTCTGCTTGCGCCAGAGGATATCGGGCAGGGCGCTAAAGCCGATCTCCAGGAGCCGGTGCAGGATGCGGCTGTGGTTGGAGTACAGGCGGAAGTCCTCGCCCAGCGAGCGGGTGGCGTCGCCTATGTTCAGGCAGAGCATACCGCCTTCGGCGAGGACGCGATGGCACTCCGCCCACACCGGGTCGAGCTGGCCGTGCATGGCGGCGAAGGCGCGACCGCCGTCTCCATCTCGCAGGGCACGATCCACCTCCCGGTCTCCGGCTCCGAAGGTGGCATCCCACATCTCGATCATGGGGTAGGGAGGCGAGGTGATCACCAGGTCGACGCTGCCGCTGTGGACCGCGTGCATGCCGCTGGAATTGGCGCAGATGATCTGGTGCGTGGTGACCTCGGACCCGGATAACATGGGCGGATGCCCTCGCTCAGGAGAACCGGGCCGCGGTGCGGCCCCGGCGGCCGGCGCGGTCGGAGCCGGTCACGCTGGCTGCTCCAGTTCGGTCGCCAGTTCCGGGATGGCGCGAAAGACCTCCTCCTCGGCCGCGCTCAACCGCTGGCCCCGCCGCTGCATCATCCGCATCGCCACTGCCACCGCCCGGTCCAGGTCGCAGGCGCCGCCGCCGCCGTCGAGCCAGGAGAAGCTGGGCACAAACGCGGGACAGCGGGTTACTAGGACATTGCTGGCGAATCCGACTACGGCGCCGGTTGGCAGGTTGACGCCGATGCCGATCTTGCCGTGGTCGCCGATGATCGACCCGAGGAAGAGCTCGCCGCTGTCCACGGCGCGGCCATTGATCGGCACGCGCACCGTGCCGTAGGTGTTTTTCAGGTCGCTGGTGACCGCATCGGCTCCGATGTTGACCCACGAGCCGACGTAGCTGTGCCCGAGGAAGCCGTCGTGCTGCTTGTTGCTGAAGGCCTGGATGATGCTGGCCTCGATCTCGCCCCCAATCTTGCAGTGGGCGCCGATGGCGGTGTCCTCGTGAACCACCGTGCCAGGCTGCACCAAGGCGTCATTACCGATCGCGCAGGGCCCCTGGATGTAGGCGTGGGGCATCACGGTAACCCGGTCGTCGATGATCACAGGACCCAGCTCGGCATCGATCACGGCGCCGGGCTTGACGCGGCTGCCGGCGCCGAGGCTGATGGCATCCGGGGCGAGCAGATGCGCGCCGCCGTCGACCTGGCCGGTCCGCGATCGGCCAGCGCCTGCGGCCTCCCAGTCGGCCAGCAGGCAACGGCGGTTGGCGCCGACCAGCTGCCACGGCCAGTCGATCATGTCGACGCAGCCGGTGACGTCGCGGCGGTTGCAGCCCCCGACCAGCTCGTCGAGCCGGGTGGGATCAGCCAGTGCCTCCGGTGTCAACGATGCTGTCAGCTCGGCGTCGGCGAAGAGGCAGACGACGCGACCGCCGACCCTGTCGCCGCCGCCGATGGTGCCCACCCAGGGTACCTCATCGGCGGCGTGCTCGGGCAGCTGCCACCAGATCCCGCGACCGTTGAGGAACAGGGCTGGCGCGGCGACGGGCCGGTTGACGACCAGGCCGGTCTGCTCGGCGACCAGGGTGGCCAGCTCGGCACGGCACCAGAGGCCGGCTGGCGCGGCCAGGCGCGCCAACCGGTCGAGCAGGCTTCGGCTTCCGCAGGTCAGCTGCATGGTGCTGCGGCTGTAGGTCAGGGGCAGGAGGGAGGACCAGCCGTGGTCCTCGTAGATGACGGGCGCGGCGACCACGGCCTATTCGACAGTGACGCTCTTGGCCAGGTTGCGGGGTTTGTCTACGTCGTGGCCGCGGATGATGGCGGCATGGTAGGCGAGCAGCTGCAGCGGGATCGTCGTCAGTATCGGCGTCAACAGCGGCAAGGTGGACGGGACGTAGAGCACCTCCTCGGCCAGCCGCTCGAGCTCCGAATCCCCTTCGCTGGCCACGGCGACCACTTGACCCCTGCGGCTCTGCACCTCCTCGATGTTGGAGATCACCTTGTCGTAGACGTGAGTGCGCGGGGCGACCGCCACGACCGGCATCTGGTCATCGATGAGGGCGATTGGCCCGTGCTTCATCTCGGCCGCCGGTAGGCCCTCGGCGTGGATGTAGCTGATCTCCTTGAGCTTGAGGGCCCCTTCCAGCGCCACCGGGAAACTCACGCCCCGACCCAGATAGAGCCAGTTCTCGCGGTCGGCTAGACGGTTGGCCAAAGCCTGTATCTGGCCGTCGAGTTTCAGCGCCTCCTCGACCTTGTCCGGCAGCCGGGCAAGCTCGTCGAGCAGCTCGATGCGGCGCTCGGCCGACAGGTGTCGCCGCCGGCCGATGTCGATGGCCATCATCGCGAGGACCGCGACCTGGGCGGTGAAGGCCTTGGTACTGGCGACGCCGATCTCGGCCCCCACGTGCAGGTAGACGCCCCCCTCGGTCTCCCGGGCGATAGTCGAGCCGACGGCGTTGACGACGCCCAGGACAATGGCCCCCTTGGTGCGAATCTCCCGCATCGCCGCCAGCGTATCGGCGGTCTCGCCGGACTGGCTGATGGCGATGGCGACGGTGTCGTTCTCGATCAGCGGGTTGCGGTAGCGCAGCTCGCTGGCGTACTCGACCTCGGTCGGCACGCGGGCCAGCTCTTCGAAGAGGAATTCGCCGATTAGGCCGGCGTGCCAGGCAGTGCCACAGCCGGTGAGGATGAGGCGAGTGCAGCGGGCGAGCTCGCGCTGGAAATCGTTCAGGCCGCCCAGCACCACCTCGCCGTCGCGCTGGTTGAGCCGGCCACGTATGGCGTTGCGGAGGCACTCGGGCTGTTCGTAGATCTCCTTGAGCATGTGGTGCTCGTAGCCGCCGAGCTGGATCTCCTCCAGCGACATCTCGAGCACGTCGATCTCCTTATGCACCGGCACCGAATCGATCGTCGTAACCTGCATCCCACCATCGCCGAGGCTGACGATCTCGTTGTCGTTGAGATAGACCACGTTGCTGGTCTGCTCGACGATGGCGCTGCCGTCGGAGGAGACCACGTATTCACCCTCGCCGACGCCGACGATCAGGGGACTGCCGCGGCGGGCGGCGATCAGAGTGTCGGGATGGTCCGAACAGATGAGGGCGATGCCGTAGGTGCCGACCACGTCGAAGAGGGCGCGGCGCACGCTCTCGAGCAGTTCACCGCTCTGCTCGTAGAAGTAGCCGATCAGCTGCACCAGCGCCTCGGTGTCGGTCTCGGAGCTGAACTCGATCCCCTGTTTTTCGAGCAGGGCGCGGAGCGCGGCGTGGTTCTCGATGATGCCGTTGTGAGCCAGGGCGATGCGGCCGCTCGAATCGACGTGAGGGTGGGCGTTGGTCACGTTGGGCCGGCCGTGGGTGGCCCAGCGCGTGTGGGCGATGCCGGTCGAGCCGTGTGCCGGTTCGCGGTCCAACAGCTGGGCCAGTTCGGCTACCTTGCCGGCGGCCCGCCGCACCTCCAGGCTGCCCCCGTTCACGGTGGCGACGCCAGCCGAGTCATAGCCGCGGTACTCCAGCCGGCTTAGCCCGTTCAGCAGGACCTCGTGGCTGGGCCAGCGGCCGACGATACCAATTATTCCACACATCTCGATATCCTCTGGATCGGGTCAATCATCATATGACCGCCAGCTCGGCTGCCAGTTCCACCCGCCGCCGGATCAGGTCGCAGCCACCCTGCCAGAATTGGCGATCGGCGATGTCGAAACCGAGGGTGCCCACCAGGTCGGCGGGCGCGCGGGAGCCGCCGGCGGCGAGCAGGTCGAAGTAGCGGTCGACGAAGCCGGCCCCTTCCCGCTGGTATTGGGCGTAGAGGGACAGCACCAGGAGCTCGCCGAAGGCGTAGGCATAGACGTAGAAGGGGGTGCTGATGATGTGGGGAATGTAGAGCCACCAGCAGGCGTGGTCGTCACCCAGCTCCAGGGAGGAACCGAACATGGCCTGTATGTTGTCCTGCCACAGGGCGCTGAACGCTTCGGTGGTCAGTTCGCCCCGCTCGCGCCGCGCCTGGTGCGCCTCCTGCTCGAAGCGGAACATGGCGACCTGGCGGAACACGGTGGCGAAGGTGTCTTCGACCTTGCCGCAGACCAGGGCCAGCCGCTCCCTGGGCGTTTCGAGCGCAGCCATTAGACTGTCGAAGACCAGCATCTCGGCAAAGGTGCTGGCGGTCTCGGCCAGCGGCAACACCGGGCGGTAATCGAGCAGGTGGTTATCGCTGGCCAGCACGTCGTGGACCCCGTGGCCGAGCTCGTGCGCCAGGGTCATTACGTCCCGTGGGCGGCCGGTGTAGTTCATCAGGACGTAGGGATGTAGATCGGGGGTGACGCCGGCGCAGAAGGCGCCGCCCCGCTTGCCCTCGGCCAGCTGCGCATCGATCCAGCGCTTGGCGAAGAAGGGTTCGGCCATTTCTTGCAGGCGGGGCGAGAAGTCGGCGAACGCTGCTAGCACCAGCTCCCGGGCGCGCTCGAACGAGACCTCGCTCTCGCTGCCGGCGATCGGGGCGTAGCGATCGTAATGGGTCAGGGCGTCGACGTCGAGGAGGCGGCGCTTGAGGTCGTAATAGTCGGCGACGATGGCGTAGTTGTCGACGCAGACGCCGGTCATGGTGGCGACGACCTCGGCGTCCAGCTCGTTGTCCAGGTGGCGGCTGGCCTCTGGCCGGGGAAATCGGCGCAGGCGATCGAGGACGTCCTTCTCGTGCAGCAGGGTGTTGTAGATGAAGGTGCAGGTGTGGGCGTTCTCACGCAGCGTGGCCGTGAGCGCGGCGGCGGCAGTGCGGCGGGTGCTGCGGTCGACGTCGTGCAGCAGGGCCAGGCATTGGCTCTGGGTCATCGATTGCGTCTCGCCGTCGAGCTGCAGCTGGTACCGGGCGCGGCCGTGCACTTCGGTGAAGAGGCGGCCGAAGGCGTTGCCGCGGGCGTTGGCCGTCTCCGCCAGCACCCGCTCTTCCGGTTCGGACAGGTTGTGCGCGGCGAGGCGGCGCTGTTGCTCCAGGTAATGGCGGTATGGTTCCAGGTCCGCCGCCGCGACGACGGCGTCGTAGGTTGCATCCGGAATCTGGCCGATCTCGAGATCGAAGAACACGAGGAGGGCAGCCATGCTGCTGCCGAACTCGCGCGTCCGCTGCAGCAGGGCGCCGCGCGCCGGATCATTGGTATCGGTCGAATAGTGGAGCATGGCGTAGGCCTGGGGTCGCAGGCCCAGCCGCAGGAGGGCCTCGTAGTCGTCCAGCCCCGTCCGCAGGTGGGATGCCGCCAGCCCCTCCACGGCGATCGTCCCCTTGTATGTGTGGGCGAATTGGCTAGCTTTCTGGCCAATCTCCTCCATATCGTGTCGCAGCTGCGGGTCGTCGACGGCGGCGTAGAGATCGGCAAGGTCCCAGGTGGGTGGTGGCGGTGTCTGACTGGTCAACGGGATCTCCGGAAAATTCAACCAAAGAAAATTCAACCGAATATAAGCGGATAGCCGAGAGCGGGGGTATCCGCTAGCTCCGGGCAGGTTGGCAAGAGGCAACAGAAAGAAGGGTAACGGTCCTGTCGTGGGACGCCAGCGTGGCAATGGCGAAGTGGCAGCCGTCGACGCAGGTGAGGCGCTGCGCGAGTCAAAGGCCCGCTACCGGGCGGTGGTGCAACCGAGCGCCGACGGCATCGGCCTGATGGATGCTGCGACCCTGAATCTGCTTGAGGCCAACCCGGCCTTCTTCGAGCTTCTCGGCTACACCGAAGAAGAGCTGCCGGAGCTCACCGTCTATGACATCGTCGCCCACGACCGCGCTGAGGTCGAGCGCGCACGGTTGGAAACGCGCTTCCTGCAGATGGATAAGATGGAGGCGATCGGCTAGCTCACCGCCGGCGTCGCCCACAACTTCAACAACATCTTGGCGGTCCGCCGCGCCCTTGATGCCTGAGAGGAAAACATGAAGCTGTCACTGTCGGTTCGGGTAGTGGAGAAGTTCCAGGCCAAGCGCGAAGCCTCTATGGGGCTGGGCGAACTGGCGGACCTGGCGGCAGCCCACGGCTACCGTGCCGTCTGCATGCGGGCCTCGCAGCTGGGCATCCAGACGCCGGCCGCCACGGTGCGGAGCGAAGGAGAAGGGCTGCGCCGGCGCGGGCTGGCAGTCTCCATGGTCACCGGTGACTTCCCGATTCCGGAAAACTCCGATGACGAGGGCCCTCAGGCCCTGCGCAACATCACTCCCTACCTGGACCTGGCCGCGACGCTAGAGGCGGACCTGCTGCGGATCTGCATGAAGCGGGAGGAGGACATCACCTGGGCGCAGCGCGCGGCCGACGAGGCCGGCGAGCGCGGCATGCGACTGGCCCATCAATGCCACACCCGCAGCCTGTTCGAGGAAGTCGAAGCCGCCCTCGACGTCATCGGTCGCGTCCGCCGCGACAACTTCGGCATCATCTACGAGCCGGCCAACCTGGAGCTGTGCGGTCAGCCATACGGCGCCGAAGTCATCCGGGCGTTTGCGCCCCACCTTTTCAACGTCTACCTGCAGAATCACCGCATCCATTCCGGCGGCGACACCGCGCTGGCGACTTGGAATCATGGGTCGGTGCAGTTCGACCAGCTGCCGATGTGGGAAGTGGGGGGGGTCGATTTCGCGTCGATCATGGAGGGGTTGGCAGCGGTGGGGTACGAGGGGTATGTGACGGTGCATCAGGCGTTTGCGGGGGTGGCGGGACCGGAAGACGCGGTTGGCAAGAGCGCTGAGTACCTGCGGTCGATTGGGCCGTTTGATTAGGGTTTGTTGCAGGCCGAAAGATGGTGCGAGGGGCGGCCGGGGCCTCGGTTGCAATGGCTCGTGAAATCCCGGGTGGGCATTGTCCCCCTAACCTGGCGGGTGTACCCGTCGACTCTCCACATGGGAAGGGGAGTCTGCGACCGAAGCGGAACCAACCTTGGGAGTTACGAGCAGGCGATTAGCTCAATAGGTTCGTCCAGCTCGCAGGCGACGGCCCAATTTTCCCCGCTATCTCTGCTGACGTACAAGGCATCGTCGACGGCACACCAGGCGGTTCCATGGCTGTCGAAGGTCAGGTGGAAGGTGTCGATGTTATTCTGGCTGCTGGGGGGGAAGCGGCCGGCGACCTGGGTCCAGGTCAGGCCGGCATCGATGCTGCGGTGGAGTCGAGCGTCGACCTGCTGGTGGGGGCCGCGGCTGGTGGAGGCGAGGAGGATGTCTGGGTGGTGGGGGTGGACGGCGAGGGCGCGGCCGTAGCGCTGAGGGAGGTTGGTGGCGCGGTGGGTCCAGGTGGTACCGTGGTCTGCGCTGACGTAGACGGCGTCAGCGGTATTGGCGTAGACGGCGGCCGGCCGGGCCGGGGTGGTGGCCACCTGGTGGACGTCCTCGTGCAGGTCGGGGGTGACAGGTTCCCAGGTGGTGCCGTGATCCGGGGAGCGCATGATGCTGCCGACGTGGACGTCGGCATAGATCCAGTCGTGGTCGCCGTGGCTGTGGCCGCCACTGCGGGCGAGGCAGCGGACGGCGGGCGGACCGCCCCAGGGGGTATACCAGCTGGGGCGGCAGTCGAGCTGGTCGAATCCGTCCAAGGGGGAGATAGCGCGGTCGGGGGCGAAGCGGAAGATGCGGGCTTCGGCGGTGCCCAGCAGCAGCTCGAGCGGGTCCGCCGCCAGGATCAGGGCCGACTCGACCGCCAGGTCGATGTCCGCGTAGTAGCCTGCGGCGACGGCGCCGTCGGACGCTACGGCCGCGATCTCGCCGCCAGCCAGGCAGGCGACAGTCGTCTCGTCGTTGGCGGCGAGGGCTTCGACTCGAACGTCATCGATCAGAGCCGCGGGCGATGCATCACCGGCATTGAGCCAGAGCAGGCGGGTAGGCGTGCTCAGCAGCATCAGTCCCGGCGCACGTCCACCGGCGTGCCGGTGCGCGCCGATTCCTCCAGGGCGTTGCAGATGGCTACGGCGTGGGCACCGGCCCGGGCGTCGCAGAGGGTGTCGCCGCCGGTGCGGATGGCCGCGAGCAGGTTGGCCAGCATCGTGTGCTGCACCAGCTCCTGCTCGGGCAGCTCGGTGGCGTCGAGGTAGTCGAGCTCGCAGCCGCCGAAGTCGGCCCGGTTGACGTGGTCGGTAAGGGTGGCGGTGCGCTCACCATCCATGAAATTGCAGAACCACTTGCCCAGGGGCGGACTGAAGCCCTGATCGCAGCTGATCACCGTCGAGATGCCGCCGCCCTCCCAGGCGATGGTGCCGGTGAGCCCGTCCGGTGACCCGGTTTCGCCCTTGTCGTCGCCGAAGACGCGGCCCTCGGCGTAGACGCGCTCGGCTCGGCTGTTCATCACGTAGGCAAGCAGGTCGACGGTGTGGACCGCCGTGCTGATGAGCAGGCCGCCGCCGTCGTCCGGGTGCCAGATCCAGCCACCCCGGGGACGCGATGCGCCCGTGGTGTCCATCGCCAGCTGCCCGTGGCTGATGCGTGGTCGCGGCAGGAGCTGGCGCACCTTCTGCACCGTCGGGTTGATGCGGAACTTGCAGTTGATTACCAGCTTGACTCCTGCCTGCTCCACTGCCTCGGCGACCTCCACGGCTTGTTCGTAGCGCAGGCATAGCGGTTTCTCGACCAGTATGTGCTTGCCGGCGGCGGCGGCGGCCAGGGCCAGGGGGTGGTGGGCGTCGTGGTGGGTGGCGATGATGACCAGCTCTATGCCGTCGTTCTCCATCACCCGCTCGACGTTGGTGACGGCCCCGACCCCTATCTCCTGCTGGAGGTGCTGCGCGGCAGCGTCGACGTTGTCGCAGAGGGCGACCAGTTCGATGCCCAGCTTGGGGGCCAGGAGAGCGTGGCCGCGGCCCATGTTGCCGCAGCCGATCAGGGCTGCTCTGGTGGTTGTCACGAACTCCTCCTCGCTCGCTGGCTTGGGGTGCAGAAAATCGCTCAAGGAATTTCGCAAAGAGTTGATGGGATGGGTAGAGTGTGCAGTACGACTACGACATCGGGGACGTGGGCATGAAGACAGAGAGCCTGGAAATCGAGAAGGCCTACGACAGCGGCGACAGGGTCACCGTGTGTTGGGAAGACGGTTGCCGAGGCGGTTATTGCCCGCGAAGTGGCTGTCCCGGCCGCGCCTTCCTGACCTTACTAGTTCCAGCGCTTTTCGTCCATCTCCTCCACCGCAGACAACCCGGGTCGATCGCAAGTCGGCGCGGGTTGTCTTATTGTAACCGTCGGGAGGAGCATGCGGTTCGCGATCGACATCCACCTGCACTCGCGGTACGCCTACGCCACCAGTCGCGACCTGAACCCGGAAAACCTCTACCGCTGGTCAGCGCTGAAGGGGCTCGGCGTGGTGGGAACCGGCGATTTCACCCATCCCGCCTGGCTCGCCGAGCTGCGGGAAAAACTTGCGCCGGCCGAGCCCGGTCTGCTGGGACTGAAGGATCCCTGGCGCTCCGAGGTGGAGGCCGAGCTGCCCGGTTCCTGCCACGGTGGCCGCTTCCTCCTGACGACCGAGATCAGCTCGATCTACAAGAAGGCGGGACGCAGCCGCAAGGTCCACAACCTGGTCGCGCTACCCGACTTCGCTGCCGTCGAGACGCTGAACCGGCGCCTGGGCGCCATCGGCAACCTGGCCGGCGACGGCCGCCCCATCCTCAAGCTGGACTGCCGCGATCTGGCGGCGATCTGCCTGGAGTCCTGTCCGGAGGCGATCCTCATCCCGGCCCACATCTGGACACCGCACTTTTCAGCGCTGGGCGCCCGCTCCGGCTTCGATAGCCTGGAGGAGTGTTTCGAGGACATGTTGCCGTCAGTGGCGGCAATCGAGTCCGGTCTGTCCGCCGACCCGGCCATGGTGCGCCGGGTGCGGGCACTGGACCGCTTTGCCGTGGTCTCAAACTCGGACGCCCATTCGCCCCAAATGCTGGGCCGTGAGGCTACCTGCTTCGATACCGAGCTGTCCTTTTTTGCGATCCGCAGCGCCCTGCAGCGTCACGGGGGGCTGGCCGGTACCCTGGAGATGTATCCGGAGGAGGGCAAGTACCACCTGGACGGGCACCGGAAATGCGGTGTCCGGTTCACGCCGGAGCAGACCAGGGCGGCCGCAGGGCGTTGCCCGGCATGCGGGCGCCAGCTCACCACTGGCGTCGTGAACCGCATCGGCGAGCTGGCGGACCGGCCGGTAGCCGCGGCGGCCGCGGTCGCCGCGCGGGACGGGTACGAGCGGCTCGTGCCGCTGCCCGAAGTCGTTGGCGGCGCGCTGCGGGTAGGGGCGCGCAGCAAGCGGGTGCGGCGGGTCTGCGACGCGCTGGTGGCGGAGCTGGGACCGGAACTGGAGATTTTGCGGCACGCGGCTCCCGGCGCCATCGAACGCTGCAGCGACGACCGCGTCGCCCAGGGTATTACCAGGATGCGCAGCGGACGAGTGGAGATCACCCCGGGCTACGACGGGGAGTACGGGCAGGTCGAGCTCTTCGAAGCGGACGGTTGAGCTCTCAGACCGGCTCGGGGTCCAGCAGCGAGGCGATGTGCATGGCCTGGAACAGGGTGGCCGGCTCGAGCTGGGTCCGCAGGGTGCGCTTGCGGGGCAGCAGCGTCGTCGCCCCCACGACCGGCGGTGACACGACGACCTCTACCACTCCGGGATTGATCGCCAGGTTGCCCTTGGGGCATTTGGCCCAGAGGGCGTGCACGCCGCGGAAGACCATCGGGACGATTACCACGTCGGCCGGTAGGTGGGCGAACAAGGCGTGTTGGATGGGCAGCACCTGCAGCCCGAAAGCGGCGGTGGTGCCGGCCCCGTAGATCACGCCCGGCCGCTTCTCCAGCAGCTTGGCGAAAGTCTGGATTGGGTTCCCGGCATCGCGGGAGCGGTCGGCGATGACGTAGCCGTCCACCTCTTCGAGCAGGCGGTCGGTCAGCTCCGGCGACAGCCCGATCAGGGAGAACTGCCTGGAGCCGATCCTGAAGCTGGTGGGGTCCATCAGCTGCGAGCGAGAGAACAGCACGCAGGGCACCGGCTCCTGCCAGCCCATGGCCGCCATCATCTCGGGCGACTGCAGGAGGTGGTACATCACCGGATGATCTAGGAGGCTCTGGTGGGTGGGGAAGAAGATCACCTTCCGGTCGCCCTTCTCCAGCTCCAGGGCAGCGGCGGCGGCGGCGAAACCAGGGTCGATCTCGACCTTCACATCGATGTCGAATATCTCCAGCGTTCCCAGACCCCAGTCAGTGTTGTTGCGCCAGGAGGCGGCGATGCGCTCGGACTCGGCCATCTCGGCGCGATGCAGCTGTAGCTTGCGGCGGCCGGTCTTGCGGAACAGGCCGATCCAGCGCAGCAGGCGCAGGCGGCGGCTCAGGGCGGAGTGAGTGCCCTGCTCGCCGACGTGGCCGTACTCGAGGAAGGGTCCAGAAAGGCCGTCGAGCCCAGCTGCGGGCCGCGAATCGCGGTGACCCACCAGCAGGGGTGGTAGGG